>JAFXQI010000030.1 GCA_017527155.1 Kiritimatiellia bacterium
GGAACATGATTCAAACTCCCGGATGTAGATATATTTATTATTTCTAACTACAATACGCCGTCTCACCCCGGAAGCAAGCAAAATCTTTCGAGAATCCGCACTCCCTCCCCATGGTCAGAATTCAGGGCCGGGAATTACAGATGATTGGAAAAAAGTTTTCCAATCATTGGAAAACTTCACGGCGGCGCGTTTTCGCGCTTGAAGGGGCGGGCGGGCGGGGGGTATGGTCCCGGGAATCGCGCGGGGAACGCCCGCGCCCCGTTTCCAGGAGAAAACACCATGCTGAACATCACGACCTTCCTCGACGCCAACGCCCGCCGCCTCGGCAAGCCCGTCTTCCACTGTCCCGAGCGCGGCACGTGGTACAACTCCGCCGAAGTCCTCGCCATCGCCTCCGAGATGGCCCGCGCCCTCCAGGGCCTCGGCATCCGCAAGGGCAACCGCGTCGCCCTCTACCTCGACAGCTCCCCCGAGTACCTCTTCGCCTACTTCGCCATCTGGCGCATCGGCGCCGTCGCCGTCCCCTGCAACCGCGTCTACACCGGCGACGAACTCGCCTACCTCGTCCGCGATTCCGGCGCTTCCCTCGTCGTGACCGACCCCGCCGGCGCCGAGCTCCTCGCCTCGCTGCCCGTCCCCGTTCCCGCGTACGTCCCCGGCGACATCGAATCCTGGCGCGGCGCCCCCGTGCTCCCGCCGGAGAACACCGATTTCGACGACCTCTGCCAGCTGCAGTACACCTCCGGCACCACCGGCCAGCCCAAGGGCGCGATGCTCACGCACGGCAACTGGCTCGCCGCGATCCACAACGAATGCGATGTCCTCGACTGCCGCCAGACCGACACCTACCTCGGCATCTACCCCATGGGCCACGTCGGCCTCTCCTGGGGCATCGCCGCGATGCGCGCCGGCGCCCTCTACGTCATGATGGCCCGCTACAAGCTCGCCCCCTACCTCGACCTCTGCCGCACGCACCGCGTCACGCTCCTCGCCGGGATGCCCCCCGTCATCCACACCCTCCTCTCCCAGCCCTCGCCCGCCACCGAGGACGCGCTCTCCACGGTCCGCGGCATCATCTCCGGCGGCGGCCCCCTCCACGACGGCGTATGGAAGCAGTGGCACGAGCGCTTCCACATCCCCGTCCTCAACGCCTACGGCCTCTCCGAAACCATCGTCATCGGCACCGGCACCGTCATCCGCCCCGAGGACTACGCCACGGCCGACCGCTTCCAGAGCGTCGGCCACCCCGTCTGCTTCTCCGAGGTCAAGATCGTCGACGAACTCGACCCCGCCGCCGAGAAACCCTGCGGCGAAGCCGGCGAAATCGCCCTCCGCGGCCCCGCCGTCGCCAAGGGCTACTGGAACCGCCCCGAAGCCACCGCCGAGAACTTCCTCCCCGACGGATGGTTCCTGACCGGCGACGTCGGCTACCTCGACGCCGACAACCGCCTCTTCATCACCGACCGCAAAAAGGACATGATCGTCTTCTCCGGCTGGAAAGTCTATCCCACCGAAGTCGAAGACGCGCTTCTCCGCCATCCCGGCGTCGCCGAGATCGCCGTCTTCGGCACCGAAGACGAACACAGCGGCGAACTCGTCGCCGCGGCCGTCGTCTGGCGCGACGGCTGGAGCGCGGAAAGCGCCGACGACCTGACCGCCTACGCCAAGGCCCACCTCGCCCCCTACAAGGTCCCGCGCAGGATCTTCACCCTCGACGCCCTCCCCCGCGTCAACGGCTGGAAACTCCTCCGCCGCGACCTCCGCGCCCGCTTCCGCTGATTGCCCCTGCCCGGCCCCTTCCGGGCAGTATCCGGGCAGTTATCCGGCGTGGATTCCGTTCCCATGGCAAAAAGGTGGCAAAAATCCCGCCCCGAACCGACCTCCCGTTGATTCCCGCCTCCCCCCGCCGCCTGGCGCGCACCCGACAAAAAGAAGCCCTTGGGAACCTTGCAATGGCGCGGTTTCCAAGGGTTTCAAGCTGGAGCCAACGGGCGGATTCGAACCGTCGACCGTCGCATTACGAATGCGATGCTCTGCCAGCTGAGCTACGTTGGCTTGATCGGGGGTGGAGGATAGCAGGGTGGCGCGGGAAGTCAAGCGGTCATTTGAGGTAGCGGGAGAGGGCGTCGGCGTCGAGGGTCCCGGTACCGGTGCCCGGGCCGGCGGCGGGGGAGAGGGCGGCCTTGAGGGCCGCGACGGCGTCTGCGGAGGTGGCCTCGGGATGCTGGTTCAGCCAGCGGGCGATCGCCCCGGCGACGGCGGCGGACGAGACGGAGGTGCCGGCGAGGCCGGTCACGGTGTTGCCGGTGCGGGTGGTGCTCGTGGCGGGCGCGGCGAGATCGACGTAGGGGCCGGTGCTGGAGCCGGACCAGACGGAGGCGCCGTCGGGGGTGGTGCCGGCGACGGCGAGGACGCCGTCGTAGGCGGCCGGATAGTAGGCGTCGGCGGGGGCCCCTCCGTTGCCCGCGGCGGCGACCAGCACGAGGCCGTCGTCCGCGGCGCGGCGCAGGGCGGACGCCACGAAGTCGCTGGGGGTGTCGGAGCCCCAGCTCATGTTGACGACGCGGGCACCGGCTTTCTTGGCGTAGGCGAGGGCCTGCAGGAGGGCGAAATCGCTGGTGGCACCGTTGGCGTCGAAGGTGCGGACGGCGACGACGGGCAGGGCGGTACCGGCGCTTTGCCACCCGTCGGCGGTGGCGGCGCCGGAGGCGAGGAGAGCCATCTGGGTACCGTGGCCGACGGGGTCGGTGATGGGGGTGTCGGGCGCGACGGCGTCCCAGGCGGCGCTGGCGTAACCGGCGGCGGGGGAGGCGGGGTCGAGGCCGCTGTCGAGGACGGCGACGGGAATGGTGCCGTCGGCCGGCGGGGCGACGGCGGGCAGGGATGCGGCGGCGGCGGACGCGGCGCCGGGCGGGAGGCGGACGGCGTGATTCAGCTCGGCGTGCGCGACGATGGGGGAGCGGCGGAGCTGCGGGAGGAGGGCTTCGATGTTGGTGCCGGGCGGGAAGCGGACGAGGTAGACGCCGTCCTGGGATTCGACGAGCATCCCGCCGGTCTGGTCGAGGAGAGAGCGGAACTGGTCGTAGGTGGTGCCGGGGCGGACGGCGACGAGCAGTTCGTCGCGCACGAACTCGGGGCCGCGGCCGGTGACGCCGCGCGTGATGTCGAAGGTGGTGCGGGCCGGGGCGTCGCGTCGGACGGCGCTGCCGGAGCGGCCGGGCGAGAAGACGCGGATGCTGCGCAGCTTGGGGACTTTCCCGAGCGGGCCGGCGAGGAGGCGCCAGGAGAGGAGGTAGTCGTAGCGGCCGAGCATCGCGTCGAGGCCGTCGGACAGTTCTTCGCCGCGGAGCGTGCCCGTGAGCGTGCCGTCGATACCGGGATCGGCCCAGACTTCGACGCCCGCGCGCGCGAACTGGTCGAGGACCGCGGCCAGCGGCGTGCGCTCGGCCTGCAACCAGATGCGATCGCCGTCGAGACGGAAGTAGAAGGCCCGTGCGGGGACGGGGAGCGCGACGGCGGCCGCCACGCCCACCGCCAGCGCCAAACCCGACAGCAGGCGGCGGAAACGGCGGCGGACCGGAAGCAGCGCGGCTGGCGGAGATGGCGGCATGGCGGAGCGGGGGCGGGGTCAGCGGGGACGGCGGGCTTCGAGAGCGGCGACGGTCTCGTCGGGGACGTTGAGGCCGCCCATGCCGGTACCCATTTCGACGCCGGGGGAGGCCTCGCCGTGGAAGTCGCTGCCGCCGGTCGGGACCAGGTCGAGGCGGGCGGCCAGTTCGAGGTAGTCGCGCGTGAGGTCGGCGGAATGCTCGGAGTAGTAGCATTCCATGCCGACCAGGCCGCGCTCCTTGAGGGAGCGCAGGAGCGTTTCCATGCTCTCCTTGCCGAGGTGCAGCGTGAAGGGATGCGCGAGCACCGGCACCCCGCCCGCCGCACACAGCAGGTCGATGGCCACCTCGGCGGTCAGGCGCGGGCGGTCGGCGTACGCGGGCTTGCCGTCGCCGAGCCAGTTGTCGAAAGCATCGTACTTGTCCTTGACATAGCCCTTCTCGATCATCACCTGCGCGAAGTGCGGGCGCCCGACGACGTCCTCGCCGGCCTTCGCCCGGACCTCATCCTCGGAGACCGCGAAGCCGAGTTCGTTGAGCTTGCGCAGGATTTCGCGGTTGCGGGCGGAACGGCCGTCGCGGACCCATTCGAGCTGGCGGTTGAGTTCGGCGTCCGCGGGGTCCATCCAGTAGCCGAGCATGTGCATGACGCCGGAGGGGCAGTCGACGCTGATCTCGATCCCCGGCACCGCGCGGAACGCGTGGCATGCGGCCGCGGCCTGGAAGCGGGCCAGCCCGGAGAGGGTATCGTGGTCGGTCAGCGCGAGGGCGGCCAGACCGATGGCGTCGGCCTTGTCGGCCAGCTGCTCGGGGGTGAAGGAGCCGTCGGAAAAGGTGGAATGGCAGTGGAGATCGATCATGGAGAAGTTTCCTTTCGTCCGCCCATGGTAGGGCGTGGACAGGGAAAGAGAAAGCGAAAAGTCCGCCCCGCGGCCCCGGCGGGTTTTCCAATGGTTGGAAAAATGTTTTCCAATGGTTGGAAAAATCCGGCCTGTTTTTCCAATGATTGGAAAAAAAGTTTCCAATGGTTGGAAAATCCGCGGCCAGCCGGACACGGATCCGCCCGCGAACCGGGGCGGAACGCGGGCGGACGGTGGCCTGGATGGGCTCGGGACTCAGCCGTTCTTCTTCTGGAAGTCGGCCATGAAGGCGACGAGGGCGTCCACGGCTTCCGGCGGGCAGGCGTTGTAGATGCTGGCGCGGATGCCGCCGACGGAGCGGTGGCCCTTCAGGCCGATCATGTTCTGCGCGATGGCTTCCTTGACGAACTGCGCTTCGAGCTCCTCGCTCGGGAGGCGCCACGTGACGTTCATGTTGGAGCGGAACGCCGGGACGGCGGTGCCCTTGTAGAAGCCGCCGGAGCCGTCGATCGCCGCGTAGAGCTTGGCGGCCTTGGCCTTGTTGATGGCCTCGATGCCGGCGGCGCCGCCCTTGGCGAGCAGCCAGCGGGAGACGAGCATCAGGATGTAGATGCCGAACGTCGGCGGCGTGTTGTAGAGGGAGTTCTCCTTGGCCTGCGTCCGGTACTGGAGCATCGTCGGCAGCGTCTCGGGGGCGCGTTCGAGCAGGTCCTTGCGGATGACGACCAGCGTCACGCCCGAGGGACCGAGGTTCTTCTGCGCGCCGGCGTAGACGAGGCCGAACTTGGTGATGTCGAAGGGCCGCGAGAGGATGTCGCTGGACATGTCGGCGACGAGCGGGGACGGCGTGTCCGGGAAGAACGGCATCTCGGTGCCCGCGATGGTTTCGTTGGAGGTCACGTGCACGTAGGCGGCGTCCTTGCTGTACGGCAGCGCCGCGAAGTCCGGCATGTTCGTCGGGATTTCCTTGGAGGTGTCGGCGAGGATGTTGACCGTGCCGACCTTCTTGGCTTCCTTGATGGCCTTGTTGGCCCAGGTGCCGGTGTTGACGTAGTCGGCGGAGCCGCCGGCCGGGAGCAGGTTCAGCGGGACCTGCGAGAACTGGAGGGAGGCGCCGCCCTGCAGGAACAACACCTGGTAGTCGTCGGTCAGGCCCAGCAGCTTGGACATGTTGGCGACGGCTTCCGCGTGGACGGCGTCGTACGCCTTGCCGCGGTGCGAGTGTTCCATGATGGACATGCCGGTGCCGGCGAAATCGGTCAACTCGGCCTTGGCCTGCTCGAGGACTTCCAGGGGGAGGGCCGCGGGACCGGCGTTGAAGTTGTACGCTCTGCTCATTCTTTTCTCCTTGTTGGTTGTTTCGGACCACTCTGCGCCCTCGCACCGGAAAAAGCAACCGCATTCCCGCGCGCGAGGTAAAACGTCTCGACAAGCGCCCCGCCGCCCGCTACTGTCATCCGCACAACCCAAGGAGGATTTTTCCATGTCCAGACCCAGACCCAACCTGTTCAAACGTCTTTCGGCCCTTCTGCTGTGCACGGCCCTCGCGGGCGGCCTCGTCGCCGCCGGCTGCGGCGGCGGTGGCGGCGGCGGCGGCCTCTCCAACGACGACCCCGGCGACAACGACCTGAACGTCGTCATCGCGTTCGGCGACTCCCTGACCGCCGGCGAAGTGCAGCCCTCCTACCCCGCCATCCTCACGGGGCTGATTGGCAAGACCGTCACCAACGACGGCTCCTACGGCTCGACCGCCGCCGCCGGTTCCGGGCGCTGCTCCACCGTCATCTCCAAGCGCAAGGGCGCCTACATGCTGGTCCTCTACGGCATCAACGACATCCTGTTCGGCCGCAGCACCTCGCAAATCTCCGGCTCCCTGGAGAGCATCGTCAACACGTGCCGCAACAAGCACGTCGTGCCCGTCCTCGCCACCTACCCCATCCCCATCCACGGCCACGAGCTCTTCGCCGGCGCAACCTACCGCCTGAACAACGCCATCCGCAACCTCGCCGGCCAGTACGGCCTCAAGTGCGTGGACCTCGAGAAGGAATTCCTCGACGGCTCCGATCCGGACCCCGCCCTCTACCTCGACGACGGCCTCCATCCCAACGCCGAAGGCAACCAGATCATCGCCCTCGCCTTCGCCGACCTCTTCTGACGGGCGCCCCACGGGGCCGGAATCCCCGAAACCCGAAATCCCGGAACGCCGGGGTTTCGGGTTTTGCCTTTCCCGGGACCGTCGTGACCACGGTGCCAGAGCGGGTTGAGAAATGGGGTGGGCGCCGTCCATTGTGCCATCCCCTTTTCTTTCGCGGACGCGCAGAAGCGCGTCCTTCCCCGTGGAGAGCGCATCGGGAGGGACGCGCTTCCGCGCGTCCGCGGTGGAAAAGGACGTCGCCGCCCCCGGACAAAGAAATCCAGCCCGGAGCGGCAGCGGAGGGAATCGGGACAATCGGAGTTTTCCAGCAGGAACGGCTCGCTCGGAGAGCTCGCCCCACCCCGGGGAAAACCATTGGAAAACCGCGCTATTCCTTCACGCCGCCCGCGGTCAGCCCGCTGACCAGCAGCTTCTGGCACGCGAGGAAGAGCGCCGTGATCGGCAGTCCCGAAAGCACCGCCGTCGCCGCGAAGTCCCCCCAGAGGTAGTTCTGCTCGTACAAAAAACTGTTCGCGCCCACCGCCAGCGTCCACTGCTCCGTCCGCTGCAGCACCACGCTCGCCATCGGGTATTCCCCGATCATCCCGATGAAGGCCAGGATGAACACGATGGCGAAAATCGGCAACGACGTCGGCAGCATGATCATCCAGAACGTCTGCCACGCGCTCGCGCCGTCGATCGACGCCGATTCCTCCAGCGCCACCGGCAGGGAATCGAAGTAGCCCTTGATCATCCAGATGTGCGTCGCCACCCCGCCCAGGTAGGCGAGGATCAGCCCCGGATGCGTATCCAGCCCCAGCGCCGGCACCCACCGGCCCACGCCCTCCAGGATCGAGTACACGGCGATCAGCGCCAGCACCAGCGGGAACATCTGCAAAATCAGCATCGCCCCCAGCAGTTTCTCCCGGCAGGCGAACCGCATCCGGGCGAACGCGTACGCGCACGTCGACGACAGCAGGAGGATCAACGCCGCCGCCGTCCCCGACACCTTGATCGAGTTCCAGAACCACAGCAGCACCGGCGACCCCGACGGCGCCATCGAGCCGTCGGCCTGCTCGATCGGCAGACCCAGCACCATGCGCCAGTGTTCCAGGCTGAACGTCTCCGGGGTCAGCCACAGGCTGCCCGTGGAGAAATTCCCCTTGCGGAACGAAATCGACACCACCATCACCAGCGGGAACATCACCAGCGCGATGAACACCCACAGCACGGCATGCGCCGCGAAAATCCGACCTCGATACGTGCGTCCTTCGACCATGCCCCCATCCTACCCCTCCCCCACCCCGCCCCGCAACCCCAAACTCCGCTACGGGCGATGCCGGGAGATGCCCTTTCACCGCCCTTTCGCCTTGTTCACGGCACGCGTTTTCTGCTATATTGCCCAGAGCATTCGATTTGGATTCCCTTCCTTCCATGAACCCACCCATCCGACAATTCCAGCTTTCCGTCAAGCGGGGCGCCGATATCGCCATCAGCCTGGCGTGCATCGTGTTGCTCTTTGTCGTGCCCGTCTTCGAGGTGGTCTATCTCGCCATCAAACTCTGTTCCAAGGGACCGGCCCTGTTCACCCAGACCCGCATCGGAAAGGACAAGAAGCCGTTCAAAATGTACAAGTTCCGCACCATGATCACGGAACAGTACGACCGGAACGGCAAGGAAATCATGTCCGAAGACCGGATCACCCCCATCGGCAAGCTCCTCCGCAAGACGAGCCTGGACGAGCTGCCCCAGCTGTTCAACATCCTGAACGGGACCATGAGCATCGTGGGGCCCCGCCCCATGCTGGACTACCAGGCCGAACGCTGCACGCCCGAAGAAAACGGCCGCTTCGCCATGCGTCCCGGCATCACGGGCTGGGCCCAGGTCAGGGGGCGCAACAACATCCAGTGGCCGGAGCGCATCCGATACGATCTGGAATACATCCGGAACTACTCCCTCTGGTGGGACGTCAAAGTGGTGTTCCTCACCTTCGCCACGGTCTTCACCAGCGAGGGGACCGACGTCAAAACCGAATACCGCGGCGTCGACCGGTTTTCCAAGCATTACGTGCCCGATCAACATCCGAACCAATCCATGGAAGGGGGGAAAGACGCATGAAAGCCCTGGTCGTGGCCGGCGGCATGCCGCAAATCACCCTGATCGAAGAGCTGAAGGCCCGCGGCATCGAAACCGTCCTGGTGGACGGGGCGCCCAATCCGCTGGCACGGCCATACGCCGACAAGTTCTTCCAGATCAACGTGTTCGATATCGAGGGAGTCAAGAAGATCGCCCAAGACGAACACGTCGATTTCGCCATCACGGTCTGCGCGGACCAGGTGCTGCTCGTCGTGGCGCAGGTGGCCGAAGACCTGGGGTTGCCGTGGTACATCGACTACGCCACGGCCAAACTCGTCTCCGACAAGGCCCTCATGAAGCAGGTTTTCGTGGAGAAAGGCATCCCCACCTCCCGACACGTCGTCCTGCCGGCCCTGGACGAGGCCGCCGTCGCCCATCTGCGCTATCCCCTGATCGTCAAGCCGGTGGACGCCTACAGCTCCAAGGGGGTCAAAAAAGTCCGCACCCCCGCCGAACTCCGCACCGCCTTCGGCGAAGCCCAGGCCATCGGACGCTCCCCGAACGTCATCGTCGAGGAATTCTTCGAGGGGGAGGAAATCAGCGTGGACCTTTTCGTAGAAGGCGGGCGAGCCCACGTCCTGTGCATCTCGAACAGCGACAAGGTCCGCGACGCCGACCACTTCGCCATCTTCCGCGGCAAGTTCCCGGTCCATGCATCGGAAGCCCTGAAGGCCGAAATCGGGAAGGTCTGCCAGCAGATCGCGGAAGCCTTCCGTCTGGAAAACGGCCCCATGCTGGTCCAGATGCTCACGGACGGGACCGAGCTCACCGTCCTGGAGTTCTGCGCCCGGACGGGCGGCGCCATGAAATGGCTCCTCGTCCAGCACGCCTCCGGCGTGGACGTCATCCAGGGCGTCATCGACCTGACACTGGGCTTGGAACCGGACATCCGCGTCCGCCCGCCGGAAAACCGCTACATCGCCAACGACTTCATCTACTGCCGCCCCGGCGTCTTCGACCGCCTAGACGGCTTCGACGAACAGCTCCGGCGGGGCACCATCTCCGACTACCGCCTCCTCCGCCCCCGCGGCTGGTCCTTCAGCGGCACCATCGCCAGCAGCACCGACCGCGTCGCCGGCTTCACCGTCCAGGCCGACACCCTGGAAGAATTCAACCGCAAGCACCGCGAGTTCGTCCGTTCCGTCCGCGTCCTGGACACCGGCGGACAGGACATCATGCGCCACGATCTCCTCCCGGACCTCGCCGGATGACCCCCGAAAGGACCCCCATGCAAGACAACGCGCCCCAAAAGAGTCCCTATGAAACCGACCGCACCGGCGGCGACGGCAGAGGCACCGGCCGGGTCAAGCCCCAGGACATCGCCCTCCTGCACCAGCGCATTTTCGAGAACCTCTCCTATTTCCACGAGTTCTGCGAAAAGCACGGCCTCCATTACGTCATCGGCGCCGGCTCCTGCATCGGGGCGGTCCGCGAACACGATTTCATCCCGTGGGACGACGACCTCGATGTCGCGCTCCTCCGGGAAGACTTCGAAAAGCTGTTCGAGTGCTGGGAAAAGGACGGCGACAAGGAACGCTTCAGCCTCTACCGCACGACGGACGATTTCTGCGCCTTCGTCCCCATCGCCCTCCTCCGCAACCAGAACACCACCTGGGTCCGCGAGCACGAAGCCGGCCTCTCCGACCGCTGCCTGGGCGTGAAGATCGACGTCCAGCCCCTCGACGAAATCCCCGCCAATCCCGTCAAGCGGAAGATCCAGCGCTTTTTCGCCTATCCGTACATCCTCTTCCTCACCCAGCGCCCCCCGAAACTGAAGCAGTCCAAGCTGCGGCAGATCGGTTGCACCATCCTTCTTTTCCTCGTCCGGAACAAGCGCCTCCGCAACTGGATCATCCATTTCACGGGCCGCCAGGTGCGCAAATACAACGGGACGGGTTGCGAGGAGGTCGCCCTCAACGGCTTCGGCGGCGCCCGGAAACGCTCCGACATCCTCCATCCCACGAAAATCCTGTTCCACGGCGCCACCTTCAACATCCCCGGCCAGTACGATCCCTACCTCCGCCGCCACTACGGGGACTACATGGTCCGGCCCCCCGTCGAAAAACGCCTGCCGCTCGACCAGCCGGTCTTCTACGACCTCAATCTCCCCTCCCGGGAGTACATCGCCCGCCGCCCATGAGGTGATTCCGTGCAGCCGACGAACTGGAACGACATCAGCCGCTACCGGGGGGAATTGTTCGGGCTGTCGATCGGCGGCGTCATGCTCCTGCATGCCCTTGGATGGCTGCGCATGGGCCATCCCGGCGGGACGTTCGCCCTCCTGACGCGGGCGTACGACGGCGCGATCGGCAGCGTCGGCGTCGACATCTTCCTGTTCCTCTCCGGGTTCGGCATCTTTTACTCGCTGTCCTCCTCGCCCCGCGCGGGCGGTTTCTACCGCAAGCGCTTCCGGCGGGTGCTCCTGCCCTACCTGCTCGTGGGCGCCGTCTATTGGTTCCTCCGCGACATCGTCCTGCAGCATGCCTCGTGGGGGACCTTTTGCTACGACTGGTCCACGCTCTCCTTCTGGGGAAACGGCACCAAGGCCTATTGGTACATCGCCCTCCTCTGCCCCCTGTACCTGCTCGCCCCGTGGGTGGGCACGCGCCGCCCGGCGCTGATTCTCGCGCTCATGCTCGCGCCCCTGCTCCTCTCCCTGCTGCTGGCCCGCTGCGCCCCGCGCTGGTTCGGCGAGACCGAAATCGCGTGGCTGCGGATTCCCGCCTTCTGGACCGGCATGGCGTGCGCCCCCTGGGCGATGGCCCGAAAACGCATCCCCGCCGCCCTTTTGTGGGCCTCCGTCCTGGCCGTGCCCCTGAAGCTCGTCCTCGTGCTCGGGGACGGCCCGTTCGCCCGCCTGGCCAACTGGCCCTATTCCCTGTTCCTCGTCTTCCTCTACCTTCTCGCCCGCAACAGCGCCATCGTTCCCGATTGCGTCGGGAAGGCCCTGAAAACGTTCGGCAAGTACTCCCTGGAACTGTTCCTCGTCCACATCGCGGTGCGGGACCTCGCCCTTCTCGCGGGACTCCCCGCCACCTGGGCCGTCTGCGGCGGCGGCATGGCCTTGTCGATCGTCCTGGCCATCGCCCTCTCCCGTCTCTTCTCCGCCCGGACCTCCCCCGGCGGAACGCCGCAAAGGAGGCTGTCGTGAACCGTCGGACAAGATGCTTGCCGGCTGTCGGGTTCCGGCCCATGGGAGTTGCCAGGCAAAGTGATTTCGTCCGTGCGAAGCCGGGTAGGGCGGCGAGTCCCTTCGCCGCCGGAAGCTGGAACGTGCCTTCGGATGTCGTCGGATGTGCGGATGCAATCCGGCCGGAAACCGGGGAAAACCGGCCTCCGCGCATCTCTGGCGCCGTCCTTCGGCCTGGCGGACTCCGGCGGGCAGGGACTGCCCGCCCTACCCATTCAATCACGGGTTCCGCCACCCCTTCCGCCCGGGAGGGGCGCCGAGCATGAAGAAAATCCTCCAGGTTTTCAGCGGGAACACCACCTTTTCCGGCGTCGCCAGCTACCTCTACCAGCAATACCTCCATGCCGACCGCTCCCGGATCCGGTACGATTTCTTCGGCTGCAAGGAGAATTCCATGGCCCTGGTCATGGACGATCCCGTGTTCGCGGATTCCAAGTTCTTCTTCGCCAACGCGCGGACCCGGAAGACCGGCTCGACGAACTACTTCCGGATCATGCGGGAACTCGACCGCATCCTCTCGGCGGATGACTACGCCGTCGTCGTCGTCAACACCAGCATCGTCGCGATCGTGGCGGCCTGCCTCCATGTGGTCCGCAAACATCCGGGCGTGCGCCTGATCGCCCACGCCCACAACGCCGGGCTGGTCCTCCCCAGGAACGCCCTCCGCCGCCGCATCGCGCCGCTGGTGGGCTTGGCGGACGCCGCCTTCCGCGCCTACATCCGCAAACACGCGTTCGCGCTCTTCGGTTGCTCCGAGGATGCCATCCGCGTGAGCTTCGGCCCCGCCGCCGTCCGGCGGAACAATTCCATGGTCGTCCACGACGCCATCGAGCTGCCCAAATTCCGCTTCGACCCCGCCGTTGCCCGACAGGTCCGGCACGAGGCCGGCACCGGGGAATCCACGTTCGTCCTGGGCAATGTCGGGAAACTCCAGAAGCGGAAAAACCAGATGTTCCTGCTGGACATGTTTTCCGCCATCCATTCCACGCGCCCCGATTCACAACTATGGCTTGTCGGGGACGGTCCCGACCGCCCCATGCTGGAAACGCGGCTCCGGGAGCTGGACCTGGTCGACGCGGTTCGTTTCCTGGGCCAGCGGAGCGATGTCCCCCGTTGGATGCAGGGGATGGACGCCTTTGCCTTCTGCACCCTCTCCGAGGGTCTGGGCATCGTCGCCATCGAGGCCCAGGCCGCGGGATTGCCCACGATCGTCAGCGATGGCGTGCCGGACGACGTCCTCCTCTCCCCCCTGGCCAAGAAAGTCCCCTTGTCCGCCGGGCCCCGTGCCTGGGCTGGCGAAATGCTGGCCCTGCATGCCGCCCATCCCTCGAAACCGGATGTTTCGGACGCCTTGCGCCGCGCCGGGTACGACATCGGTGCGGAGTCCCGGAAAGTCATGGAGTTCTATGAAAACCTGTGATTCATGTCTCTTCGCCATGAAGGAGTGCCGTTGATGTCCCAGCCCCTTCCCCCATTCGCACCGGCACCGGTCACCGGCGCC
>JAFXQI010000031.1 GCA_017527155.1 Kiritimatiellia bacterium
ATCCTCCCCCACCTTCCCCCTCCCCCCTCCTCCGGGGGTGCGGGGGCAGAGCCCCCGCCCGCCCACTCGTCACTCGTCACTCGTCACTCGTCACTCCACCTCACCCGCCCCATCACCAACTCCCACCGCTCCATCGGCGCCTCCCTCTCCGGCGAGATTGCCTCCCGCTTCGGCCCCTCCGGCCTCCCCGACGGCGCCATCACCATCGACTTCACGGGCACCGCCGGCCAATCCTTCGGCGCCTTCCTCGCGCACGGCATCACCTTCAACCTCCGCGGCGCCGCCAACGACTATTTGGGCAAATCCCTTTCCGGCGGCACCATCACCGTCGCGCCGCCGCCCGGCGCCACCTACCCGCCCGAAACCAACACCATCGCCGGCAACGTCGTCGCCTACGGCGCCACGAGCGGGTCCATCTACCTCAACGGCCGCGCCGGCGAACGCTTCGGCGTCCGCAACTCCGGCGCGACCCTGGTGGCCGAAGGCGTCGGCGACCACGCCCTCGAATACATGACGGGCGGCGAAGCCCTGATCCTGGGCCCGACCGGCATCAACTTCGGCGCCGGCATGACGGGCGGCGCCGCCTACGTCCTCGACCTCGACGGCGACTTCGACCTCCGCTGCAACCTCGACTCCGTCGACCTCCACCCCATCCTCCCCGGCACTCCCGAAGAATCGACCCTCCTCCGCCTCCTCCGCGCCCACCTTGCCGTCACCGCCTCCCCCCTCGCCCACCGCCTCCTCGCCGACTGGCCCTCCACGCTCCCCCTCTTCCTCCAAGTCCTCCCCGCCTCCCCTTGAGCCCCCCCGAGGTTCCGCGCCCCGCCGGAAACGGCGGGGCCCCCTTCCTCCCCTCCTGTCCCCCCCCAAGGTCCCGCGCTCGGCCCCGCGGGGCCGGGTTCCACACTCGCACTTGACAACCCGCCCCGTCGCGGCAATCCTTTTCCCATGCACCTCCCACCCATTCCCTTCCGCAAGATGCACGGCGCAGGCAACGACTTCATCGTCATCCGCGACGACGCCTCCGTCTTCCCCGACCGCGACGCCCCCGCCATCGCCCGCCTCTGCACCCCCCATACCGGCATTGCCTGCGACGGCCTCATCCTCATCCGCCCCCCGACCACTCCCGCCGCCGACTTCCGCATGGTCTTCGTCAACCCCGACGGCACCCCGGCCGGCATGTGCGGCAACGGCGCCCGCTGCGCCGCCCTCTTCGCCCGAGAAGAAGGCCTCGCCCCCGCCCACATGCACATCGAAACCCCCGCCGGCCTCCACGCCGCCGACATCCTCCCCGACGCCCAGGTCCGCATCACCTTCCCCCCCACCGTCAACCCCGCCCCCACCCTCGTCCCCCTCTCCCCGGTCCCCGCCCAAGCCACCCTTCCCCCCCAAGCCTGGTTCCTCGACACCGGCGTTCCCCACGCCGTCATCCCCGTCCCCCTCTCCGACCTCCCGCACCTCGACCTCCCCCGCCTCGGCTCCTGGGTCCGCCACCATCCCGCCTTCGCCCCCGCCGGCACCAACGCCGATTTCATCGCCCGCCCCGCCGCCCCTTCCGACCCCATCCCCATCCGCACCTACGAACGCGGCGTCGAAGCCGAGACCCTGGCCTGCGGCACCGGCATCACCGCCGCCGCCCTCGTCGCGATGCACCTCGGCTGGACCCCCTCCCCCGCCACCCTCGCCACCCCCACCGGCTACCGCCTCCGCGTCACCGCCTCCCCCCTGACCCTCACCGGCCCCGCCACCACCCTCTACACCGCCACCCTCGACCCCACCCCCTTCTTCGCCCCCTGACCAGCCCCGCCCCCGCCCCCCTTCCGTTCCGCACCCGGACACTCTTGCAATTACGGAAAAACCTGCATTTTCCGCCCCTTTTCTCCCACACCCCCTCCCATGAAAAACATCCCCCGCCCGCCATTGGAACTTGACCGACCGCCCCCCCTCGCGGCATGTTTTCCCCCATGAGAACCGCGACCCCAGGCGCCCCCCCCCGCCAGTCGAATTTCGAACTCCTGCGATTGCTCGCGATGCTGGCAATCGTCCTGGGGCACCTGTTCACCGAGGGGCACCTTCTTTCCCGCGCCGGCACCGGCCCCGCCCTCTGGGCATCGGCTCTCCTGGGCTGCGGCGCGCGGGTGGCGACGAACATCTTCATCCTGCTGGGCTGCTGGTTCCTGGTGGACGCCACGCGTCCCGGCGCACCGGCCTTCGCGCCGGGCCGCCGCTGGTGGCGCCTCCACTTCACGGTCCTCTGCTGGGCCGCGCCCCTGACGCTGGTCGCCCTGGCGATGGGCACGCGCGCCGGCCCCGCCGACCTCGCCCGCGGCTTCCTCCCCTACCTCGGCCGTCCCCTCTGGTTCGCCTCCGCGTGGATGTCCCTCCTCCTGCTCGTCCCCTTCCTGCGGCACGCTCTGGAACTGGACGCCCGCCGCCTGACCGCGCTCGTGGCGGTGGGCGGCATCGTGCTGGTGGGCAACTCGACGCTGGCCGACTTCCGCGAAGGCTACCTCACCGACACCCTCTGGTTCGCCTACGTCTACCTCTTCACCGGCTGGCTCCGCCTCCGTTCCCCCGCGTGGCTGCGCCGCCTCCCCGTCTGGACCGCGCTCGCGGGCGGCCTGGCCCTCTACCTGGCGATGGCCCTCCCCGAAGCGTGGGCCCGCGCGAACGACGGCACCTCGCGGGAGACCGCCCGCGCCATCCACAGCATCGCCGAGTGGTACCTGGCCGATCTCAAATCCGCCCCGAACTTCCTCTCCGCGCTCGGCCTCTTCGCCGGCTTCGCGAAACTCGGTCTCGCCCCCGTCCGCTGGATCAACGCCGCCGCCCGCCCCGCCTTCGCCGTCTACGTCGCCCACCAGACCCCGGCCTTCTGGCCGCTCCTCTGGACCCGCATCGTCCGCTGCCCCGCCTGGTGGGGGAACGCCTGGACCCCGCTTGCGGCCGTCGCCGCCGCCCTTGCCCTCTACGCCGCCGTCGCCCTCCTCGAAACCGCCCGCCTGCGCTGGCTGGAGCCCCTCTGGACCCGCAGCCGCCCCTTCGCGGCCCTTGCCCGCGCCATCGACCGGCTAGCCGGCGCCGCGTGAGCCCCGTCAGTACGCGCCCGCCGCCCGCCGCGCCCGCCGCAGATCCCGCTCCACCCACTCCCGCAGCGTCCCCGGCAGCTCCGCCGACGCCACCCACCGCTCCGCCTCCGCCAGCTCCCCCGCCCGCCGCGCCAGCGCCTTGGCATCGCGCCGCGCCAGCACGCCCAGCACGATGCTCCGCACCCATTCCGGCCGCCGCGCCGCCCCGAACGCCTCCTCCGCGGCCCCGCACGCCGCCCCCGCCGCCAGACCGCGCCCGAACATCTCCCCGTCGATCAGATCCAGCATCCCGCACCGCAACCGCAGGTATTCCGCCGTCAAGCCTTGCCCGTCCATGTCCATGCCCATGCCATCCCTTCTCACTTGTACAACACCCTCATCCGGATGTTCGGATGCCGGTCGAGGAACTGCCGGATCACGCCCCGGCAGCTCGCGCACGGCGGCAGGTCCGTGAAGAGCAGCACCGACCCCTCCGCCTCCGGGTCCGGCAGCGCCGCCGTCAGCGCCTCGAGGATCTTGAACTCCGTATCCTGGTCCCGCGGCCAGCAATCCTCCCCGTCCACGACGTTCCGCCGGTTGACGCACAGCGTCCTGAAGTGGCGCACCTCCTCCGGCACGGCGAGCACCAGCACCCGGCGCACGAGCGCGTAGGATTCCGCCGAGAGGTCCTCCGGCTCCCCGATGCTGCTGTGGGAGATGTATTCCTTCGGCTCGGCGCCCTCGATCCGGGCCGCGCACCAGGCGAAGTTGAACCGCCCCCGGTAGGTTTCGTCGAGGCGCCCCCGCCACGACTCGATCCGGTACGCGAGCTCCGGCTCCGCCAACGGCCGCAGCCGCTCGATCGATTCCGGCTCCCGCGCCTCCGCCGTGCCGGCCGCCCCCCAACAACCGATCGCGAATGCCGCCGCAACCAACCACCATCTGACGCGAACTACTGCCATGTTCCCATCCTACCCGCCGCCCCCCTCCGCGGCAAGCCCCGAATCCGTCCGCCAAACGGCTGGATTCCGGAACCCGATTCGGGTAGATTGGACGCCCGTGGGGCCGCTCCCGGCGCACGGGATGCACACCCCCAGGCCAGACAGCACCGGAAAGGAGTCCGCGACATGAGAATGCAGGGAAGACGGGAAAGCACCCACGTGCGGGATGTGCGGGGCAGCCGCGCGAAGATGGCGGGCGGGCTCGGGCTCGGCGGGCTGCTGCTGGTGGCGCTCTTCGCCTACATGACGGGCGGCAATCCGCTCAACGCCGTCCTCAACGCCGTCGTGGAAGGCGGCGGCGGCGCCCTCTCCGCCGGCCCGGGCGCCTCCTCCGGCGAACCCTACGTCCCCACCCCCGAGGAGGAGGAACTCGCCTCGTTCTCGAAGAAGGTCCTCGCCGGGACCGAAGACGTCTGGACCGACATCTTCCGCCAGCAGGGCCGCACCTACGAACCACCCGACCTGGTGCTCTTCACCGACGCCGTGCAGAGCGGCTGCGGCGGCGCCGGCAAGCAGACCGGCCCCTTCTACTGCTCCGCCGACCGCTGCCTCTACATCGACCTCTCCTTCTTCTCCAACATGCGCCGCGAGCTCGGGGCCGACGGCGACTTCGCCTACGCCTACGTCATCGGCCACGAAGTCGGCCACCACGTCCAGAACCTCCTCGGCACCCTCACCCGCGCCCACAAGGAGATGGCCCGCCTGGACAAGGAAGCCGCCAACCGCGTCAGCGTCCGCCTGGAGCTCCAGGCCGACTTCCTCGCCGGCGTCTGGGCCCACCACGACAACTCCCGCTTCGCCAGCCTGGAGGACGGCGACATCGAAGAAGCCATCCGCTGCGCCGAAGTCATCGGCGACGACTACCTCCAGAAGAAGGCCCGCGGCTACGTCCAGCCCGAATCCTTCACCCACGGCAAGAGTTCATCCCGCATGAAGTGGTTCAAGAAGGGCCTGACCACCGGCCGCCTGGAAGACGGCGACACCTTCTCCGTCCCCTACGAATCGCTGTAGCCCCCCCGCCCGCCTCACATCTTCCCCGAGAGAATCCGCCGGAGGATGTCCCCGACGTCCATCTCCTCGGTGATCTTCGGCATCGCCGCCCGGATCAGCTGCTGCGCGTCCGCCTGCTTGTGGCCGAGCGATACCAGCGCCGCCAGCGCGTCGCGCAACTTCGCGTTGACCGGCCCCGACGGCGCTTCCCCGGCAATCGCCTCCATCGCGTCCCCCTTGCCGATCTTGTCGCGCAGTTCCAGCACGATGCGTTCGGCCGACTTCTTCCCGATCCCCGACACCGAGCTCAGCCGCTTGACGTCCCCGTTGACGATTGCCGCCTTCAGCTCGCGTACCGGCATCCCGCTCAGCAGCGCCAGCCCGAGCTTCGGACCGATGCCGTTGACCGCCGTCACCAGCAGGAACGCGTTCCGTTCCTCCTCGTCCGCGAACCCGTACAGCAGGTGCGCGTCCTCCCGCACCACGTGCAGCGTCAGCAGCCGGAACCGCGACCCTTCCGCCGGGAGCCGGTCGAAGGTCGACAGCGCGATCGCGGCCTCGTAGCCGACGCCGTTGACGTTCATGACCGCGCGGTGGGGTTCCTTGCGGTCGAGGATGCCTTCCAGAAACACGATCATGCGGATTCTCCTGCGGAAAAGGGGCGCTGTCCCAGGCGCGGAACCGTTGCAACGCAAAAACCCGCCGGCCTGGTCGGCGGGTTCAAGCGGCTGTCCGACGGGCGGACGGATTGGCGGCCGGCCGGCGCGTTACGCCTTGGCCTTCGCCGCGCGCGCACGCTCCTTGAGCCGCTTGATGCGGCGTTCGCGGGCCTTGCGCTTCACGCGTTTTCTCAATTGCTGTCCCATAACGGCGCGCAACCATAGCAGTCCCCGCCCCGTCCGTCAACCGCCGATTCCACCCCCTCCCGCCCCCTCCCGAACCCATCTTGAGATTATGGAAAAACCATCGTAAAACCCCGCTTTTCCCCCCATCCTCTCCCCCATGGAAATCCACCGCGGAGTTTTGTCGCCAACGCCTCCCCTTTCGTGTATTCTCGCCCCCGACCCACAGAAAGAGGAACCATGAAGATCCGCACCATCGCCGCCGTCCTGCTGGCCGCCGCCACCGCGGCCTCCGCCACCGTCCCCTACGAACTCGAAGAGCGCGCCCGCGCCGCCATGGACCGCGGCGCCGCCTGGCTCGCCGCCCGCCAGCAGGAGGACGGCGCCTGGGGCATGCCCGAGGCCCCGGCCATGACCGCACTCGCCCTCCACGCCCTGCACGCCACCGCCCCCGAAGCCTATTCCGAGGACATCGCCCGCGCGACGGCTTTCGTCCTCTCCAACGCGCAGCCCGACGGCGGCATCTGGTGCCCGCCCGAGCCCGGACGCCGCGGCGGCGGCCTCGCCAACTACAACACCGCCGTCTGCCTCGCCTCCCTCCACGCCCTCGGGCGGCCCGACCTCGTGCCCGTCCTGCAGCGCGCGCGCACGTTCCTCGCCGGGACCCAGTACGCCGACGGCCCCGTCCGCGGCGGCATCGGCTACGACCCCAACCAGCCGCGCCCCTACGCCGACCTCTCCAACTCCGCCATGGTCTACGACGCCATGCGCGCCACCGAAGACCTCGAAGACCTCCGCGCCGCCGGCGACCCGCGCGCCGACCTCGACTGGGATGCCGTCCAGGACTTCCTCGCGCAGGTCCAGAACCTCCCCTCCGTCAACACCAACGCCTGGGCCAGCGACGACCCCGACGACCAAGGCGGCTTCGTCTACACCCCCGGCGCCGGCCCCGCCCGCGGCCCCGGTCCCGGCCGTCCCGGAGGTCCCGGCCGTCCCGGCATGGCGCCCCCCGAATCCTCCGACTCCTTCCGGCTTCCCCCCGACCGCCCCGCGCCGCCCCCGCGCGCCGAAGCCGCTCCCGAGGCCGCCCCCGCCCCTGCCGCCGAACCCAAGATCGCCCTCCGCTCCTACGGCAGCATGACCTACGCCGGCCTCCTCTCCCTCATCTACGCCAACGTCTCCAAGGACGACCCGCGCGTCCTCGCCGCGCAGGACTGGGCCGCCAAGCACTGGACCCTCGACGAAAACCCCGGCCAGGGCCCCGAAGGCCTCTATTACTTCTACACCGTCCTCGTCAAATGCCTGGACGCCTTCGGCGACGACCTCGTCACGCTCCCCGACGGCACCACCGTCGCCTGGCGCGAAGCCGTGGTCCGCAAGATTCTCTCCCTCCAGCACGACGACGGCCACTGGGTCAACACCAACAACCGCTGGTGGGAAGCCGACCCCACGCTCGTGACCTCCTACGCCATCCTCGCCCTCGAGCGCGCCCTCGGCGAGTGAGTGCCCCCGCCGACCTCCTCGCCATCGGCGCCGGTCCCGCCGGACTGACCGCCGCGCTCGCCTTCAAGCGGCGCAATCCCGCCGCGCGCGTCGTCGTCGCCGACCGCATGGGCGAGCCCGGCGCCAAGCTCGCCGTGACCGGCGGCGGCCGCGGCAACCTCTCGCGCGACATCCACCCCGACGACCTCGTCCGCGCCTTCGCCCCCTCCGACCGCTTCGTCGCGCCCGCCATCCGCGCCTTCCCGCCGACGGCCCTGCGGGCCTTCTTCCGGGGCATCGGCGTGCCGACCGTCGTCGAACCCGGCGGCGGCATCTACCCCGCCTCCCAGTCCGCCCCCGCCGTGCGCGACGCCCTCGCCGCCGCCGCGCGCCGGGCCGGCGTCGAGTTCCGCATGGGGGCCGCCGTCTGCCGCTTGGAGCCACCCGATTCAAGCGATTCCATCGAAACAACCGATTCCATCGATTCATCCTCTTGGCGGGCTTATTTCGCTTCTTCCCCCTCTCCGCTCGCCGCCCGCCGCGTCCTCCTCGCCGCCGGCGGCCAGTCCGCGCCCGCCCTCGGCTCCGACGGCTCCGGATTCGCCCTCGCCCGCGCGCTGGGCCACCGCATCGTCGCCCCCGTTCCCGGCCTCGCGCCCATCCTCGTCGACGACGCCCCCTGGATTTCCGCCCTTGCCGGCGTATCCCTCCCCGACGCCGCCCTGCGCCTGGCCATGCCCCAACGACTCCTGCGCGAATCCCGCGGTCCCCTCCTCTTCACCCACCGCGGACTCTCCGGCCCCGCCGCCCTCGACATCTCCGCCGCCCTCTCCCGCGCCCTCGCGCACACCGACCCGTTCACCCTTTATCTCGCCGTCCTCCCCGCCCCCCGCGACAAATTCCGCGCCCTCCTCGACACCCTGCGCCGCACCGACGGGGCCCGCCCCCTCCGCCGCGCCCTCGCCCCGCCTCTTCCCCAGCGGCTCGCCGATGCGATGCTGTCCCTCGCCGGCGTTCCCCCCGACACCCCCGCGGCCCGCCTCGCCGCCCCTGCCGCCGACCGGCTCGCCACCGCCCTCTGCGCCCTACCCCTTACCGTCACCCGAACCGCCACCTTCGCCGAAAGCATGGTCACGTCCGGCGGCGTATACCTCCCCGAAGTCCATCCCAAGACCCTGGCCAGCCGTCTCCACCCGACCCTCTCCTTCGCCGGCGAAATCCTCGACGTCGCCGGCCCCACCGGCGGCTACAACCTCCACTGGGCCTTTGCCTCCGCCCTCCTCGCCGCCACCGCCACCGCCCGATCCTGAACGGGTTTTCCAACCATTGGAAAATTTTTTTCCAATCATTGGAAAACCTCCTGGCGCCCCTGTCAGCCGCCGCGGGGCGGGCGTTTGGGGCCGAATGGCTTCTTCTTGAACGGCTTGCCGAAGGGCTTCTTGCCGAACGGCTTTTTCCCGAACGGCTTCTTGCCGAAGGGTTTCTTGCCGAACGGTTTCTTTCCGCCGAACGGTTTCTTGCCGAACGGCTTGCGGAAGGGGTTGCGCGGTTCCCGGAAGGCTTCGTCGGAGTCCGCTCCGTCCGCAGGCGCCCCGTAAGGACGGCGGAGGGCGCGCGGCGGACGCGGGTACCCGTCTTCCGCCT
The DNA here is from genome assembly GCA_017527155.1 of Kiritimatiellia bacterium. GTDB lineage: Bacteria > Verrucomicrobiota > Kiritimatiellia > CAIQIC01 > Lenti-01 > CACXEY01. The sequence continues at coordinate 9,028 of JAFXQI010000031.1, forward strand.
CGCCATCGAACGGGGACTCCGCAGGATGGGGACGGAACTTGCGGAAGGGTTTCCGCCCGAACGGCTTCCCGCCGAAAGGCTTGCGGGGAGAGCGGAATCCGCCGTCACCCCCGCGGGGATCGCCCGCGGCTTTCTTGAAGCTCCGGTCGCGGCGCGGCGGGGGAACCTCCCCCTCGTCGATCGTGTCCGCAAAATCGCGGAAGTCCGGCTGCTCGGTCCGCGGTTCCCCGTGGTCGTACGGCTTTTTCTTCCCGAACGGTTTCTTCCCGAACGGTTTCTTGCCGAAGGGTTTCTTGCCGAATGGCTTCTTGCGGAACGGCTTCTTGCCATGGAACGGATGGCGCGGCGCGGCCTCTTCCCCGCCCGCGGCCTCGTCGGGGAATCCGGCGGAGTCGCCGTCTCCCGGGAATTCGTCCCGGGGAATGCGGCGGAAGGAGCGGCGCGGGGCGGCCGCCTCGGTATCGCGGGGCTTGCGTTTGCGGCGATAGGAGCCGAACCCGTTGAAATCGGGTTCTCCGGAAGGGTCGGATGGCGGTTGGGTCGTATTCATGGTGGCCTAGACCCTGCGCTTCCCGTCGCCGGATTGCAAGGGCGTTTTTCGCCCGGACGCGTGTTTTCCATGCAGATGGACGATGGGGGAAAACCGGTGAAAACAAAAGGATTTTCCGTAATCTCACGCATGGATCGGGGCGGGCGGGGAATGCAGAACGGCCCGCCGGTGGGCGGGCCGTTTGCGGGGGGATGTGTCCCGGGGGATTACTTCCTGGACTTCTTCGCGGGGGCGGCGGGGGCCGGCGCGGCGGGAAGCTGGGTCTTGGGGTGGATCGCCAGCATCACCGGGGTCGCGATGAAGACCGAGGCGTAGGTGCCCACGATCACGCCGATGAACAGCGCGAACGCGAAGTCGAAGATGTCCCCGCTGCCGAAGATCATCAGCGCCGCAAGGCTCAGCAGCGTCGTCACGCTCGTCAGCAGGGTGCGGGCGAGGGTGCCGTTGATGGCTTCGTTGGCGATCCCCGCGTCGATCTTGCCGCCGCGCAGCTTGCGCGTCTCGCGGATGCGGTCGAACACGACGATGGTATCGTTGACGCTGTAGCCGAGCACCGTCAGCAGGGCCGCGATGCTGATCATGGTCAGCTGCCGCCCGAACAGGCAGAAGAGCCCGATGGTCAGCAGGATGTTGTGCAGCAGGCCCACGACGGCGCCGATCGCGAAGGAGAACTCGAAGCGGATGGTGATGTAGATGATCATGCCGATGAGCGCGAGGACGAGGGCGATGGTGCCGCTCTTCTGGAGTTCGCGGCCGACCTGCGGGCCGACGGTGTCTTCCTGCCGCAGCTCGAAGTGGCTGTCGGCGAACTGCCCGGCGAGGGTGTCGCTGACGAGCTGGCCTTCTGCGGCGGAGGCGACCTTGAGGACGAGGACTTCGTTCTCGGATTCGCCCTGGCCGAGGCGCTGGTACTGGATGGACGGGTTCTTGACGCCCGCGCCTTCGAGGGCGTTGCGCAGGGCGTCCACTTCGGCCTTCTGGTCGAAGGCGAGGGTCAGCTGCTGGCCGCCGGTGAAGTCGACGCCGAAGTTGGCGCTGCCGCGCTTGATGCCGACGGCGATGCTGACGACGAGCAGGATGACGGAGACGGCCGCGGAGAGTTTGCGCATGCCGACGAAGTCGATCTTGGTGTCGGGAACCCACTGGAGCATGGTGATCTTGTTCAGCAGGCCGTGGCCTTCGAGGAAGTTGAAGACCATGCGGGTGACGACGACGGCGGTGTAGACGCTGGCGATGATGCCGGCGGAGAGGGTGATGGCGAATCCCTTGACGGGGCCGGAACCCTGCCAGAAGAGGATGACGGCCGCGAGGAGGGTCGTGATGTTGGCGTCGAGAATGGTGCCGAGGGCCTTGTCGTAGCCGGCGTCGAGGGCGGCGCCGAGGCGCTTGTCGAGGCGCAGTTCTTCGCGGATGCGCTCGAAGATGAGGACGTTGGCGTCGACGGCCATGCCGACGGAGAGGACGATGCCCGCGATGCCCGGCATGGTCAGCACGGGGAGCTGCGCGGCGCTGCCGCCGGCGCCGTTGCCGCCGAGGAGGCCGAAGAAGCCGCTGACGAGCCACATGCCCAGCGGGAGCAGGACGAGGTTGAGCGCGAGGGCGAGGGCCGCGACGAGGCCGGCGAAGTGATAATAGATGACGGTGAAGACGATGACCGCGGCGAAGCCGACGACGGCGGCGCGCTTGCCGCTGTTGACGGAGTCGGTGCCCATGGTGGGGTCGACGGTGCGCTCTTCGAGGACGGTCAGCGGCGCGGGCAGGGCGCCGGCGCGCAGGACGAGGGCGAGGTCGTTGGCCTCTTCGAGGGAGAAGTTGCCTTCGATGACGGCGTTGCCGCCCGGGATGGAGGTGCGGATGAAGGGCGCGGAGTAGAGGGTGTTGTCGAGGACGATCGCCAGGTAGCGGCGGCCGTTCGGGTCGGGGTTCTGCGCGCCGCCGGGGGCGAGGTCGGCGGTCAGCTTGGCGAAGATCTTGCGGCCGCGGGAGTCGAAGGACATCTCGACGGTCTTCTGGCCGAGCTGCTGGTAGCCGACGTTGGCGCTCTTGAGGTTGGCGCCGGTGAGTTCGGCGTTCTTGCGGACGTACCACGGGCGGTAGTAGTCCTTGCCCTGGATCTTCTCGCGCTCGAGCAGCAGCTCGTAGCCGCCGACGGGCTCGAAGCGGCGGACGGCCGCCATCTCTTCGGGCGTGGGCTTGCCGCCGGTGCGGTACCAGTACTCGCCGCCGCGGTTGCCGGAGAGGGAGACGATTTCGTAGCCGTCGGGGGCCTTGCGGTTCTCGAAGAGCTTGCGGATCTTCTCGTCGTTCTGCGGGTGCACAATGCGGAACTCCAGGAACGCCGCCTTGCGGATGTTCTCGCTGGCGCGCGCGCGGTCCTCGGCCTTCATGCCCGGGATCTGGACGATGATGCGCTTGGTGCCGTCGGGGTAGATGTTCGGCTCGGCGACGCCCATGCCGTCGACGCGGTTGCGGATGACTTCGAGGGCGCGGTCGCGCGCGTCCTTGATGTCGCTGCCCTCGGGCAGCTGCGACTCGTCGATTTCCAGCGTGTAGCTGGTGCCGCCCTGCAGGTCGAGACCCAGCTTGACCTTGTCCTTGGGCGGGTAGACCAGGGCGATGCTCCAGGCCACCAGCACGACCAATACCAACCATTTCCAGATGGATGCCTTCATGTGTTCCTCGTTTGGGTGTCTTTGCCTTGGCGGGGGAATGCCCGCCGGAAATCATCGTGTCGCTTGCTGCCGCCTTCCCGGCGGCGGCGCCGTCACGGCGCCTTGTCCTCCGCGGGCTCCTCGCCCTTGGCCAGGACCTGGGAGATGGCGCCGCGCAGGGCCTCGACCTTCACGCCGTCGGCGATCTTGATGACGAGGGTCTTTTCCTTGACGTTGGCGACGGTGCCGAGCAGGCCGCCGGCGAAGAGGACGCGGTCGCCGGTCTTGACGGCGGCGAGGAGGGCCTGGCGTTCCTTTTCGCGGCGCTTCTGCGGGCGGATGAGCATGAAGTAGAAGAGCACGATCATCAGCCCCAGCCACACGAACATGAAGATGCCCGACTGCTGGGCGCCGCCCTGTCCGCCTTCGGCGGGGGGCGCCATCATCGCGAGATTCAGAATGAAGTCCATGGTGTTCCTTGTTTTCGGAATGGTTTGCGCGCACGGGAAATCCGCACGCAATTCGTCGGAAGATAGCCCCTCCCCGCCCCTTTTGGCAAGCGCAATTCCGGGGACGGCGGCGGACGGGGCGCGATGGCGGCGCACGGGCTCCGGACGCAGGCCGCGCCGGACGGCGGCCCCTGACCGGAATACGGAGGATTTTCCCGGTTTTTCTGTAATCCCGCAAACCGGCAGGCGTCGCGGCCGGCCCGAGAAGGGGATTCGTCAGGCAGGGAGCCCCGCCGAGGCGAGGAGTCGCTCCGCGTTGCCGCCGAAGAACCCGTGCAGGAAGCCGTCGCCGAGGTCGAGGCTTTTCCAGAAGGCCACCTCCGCCGACTGGTCGGTCCACGGGCTGTCCGTCCCGAACAGCAGGTACTCCTCCGGATGCGCCAGCGCCATCTCCCGCACCCGCTCCGGCGGCAGGAAGGGCGACGCCATCGACGCATCCAGCCAGATCGGCCGCCCCAGCAGCGTGCGCGCCGATTCCTCCCAGTCCATCCAGCCGCCGAAGTGCGTCGCGACCAGCTTCAGGCCGGGGAAGTCCTCCGCCAGGCGCGCGATCTTCGCCGGATTGCACCAGCGGTCGTGCGGGTACGCGATGTCGAAGCCGCAGTGGACCACCACCATCAGGTTCAGGTCGCGGATCTTTTCGTAGAGGGGGCGCATGCGCGGCTCGTCCACCGAAAAGCCCTGGTAGTAGGGGTGGAACTTGACGCCCTTGAAGCCGTCCGCCGCCGCTTCCTCCAGATGCGCCGCCGCCTGCGGGTCGTCGGGATGCACCGACACCAGCATCTCCAGGTCCGGCGCCGACGCGCGCACTTCGCGGGCCCAGTCGCGGATTCCCGCGTAGTGGTGCGGGCGCGTCGCGATGGGGCAGACCACCGACCGCCCGATGCCCGCCCGGCGCATCGAGGCGCGCAGGGCGCCGACGGTGCCGTCCAGCGCGTGGCCGAGTCCGCTGTTCGCGGCGAGCTTGGCCAGCGCGCGCCCGGCGAGGGCGTCCGCGAAGGCGTGGGTGTGGAAGTCGATGATCGTCATGGCGCGCCGCTCTATAGCACCTTCCGCCCCGGCACGCAAACCATTGTGGCCGTCAGGGCGCCGCCCCGTCCGCGACCAGCCCGGCGAGCCACGCGGCCACCCGGTTGCGGAGTTCCAGCGCCTTCCCGCCCAGGTCCGGGGCGGACAGCAGGCGCGCGAGAACCCCCTTCGTCGCTTCCACCCGCTCCGGGGAGACGTTCACCCGCCGGTCTTGCGAGATTACGGAAAAACCATCCGTTTTCCGCGCTTTCGCGCCCGCCCCCCGGCGCCGCCGGGGATGGATTTTCCGGACCGCGACGAGCCGGACGATGCCCAGCTTCGCTTCCACGAAGCGCGAGAGGGCGGCCTGGGTCGGGTTCTCGCGGAGGATTTTCGCCAGGCGCCGCCGCGCGGCCGCGAAGGGAGCGTCGAGTCCGGCGGGGAGCGCCGTTCCGGCGGGCGCGCCGTCGAGGAGCCACTCCAGCGGGAGGCGGTCGTCGAGGGCCAGGACCCGGCGGAGGCGCTGGACGAGCTTCTTGTAGCGCATGACGGTGGAATAGCCGACGGCGACGCGGCGGTCCTCCAGCCAGCCTTTCGTGCCGCCTTTGCGTGCGCGGATGACCGACTTGCCGTTGGGGAGGTCTTCGCGGACGAGGGAGCGGTCGAGCGTGGGATCGAGGTCGGCCAGGCGCGAACCGAGGCGCAGGCACGCGGGGAGCGTGCGGGGCTTGGCGTTCCAGGGCTCCGCGATGTCTTCGGGGGAGGGCGTGCCGCGCAGGGAGGGGGAGTCGGGATGCGGCTCGCGGAGGCGCTGGCGGCGGGCGAGTTCGTCGAACACCCATTGGCCGACTTCGGTGAGCGCGTAGGCGGCGAATACCGCCGGGGTCAGCGCGAGGAGCCAGGGGGTGAGGTTGCGGGCGACGAAGCGGCCGCCGTAGCCGGTGTTTTCGACGGCGCGGGTGGTGGCCGCGAAGGCGCGGCCGGTGGAGTCCAGGGCGTGGAGAAGGGATTTTTTCATGGGCGGGAGGATGGGGGACGGAAGGGCGGGAGTCAAGTGTTTTCTGCAATCTCGCTGGATGGGGAGACAAGGGGCTTGCGGGGAGGGGGGCGGGCGGGTAGGATGGAGGGGATGAGCGAAACATTCTCCATCGAGATGCCGGAGACGCTGGGCGTGATCGCCGGGCGCGGGACGTACCCGTGGCAGTTGGCGCGGTCGGCCCATGCGCAGGGGGTCAGGCGCGTGGTGGCGTTCGCGTTCCGGGGGGAGACGTCGTGGCGGATCGAGCACTACGCGGACGAGACGGTGTGGCTGCGGCTCGGGCAGCTGCGGGCGACGCTGGACGCCATCCAAGGGCGCGGCGTGACGAAGCTGGTCATGGCGGGGCAGATCAAGCCGACGCGGCTCTTCAGCCTGCGGCTGGACGCGATGGCGTTCGGCATCCTGCGGTCGTTGCCCAAGAAGAACGCGCACACGATCTTCGGCGCGGTGGCGGACGAGTTCAGGAAGATCGGGGCGGAGCTGCTGCCGGCGTACTGCTTCATGGAAACGGAGATGCCGCCGCCGGGGCGCATCGCGGGGCGCGACCCGGACGAACGGGAGCGGGCGGACATCCGTCTCGGCGCGCGCGTGGCGAAGGTCACCAGCGGGCTGGAAATCGGCCAGACGGTCGTGGTCAAGGACGGGACGATCCTGGCGGTGGAGGGGTTCGAGGGAACGGACGAGACGATACGGCGCGCGGGGCGGCTCGGCGGCCCGGGCTCGGTGGTGGTCAAGGTCGCGAAGCGGGGTCACGACATGCGGTTCGACATCCCGATCATCGGGACGCGCACGTTCAAGAACCTGAAGAAGGCCGGCATTTCGTGCCTGGCGGTCGAGGCGAAGCGGAGCATCCTGCTCGACCGCGAGGAGCTGGAGAAGCTGGCGGGGAAGATGGGGCTCGCGTTCGTGGCCATCGACGCGGAGGCGGAAGCGGCGGCGGGGGAGAAGGAAAAGGTCTAGAGGGACTAGGTTCCTAGATATCTAGATATCCAGGGGTTTGGATCGAAAGGAGAAGAGACATGGCGGCTGAACAGCGGAAGATCAAGGCGGGCGTGCTGGGCGTGGGGAGCCTGGGGCAGTGGCACGCGCGGATTTATTCGGAGATGCCGGACGTGGAGCTGGTGGGCGTGTTCGACGCCGACCGCAAGCGCGCGCAGGAGATCGCGGAGCGCTACCACACGAAAGCCTTCCGCACCGCGGAGGAGCTGGCGGACGCGACCGAGGCGCTGAGCATCGTGGTCCCCACCGACAAGCACCGCCTGGTGGCCGGCATGGCCATCGCCAAGGGCAAGCACGTGCTCGTCGAGAAGCCCATCGCCGCCACCACGCAGGAGGCGGAGGAGCTGGTGCACCTGGCGCAGCAGAAGGGGGTCATTTTGCAGGTCGGGCACGTCGAGCGGTTCAATCCGGTGCTGAGCGTGGTGAACCCGGCGAAGGCGAAGCCGCTGTACGTCGAGGCGCTGCGCATCGCGCCGTACCCGCCGCCGCGCTTCGGGTTGCTGCCGCGCGGGACCGAGGTGAGCGTCATCCTCGACCTGATGATCCACGACCTCGAAATCATCCTGCACCTCGTCCAGTCCAAGGTGGTGGACATCCGGGCCGTCGGCGTGCCGATCCTGAGCAAGAGCGAGGACATCGCGAACGTCCGCCTCCGCTTCGAGAACGGCTGCGTCGCCAACGTCACCGCCAGCCGCATCAGCATGGAGAAGCAGCGCAAGATCCGCATGTTCCTGCCCGACGCGTACGTCTCGCTCGACTACCAGGAGCAGACCGGCAAGATCCTCCGCAAGAAACTCCTCGGCATCGAAAAGAAGGACATCCCCATCCACAAGGGCGAGCCGCTGGCGCTGGAGCTGCGGTCCTTCGCCGACTGCGTGCGCAACCGGTCCGAGCCGGTGGTGGACGGCGAACACGCGGCGGAAGCCCTCAAGCTGGCCGTCGCCATCGTCAAGAGCATCCGCCAGAACGGCCAGACCTGACGCTCCCCCCATGCAGCCCGAAAAGCTCATGATCGTGGCGGGGGAGGAGTCCGGCGACCAGCACGCGGCGCGGCTGGTGCGCGACCTGCGGAAGGCGCGTCCGGGCGTGGAGCTGTGGGGCATCGGCGGCACGGCGATGCGGCGCGAGGGGGTGCGGATCCTCGTCGATTCGCGCGTGATGGCGGTGCTGGGGCTGTGGGAAGTGCTGGCGCGGATCGGGTTCTTCCGGCGCGTCTTCAAGCGCATGAAGGACGAACTCCGCCTGCACCGCCCCGACGCGCTGTTGCTGGTGGACTATCCCGGCTTCAACCTCCGCCTCGCGCGGGAAGCGCACGCGATGAAGATCCCCGTCTTCTACTACATCTCCCCGCAGGTCTGGGCGTGGAACCGCGGGCGCATCCCCAAGATGGCCCGGATCATCGACCTGCTGATGGTGATTTTCCCGTTCGAGACGGCGGTGTTCGAGGGCACGGGGCTGCGTACCGTGTTCGTGGGGCACCCGCTCGTCGAATCCGTCAAGCGCACCCTGCTCTCCGCGCCGGCGCCGCTTCCGTGGCCGGGCGGGGAGGACGCCTGCCGCGTCGCGATCCTGCCGGGGAGCCGCCGCATGGAAATCCGGCGCATCCTGCCCGCCCAGATCGCCGCCGCGCTGGAACTGCGCCGCCGCCGGCCGGACGCCGTGTTCCTGGTCGCCGCGAGCAACGACGAAACCGCCGCGCTCATCCGCCACCAGCTCGACGCGCTCCCCGCGGGCGACCGCGCCGCGTTCGGCGTCGCCGTCGGCACCATGCGCGCCGTCTGCCGCACCGCCCGCGCCGCGATGGTGTGCTCCGGGACGGCCACGGTCGAGACCGCGCTCCTCGGCTGCCCGATGATCGTCGTCTACCGCGCCGCATGGCTGACCTACTGGATCGGCCGGATGCTCGTCCGCGTGAAGTGGCTGGGCATGGTCAACCTCATTGCCGGCCGCACCCTCTGCCCGGAGTTCATCCAGCACGACGCCCGCCCCGACGCCATGGCCGACGCGCTGGCGCCGCTTCTCGACGACGGCCCCGCCCGCACCGAGCAGCTGAACGGCCTCCGCGCCGTCGCCGCCTCCCTCGAAGGCGACCCCGCCTGCGGCCCCGGCGAAACCGTCGCCGCCGAACTCGCGCGGCGGGCTCCGCCGCAGTAAGGGGAAAATCGGGGGGACAAAACGGGTTGGGGACTCGATGACGTTCCGCACGCTGGCCGTGGAAGCGTGCACGGACGGGGGGAACACTCATGGTGGCCGACATGGATGTGAAACAAGGGAAAATCTGCTTGTTTTCCGTAATCTCGCGAGTGGGGCGAGACGGGAAAGGAGAGAGAAAAGGGAGAGGGGGAAAGAGGGGGTCAGGGCGCGGGGGCGGAGGGGACGGGGGGCGGCGGGAGGGAGGGATCGAGGGATTGGAGGAAGGATTGGAAGTCGGGGGAGAAGCGGATGGGGTCGAAGTCGGGGTCGGAGAGGTAGGTGCGGAAATCGGAGGGGGGGACCTGCTTCATGGCGTCGCGGAGCCAGGGGATGGCGGCGGGGGCGTTGGTTTCCTTGGCGTAGAGGGCCGCCATGTTGAAGAGGGCGGTGAAGTTGCCGGGATGGCTCTCGAGGACGGATTGGAGTTCGGCGCGGGCCGCGGCGTAGTCGCCGGTGCGGGCCAGGGCGACGGCGAGGTTGTTGCGCGGGGCGCTATCGGAGGGGGCCGCTCCGGCGGCGGCACGGAGGGCTTCGATGGCGGTTTCGGGTTCGACGGCGAGCTTGATGAGGCCTTCCTGGACGAGGGCGGGTTCGTAGTCGGGATGGAGCCGGCGGCAGGTGTCGATGAGTTCGAGGGCGACGTTGATGTTCTTGGCCTGGAAGTACGCGAAGGCGAGGTTGGAGAGGGCTTCGGGATGGAGGGGTTCGATCTTCAGGGATTTTTCGTAGTGGGCGATGGCGTCGGCGAGGCGGCCGTCCTGGAGGCAGACGAGGCCGAGGAGACGCAGGGCGGGGGCCATGTCGGGATTGATGGCGAGGGCGTCGCGGAGACGGGTCTCGGCGAGGTCGGGACGCCGGGCGCGGAGGTAGTCGGAGGCTTCGCGGAGGGCGGTGAGGGCCTGTTCCTGGCGGAGGGCGTCTTCGAGGACGGCCGGGGCGGGCGGGCGGACGTCGGCGGGGATGGGGGCGGGGGCGGGCGGGGCGGTGGGCTCGGCGGGGGCTTCGGGGACGGCGGGTTCGGGCTGGGGGGAGAGGAGGAGGGAGCGGCGGTGTTCTTCGCGCAGGAACAGGGCGACGGCGCCGGCGAGGAGGAGGGCGAAGAGAAGGAGGATCGCCACCATGCGGCGGGCGGCGGCTTTGCGGAGGGCGGCGTCGGTTTGCTGGGGAGGAGTCATTTCAGGAGTGAAAAGTGAAAAGTGACAAGTGAAAAGTGAAAAGCGGGCGGTGGGTCAATGACGGGTATCAGGGGTCGAGGTTGACGAGGGCGCCGGTCTCGAAGTCGATTTTCCGGTAGTAGCAGTTGCGGGGCTGGCCGGCGGCGTTCTTGGTGTGGCAGATGCCGCCGCGGCGGGGGCGGACGATGTAGACGAGGGAGTTCTGTTCGCAGTTGACGCGGACTTCGAGGAGCTCGAAGGTTTCGCCGGAGGTCTTGCCCTTCTCCCAGAGTTCGTTGCGGGAGGTGGACCAGAAGATGGCGGTGCGCTCGGCGATGGCTTTCTTCATCGCGAGTTCGTTGGTGTAGGCGACGAGGATGATTTCCTTTGTGTCGGCGTTCTGGACGGCGACGGGGATGACGTCGGGGCAGCGGGCGGCGATCTTGGCAATCTTGGAAAAGTCGAGTGCGAGGGTGGTGCCTTCTTCGAGTTCTTTCATTTTTCTCTCCTGGGTTTCAAAACAACTCGGGACAACTCTTCTGAAAATGCACAAGGCGGGCACAAGGGAGCCTTGCAGGGCAACCCGCCCGCTTCCCATTTACGGCATTGGGAATTGTTTCCGTTTGTTTTTGAGTTGTTCGAGTTGTTTTCAAAATCATGTTCCGGGCGGGGGGCGGACTTCGATGCCGTGGGAGGCGAGGTAGGCCTTGACCTGGGGGATGGTGAAGGTGCCGAAGTGGAAGACGGAGGCGGCGAGCACGGCGTCGGCGTGGCCTTCGGCGATGCCGGCGCGGAAGTGGTCGAGGGTGCCGACGCCGCCGGAGGCGATGACGGGCACGCCGACGCTGTCGGAGATGGCGCGGGTGAGTTCGAGGTCGTAGCCGTCCTGGGTGCCGTCGCGGTCCATGCTGGTGAGGAGGATTTCGCCGGCGCCGAGGCGCACGCCTTCCTGCGCCCAGGCGACGGCTTCGAGGTCCGTGGGGCGGCGTCCGCCGTGGGTGGTGACGTCCCAGCCGGGGCGGCCGCCGGTGCGGCGCCGGGCGTCGATGGCCAGCACGATGCACTGGGCGCCGAACTGTTCGGAGGCCTCGGAGATGAGTCCGGGCCGCAGGACGGCGGCGGTGTTGAGGGAGACTTTGTCGGCGCCGGCGTGGAGGATGCGGCGGATGTCGTCGAGGGTCCGGATGCCGCCGCCGACGGTCAGGGGCATGAAGACCTGGCGGGCGACGGCGCGGACGGTTTCGACGATGGTGTCGCGCCCGTCGTTGGAGGCGGTGATGTCGAGGAAGGTGAGTTCGTCGGCGCCCTGGGCTTCGTAGGCGCGGGCGACGGCGACGGGGTCGCCGGCGTCGCGGAGGTTGACGAAGTTGACGCCCTTGACGACGCGTCCGCCCGCGATGTCGAGGCAGGGGATGATGCGCTTGGCGGGCATGGGCGGCGGCGGCGGGGGCGGTCGGTCAGGGCCAGTACTGGACGATGGCGGCGACGATGCGGCGGCCGAGGTCGTCGGCGGCCGGCCGCAGGGCGACGGCCTTGGAGGAGGTGAGGTCGCCGGTGAAGTCGAAGTCGTACCAGCCGGTCACGGACGGGGATTCGGCGACGACGGAGTTGTCGGCCTGGCGGCGCAGGACGAAGGAGGCGGTGATGCGCATGCGGTACTGGTCGACGGTGGAGCTTTCGCCGGAGACGTAGCCGACGGGGTCGAGCTCGAAGCCGGTGAGCTTGACGTCGAGGACGGTGTCGGCGGCGGCTTCGGAGGCGATGCGCAGGGAGCCGTCCATCTGGATCTGGGAGAGGATGGAGCGGGTAACGTCCATCTCGATGCGCGGTTCGTGGGTCTCGTTGACGCAGGTGGGCATGTAGACGGTGCGGACGTCGTTGGGGAGCATGGAGCCGAGGCGGTACTCGACGCAGCCGGACAGCAGCACGGCGGCGGCCGCGAAGGCGAGGGCGAGGACGGCGAGGGGACGGATGCGGGGGCGGCGGATCATGGTCATGGCTCCTTTTTGGTTTCGGCCTTGAGGGCGGCGAGACGGCCGCGGACTTCGTCGGCGCGGTGGTCGGCGGGGTGGCGTTCGAGGAAGGTTTCGTAGGCGATGACGGCGGAATCGGGGCGCTTGAGGGTCTTTTCGTAGTAGAGGCCGAGGTCGTAGTCGAAGCGGGCCTGCCGGGCGTCGAGCCGGCGGAGGTTGGCTTCCATGAGGTCGCGGTCGGGGGCGTCGGGGCCGCGGTCGCGGAGGTAGAGGGCGCAGGCGGCGCGGGCGGTGGCGAGGGCGCGCTGGTCGTTGGGTTCGTCGTCGGCGATCGCGACGTGGCACACGGCCTGGCGCAGCGCGGCCTCTTCGGCGGCGGGGGTGCCGGGGAAGCGGTTCATCGCGCGGAAGTAGGCCTCGATGGCTTTCCCGTATTCGTAGTTGAACTCGTTGGCCTTGCCGATGTTCAGGAGGGCCTCGGCGGTGCGCGGATCCTCGGGGGCGTTCTCGGCGATCTTTTCGTAGAGGGGGATCGCCTTCTCGGGCGCCTTGAATCCGGGAATGAACAGGAAATGCCCGACGCGCGACTCCATGACCTGGTGGGCGAGGCGGTGCTGGATGGCGATGAGCTCGCCGAACTCGAACTGGCCGGCGTAGTGGTCGACCATGTACTGGAAGGCGTCGAAGGAGTCGGCGGGATGCCCGCGCTCGTCGAGGAGGCGCGCGTAGAGCCACTGGGCTTGCGGGGCCTCGGGGGATACGGGCCAGGCGAGGCGGAGGGCGAGGGCCTGCTTGGCGGCGGCGCGGGTCTCGCCGTCGCGGCGGAGGCCCTGGACGTATTCCCACTGGGCGGCGGGGGTCGTCATCGCGGGGCGGTTGAAGAACTGGAAGTGGCGGTCCTCCGCGGACTCCTCGTAGGGGGCCGAGCGGAAGCCGCGCATCCACGCCGGGACGGCGCGCGCGGGCACGGGCCACGCGGCGAGCGCCGCCGCGGCCGCCGCCATCACGATCCACCGATGGAAACCTCTTGCCATGCCCCGCATCCTACCGCACTCCCCCGCCCCGCCGCAATACCGGAAAACGGGGGGGGGGCGGAGGGGGTGTTTTTTCATGGGCGGGAGGAGGGGTGGAAAACGGATGAAACGTCAATGTTTTCCGTAATCTCAAATGTTGAAAGCAACAAGGGGCGGAGGTGGGGCGAGCACTCCGTGCGAGCCGTCTGCGGAGAGGAGTGGACGGGGGGCGGGTGGCTCGCTCGGAGAGCCCGCCCCACCGCCAGCCGCGGCGGGGTCAGAAGCCGAGGGTGAGTTCCCAGCGGAGGAAGAAGGCGAGGTCGTCGGCGTCGTCGGCGTAGTAGTCGCCGGGGAGGAGGGCCTCGGCGAAGAGGTGGCCGTAGAGGCGAGGGGACTCGCCGGGGTTCCGCCAGAGCGGGAAGTCCCAGCGGGCGGTACCGAGCCAGCCGCGGTCGTGGCCGCCGCCCGCGCCGTCGGCTTCGGGGGCGTAGAGGGGGCCGACCGTGGCGCGGACGAGATGGCCGGGGCGCGGCGCGAGGCCGGCTTCGGCCCAGAAGTAGGCGAGGTTCTGCCAGAGGCCGGCGCCGTCGGCGTCGTAGGCGTAGATCATCAGCTCGGATATCCACGGATAGCGGGCCCAGAGCGGGTTCCAGCCTTCGTTTTCGCCGGTGTCGGGGTCGTCGGCGGAGAGGTAGAGGCCGTTGAGGGCGGCGCGGGGGCGTCCGGGGGCGTCCTGCCACTGGGCGTAGAGGGCGGCGGCGGCCATCATGGCGCGGCGGTCGGCGTCGCTGGTGGGGCTCCACTGGCCGGCGACTTCGGCCTCGGCGCCGAGGGGGCCGGCGAGCGGGGTTTCGAGGCGGCCGCCGACGGTGTGGATGTCTTCGTTGGGACGGTGGGCGCCGTCGGCGAGGAAGGACCCGGAGTCGTGCTTCCAGAGGTAGTAGGCGGTCGCGCGGAGGCGTTCGGTGAAGGCGTGGCGGAGGAGGGCGCCGGCGCCGGCCTCGTCCATGCCGGTGTCGCTGGGCGGGTAGCCGTTGAGGTCGCGGTCGATGTCGCCGATGGCGAGCGGGTCGACGGCGTTGTCGTAGGCGCCGAAGAGCGTCAGGCGGGTGCGGTCGGCGTCGTCGCGCGCGACCAGGGTCACCGCGTCCATGTACGACGAGCGCGAGCCGTCCTTGGCGGTGCCCTCGCCGAAGAGCCGGTACTCGCCGACGGGCAGGAAGTCCTGGCGGCCGACGACCGCCTTGAGCGTGCCGTCCGCGGTGCGCACCTGGACGTTCAGCGCGTCCGGCACCAGCTCGTCCGGCCAGCGCCAGGAGTGGGAGTGCGAGGGTTCGAGGTAGTGGCGGAACTCGTGGAGCAGGCGGGCGTTGAAGGTCAGCCAGTCGCACGGGGCGTACGCGGCCCACACGCGCGTGCGGAACCGGAAGTAGTCGTTCTCGCCGCCGCGCGACTCGGCGCCCGTCTTGAGCGGGATGTGGTTGAACGCTTCCTGCCGGAGCCGGAAGTCGCCGCCGAACGACCACGCCGACGGCTCCTCGGGCTCGACGGCGGCGGGCGGCGGCGGCTCGGGCACCGCGACCGCCTTGCGGGCGGCCCGCGCGGCCGGCGCCGCAGCGGCAAAAGCGAGACAGAGGACGGCGGACCAAACGGAGAAACGGTTGTGTGTGTTCATGCTTTCAGTTTGTCAAAGCGCGGGGGCGCTGGCAAGCGCGGATGCGGGGGAAAACCTAGATACCTAGAAACCTAGATATCTAGGCTTCTTGGGCTCGCCCCCCCCGCCGCCCGCCCCCGCCCTCAAAGAAAACTTGCCGCCCGCCCCCTCCCCGCCTAGACTCCCGCGCCATGCCCCCACCCATCGGAACATTCGAAATCCTCCACGAAGACCCCACCTCCAAGGCCCGCCTCGGCCGCCTCTGGACCGCGCACGGCCCGGTGGACACGCCCGTGTTCATGCCGGTCGGCACGCAGGCGACCGTCAAGGCGATGGCCCCGTGGGAACTGGAAGCCGAAGGCTGCCAGATCCTGCTCGGCAACACCTACCACCTCAACGTCCGTCCCGGCATGGACGCCATCGAGCGCTTCGGCGGGCTCCACGCGTTCCAGGACTGGCGCGGCGCCATCCTGACCGACAGCGGCGGCTACCAGGTCTTCAGCCTGACCTCGCTCCGCAAGATGACCCCCGACGGCGTGTGGTTCCAGTCGCACGTCGACGGCACGCGCATGTTCATGGGCCCGAAGGAGAGCATGGCGATCCAGCGCACGCTGGGCAGCGACATCGCGATGGCGTTCGACGAATGCCCCCCCTGCCCCTGCACCCCCGAATACGCGCACGAAGCCGTCGACCGCACCCTCGCCTGGGCGGCGGTCTGCGCCGGCGAACCGCGCGCCGCGGGGCAGCTGCGCTTCGGCATCGCGCAGGGCGGCGTCTATCCCGCCGAACGCGAACGCTGCGCCAAGGGCCTGCTCGCGCTCGGCCCCGGCGCGTTCGACGGCTACGCGATCGGCGGCGTGAGCGTGGGCGAACCCGACGAACTGATCATGCCGGGCGTGCGCATGACGGTGGACCTCCTTCCGCGCGACCGCCCCCGCTACCTGATGGGGGTCGGCCAGTTCTGGCAGATGAGCGAATCGGTGGCGGAAGGCGTGGACATGTTCGACTGCGTGATGCCGACGCGCCTTGCGCGCCACGGCATGGTCTTCACGCGCAAGGGCCGCTACAGCGTGCGCAACGCGGTGAACCGGCTCGACGACCGTCCGATGGAAGAAGGGTGCGGGTGCATGGCGTGCCGTCGCTTCACGCGCGGCTACATCCGGCACCTGCTGAACGTGGGCGAAATCCTGGGCGTGCGGCTGACGGCGCTGCACAACATCCACGCCTACTTCGACTTCATCGCGCGGATGCGCCAATCGATCCGCGAAGGCACCTTCGCGTCCTTCCGCGCCGAAACCGCCGCCGCCTACGGTCCCAGGCCCCCCGCCGCCTAGGCCCGCCCGGCCGCCCGGAAGTTTTCCAACGATTGGAAACTTTTTTTCCAATGGTTGGAAAAATTGGGCCGTTTTTTCCAACGATTGGAAAAAATTTTCTTCGGTTTTCCAATGATTGGAAAAAATTTTCGCGATTTTTCCAATGATTGGAAAAAAAGTTTCCAATGGTTGGAAAACCTTCCGGCCTTTTGCTAGGATGCCCCGCGAAAGAAAGGTCCACCCCCATGCTCATTTCCGCCGAAAAGCGTTGGGAGCTCGCTCCCGCCGATCCCGCCATCGCCGCCGACATCGCCGAGTCGTACGGATTCTCGCGCCCCATGGCCCGCGCGCTCGTCACCAGGGGGCTCACCGCCCACGCCGACATCGATTCCTTCCTCCAGCCCCGCCTCGCCAACATGACGGATCCCTTCGTGCTGCCCGGAATGCAGAAGGCCGTCGAGATGATCTGGTCGCACATCGAGCAGGGCAGCACCATCCTCGTCTACGGCGACTACGACGTGGACGGCGTCACGGCCACCGCCCTCATGATCCAGGTGCTCAGCGGGCTCGGCGCGGTCGCGACGCCGTTCCTGCCGCACCGGCTCGAGGACGGATACGGGCTCGGCGTGGATACGCTCCACCGGTGCGTGGAGAACTACCACCCGAATCTCATCATCACGGTGGATTGCGGGACGTCCTCGGTCGAGGCGGTGCGCGAGGCCGCGCGGCTCGGCATCGACGTCATCGTCACCGACCACCACGAGCCGGCCGCCGAAGGCATCGCGGAAGCCGGCGCGATGGTCAATCCCAAGCTCGGCGGCTGCCCGGACGACATCCGGATGCTCGCGGGCGTGGGCGTCGCCTTCAAGGTCTGCCACGGGCTCCTCAAGGAGGGGCGGCGGCGCGGCATCGAGGCGGCCGCGCAAGTGGATCTCAAGAGTTTCATGGAATTGGTCGCGGTGGGGACCGTCGCGGACATCGTGCCGCTGCTCGGCGAGAACCGCATCCTCGTCTACCACGGGCTCATCCTGCTCAACCGCACGCGCTCGGTGGGCCTGCGCACGCTCATCGAGGCGACGGGCATCACGGGGCCGGTGGACACGTACCAGATCGGCTTCATCATCGGCCCGCGCATCAACGCCGCGGGGCGCCTCGGCAACGCGGACGCCGCGCTGGAGCTGGTGCTCACCGAGCGCGAGCCGCGCGCGCGCATCCTCGCGCAGCAGCTCGACGAAGCGAGCCGCAAGCGCCAGGAGGTCGAGGACCGCATCGTCGGCGAGGCCTGCGAGACGCTCGACCCGCAGTTCGACCCGGCGCGCGATTACGGCATCGTGGTGGCGCATCCGAACTGGCACGCGGGCGTGGTGGGCATCGTCGCCAGCCGCATCGCGAGCCGCTTCAACCGGCCGACGGTGGTCATCGGGATCGACGACGACGGGATCGGCCGCGGCTCGTGCCGGAGCATCCCGGACTTCGACCTGCTCAAGCACCTGAACCGCTGCGCGCCGCTCCTCCGCCGCTACGGCGGGCACGCGATGGCGGCCGGGCTGGAAGTCGAGGCCGACCAGATCGACGCCTTCCGCGAGCGCTTCAACGAAGTGTGCGCCGAGACGCTGCGCGGTGCGGACAACCGCCGCTCCCTGCAGATCGACGCGTGGATCCATCCCGAAGACATCAACGACCACCTCTACCACGACCAGAACCGCCTGCGCCCCTTCGGCCACTCGAACCCGCTGCCGGTGTGGGCGATCCGCAACGTCACCCCCGTCTACGCCCCGCGCGTCATCGGCGGCAAGCACCTGAAGCTGATCTTCAACCTGGCGGGCAAGCAGCGCGAGGCGATCGGCTTCGGGATGGGCGAACGCGAAGTGCCGTCCGGGCCGCTGGACATCGCGTTCAACCTCCTCCTCAACCGCTTCAACGGCCGCGAGTACCTCCAGCTCCACCTCCAGGACTTCCGCGCCAGCCAGCCCGCCGCCGCCGCGCCCGCGCCCGCCGACCGGCCCGGATGAAACCAAAACGACAACTTTTGAAAACAGGACAAATCGGGCGACAAAAGGGCCTTCCGGCTCCGGGGCCCGCATCCCGTTTGCTTTCCTTTTTCCCTGCCGTGCATCCGGGAAACGGAGAGGAGTGGCCGGAGTGACGGGACGCCCCTTTTTGTCCGGCCGCTTTGTCCATCCGGATTTGTCGTTTTTGTTTCCCGACTGAAAAACCATGCCGCGCAACAACATTCCCATCGACACCACGGGCCTGCCGGGCCTCGACCGCGCGCTGACCGGCGTATGGGCCGGCGACAACATCGTCTGGAACGCCGAATCCGCCGCCGCCTACGCCCGCGCCGCGCTCCCCTTCGCCGAAGCCGCCGCGCGCGACGGACGCCCCTTCGTCTACTTCCGCTGCGGCCCGCACCCGCCGCTCCTCCCCGGCGGCTTCCGCGGCGCGACGGTGGTCGAACCGGCCCCGGCGGACGGCTTCGAGACCTTCCTGCACCGCATCCTCGACACCGCCGCGCGGTCCCCGCACGGAACCTACTTCCTCTTCGACTGCCTCTCCGGCCTCGACGGCGGATGGTGCACCGACGCGATGCTCGTCAACTTCTTCCGCCTCGTCGCGCCGGCCCTGCGCCGCCAGGACGCCGTCGCCTGCTACGGCCTCCTCCGCGGCCGCCACTCCTACCGCGCCATCCACCCCATCCAGGAGACCGTCCAGGTCTTCCTCGAAGCCTACGGCGGCGCCGACGGCCCCCTCCACATCTCCCCCCTGCAGGCGGCCGGCCGCACCTCCGCCTCCCTCCACCTCATGCTCCGCTGGGACGGCACGGACGGCTTCGCGCCCGTCCTCGACAGCGCCACCGCCGCCCGCATCCTCTCCGACTCCCTCCGCACCTCCCTGCGCATCGAAACCTACGGCCAGGACCTCGACCGCCAAGCCGAAACCCTCCTCCGCGCCCGCTCCTCCGCCGTCCCGCGCGCCGGCGGAAACGCCGGCGGCCCTCCCGGCCCCCCGCCCCCCGAGACCCCCGGCGAGACCGACCTCAAGCGCCGCTGGATCCGCCTCTTCGTCACGCGCGACGACGCCATCCTCCCGCTCGTCGAGCGCTACTTCACCCTCGAAGACCTCTGGGAAATCCGCTCCCGCACCGTCGGCACCGGGCTCATCGGCGGCAAGGCCGTCGGCATGCTCCTCGCCCGGCAGATCGCCGCCGCCGAGTGCCCGGAACTGCGCGGCGTCCTCGAGCCGCACGACTCCTTCTACATCGGCAGCGACGTCTTCTGCAGCTACCTCGTCCGCAACGGCCTCTGGGACTACCGCGAAAAACAGCGCTCCCCCGACACCTTCCTCGACGGCCTCGACGACGCCCAGGCCCTCATCTGGAACGGCAAATTCGCCAAGCACGAAGTCCGCCTCTTCGAAAAACTCGTCGACTACTTCGGCCCCTACCCCCTCGTCGTCCGCTCCTCCTCCCTCCTCGAAGACAACTACGGCAACTCCTTCGCCGGCAAGTACGAGAGCGTCTTCTGCGCCTCCCAGGGCACCCGCGAAGAGCGCCTGCGCGACTTCATGGACGCCATCCGCGCCGTCTACGCCTCCGCCATGTCCGCCGAAGCCCTCCGCTACCGCGAGCGCAACGGCCTCCTCGGACGCGACGAACAGATGGCCCTGCTCGTCATGCGCGTCAACGGCTCCATCCACGGCCGCCGCTTCTATCCCCCCCTCGCCGGCGTCGGCTTCTCCTGGAACCCCTTCTGCTGGGACGGCGCCATCGACCCCGCCGCGGGCGTCCTGCGGCTCGTCTTCGGGCTCGGCACGCGCGCCGTCGACCGCGTCGACGACGACTACACCCGCGTCGTCGCCCTCAACGCCCCCCTGCGGCGCCCCGAAGGGACCATCGACGAAATCCTCCGCCACGCCCAGCGCAAGGTCGACTTCATCGACCTCGACGCCCGCCGGCCCGCCACCGCCGACTTCGACACCCTGGCCCCCGAAGCCGACGGCCTCCCCATGTCCCTCTTCGCCGAGCGCACCGGACCCGGCGCGCCGCCCTTCCTCCTCTTCGACGGACTCCTCTCCGGCACCCCCCTCGTCGGCGAATTCCGGACCCTCCTCACCGCCCTGGAGCGCGTCTACGGCAACCCCGTCGACACCGAATTCACCGTCTCCTTCAGCCCCGACGGCGCCACCCACCGCATCAACCTCCTCCAGTGCCGCCCCCTGCACGTCCGCGGCACCCGCGCCCCGGCCGTCACCGTCCCCGACCCCGCCACCCCCGGACTCCTCCTCGCCGCCGCCGGCGCCGTCGTCGGCCACTCCCGCGTCGAACCCGTCGACTGGATTCTCTACGTCGTCCCCGAAGCCTACGCCGCCCTGCCCGACTCCGCGCGCCACCGCGTCGCGCGGGCCGTCGGCGCCGCCACCCGCGCCCTTGCGTCCCAGACCGCCCGCACCGGCGGCATCCTGGCCATCGCCCCCGGACGCTGGGGCAGCCGCATGGCCACCCTGGGCGTCCCCGTGAACTTCTCCGACATCAGCCCCTGCTCGGCCATCTGCGAACTCGCCCGCATGCACGACTACCTGGCTCCCGACGTCTCCCTCGGAACCCACTTCTTCGGCGAGCTCGTCGAGACCAACCTCCTCTACTTCGCCCTCACGCCCGGCACTCCCGGCAACCTCTTCAACGAAGCCCCCCTCCTCGCGGCCCCCGACCACCTTTCCGCCTTCGTCCCCGGCCTCCCCGACCAAGTCGCCGCCGCCCTCCGCCTCGTCCGCGCCGACGCCCTCTCCCCCACCGGCCTCTACCTCGTCGCCGACTCCCCCTCCCGCCGCGTCGCCCTCTCCCCCAGCGCCCCTTGACCGGGCCGACTTGGCGACTTGCGACTTGCGACTTGTTTGGCCCTTCGGGCTCCCCTGTCCCCCCCCAAGTCGCAAGTCGCAAGTCGCCAAGTCCTCCCCTCCCTCCCCGCCCTTTTTCCCCCCCCTCGCCCCCCCCCTTCTGCACGCTTGCCCTCCCCTTCCCCCCCGTGTACAATCCCCGCCCGTCAACACTGGAACCTTAACCCCGAAAAGGAGCGTATCCAAATGCACAACCCGAACTACATCTTCACCTCGGAATCGGTTTCCGAGGGCCACCCCGACAAAGTCTGCGACGCCGTCTCCGACGCGATCCTCGACGCCTGCCTCGCGCAGGATCCCCGCAGCCGCGTCGCCTGCGAATCCCTCGCCAAGACCGGCCTGCTGGTCGTCGCCGGCGAAATCACCACAAAGGCCAATTTCGACTACGCCGACGTCGCCCGCGCCGCCGTCCGCGCCATCGGCTACGACAACGAAGCCGTCGGCTACGACGCCGACCGCGTGAACGTCGTCATCGCCCTCCAGCGCCAGAGCCCCGACATCGCGCAGGGCG
Source organism: Kiritimatiellia bacterium (assembly GCA_017527155.1). GTDB lineage: Bacteria > Verrucomicrobiota > Kiritimatiellia > CAIQIC01 > Lenti-01 > CACXEY01. The sequence continues at coordinate 30,488 of JAFXQI010000031.1, forward strand.
TCGACGCCCGCAAGGCCGTCGGCAAGGCCACCGCCGAGCAGGGCGCCGGCGACCAGGGCATGATGTTCGGCTACGCCTGCGACGAAACCCCCGAGCTCATGCCCATGCCCGTCTCCCTCTCCCACAAGCTGCTCCGCGAACTCACCCGCCTGCGCAAGACCAGGAAGATCAAGTGGCTCCGTCCCGACGCCAAGAGCCAGGTCTCCGTCGAGTACAAGGACGGCAAGCCCCTCCGCGTCACCGCCGTCGTCATCTCCACCCAGCACGATCCCGACGTCTCCCACGCCGAAATCGAAAAGACCCTCATCGAGAAAGTCGTCAAGAAAGTCATCCCCGCCAAGCTCCTCGACAAGGACACCCGATACTACATCAACCCGACCGGCCGCTTCGTGACCGGCGGCCCCCAGGGCGACTGCGGCGTCACCGGCCGAAAGATCATCGTCGACACCTACGGCGGGATGGGCCGCCACGGCG
>JAFXQI010000072.1 GCA_017527155.1 Kiritimatiellia bacterium
AACCATCTAACCATCCAACCATGATCAAAGAAGCCATCGTCAAAATCGTCAACAAACAAGACCTGACCTACGCCGAAGCCTACGCCGTGATGAACGAAATCATGGACGGCTCGACCACGCCCACCCAGAACGCCGCCTTCCTGGCGGCCCTCTCCACCAAGAGCGCCGGCGTCGAAACCGCCGACGAAATCTCCGGCTGCGCCGCCGCCATGCGCGAGCACGCCCTGTCCGTCCCGCACCCCGGCCTCGACGTCCTCGACATCGTCGGCACCGGCGGCGACGAAGCCCACACCTTCAACATCTCCACCACCTCCGCGATGGTCATCGCCTCCGCGGGCGTCCCCGTCGCCAAGCACGGCAACCGCGCCGCCTCCTCCAAATGCGGCACCGCCGACTGCCTCGAAGCCCTCGGCTACCAAATCGCCATCGCCCCCGACGCCTCCCTCCGCGTCCTGGCGGAAACCGACTTCTGCTTCCTCTTCGCCCAGAAGATGCACGCCGCCATGAAATACGTCGGCCCCATCCGCCGCGAACTCGGCATCCGCACCGTCTTCAACATCCTCGGCCCCCTGACCAACCCCGCCCGTCCCTCCATGATGGTCCTCGGCGTCTACAGCGAACACCTCGTCGAGCCCGTCGCGCGCGTCCTGCCCACCCTCGGCGTGCGCCGCGGACTCGTCGTCCACGGCCAGGACCGCCTCGACGAACTCTCCATCGGCGCCCCCACCACCGCCTGCGAAGTCCGCGACGGCACCGTCACCCCCTTCGTCGTCACCCCCGAACTCGTCGGCCTGCCGCGCGGCAGCAAAACCGACCTCGCCGGCGGCACCCCCGACGAAAACGCCGCCATCGTCCGCGCCATCCTTTCCGGCGCCGAAACCGGTCCCCGGCGCGACGCCGTCCTCCTCAACGCCGGCGCCGGCCTCTACGTCGCCGGCAAGGCCTCCTCCCTCGCCGATGCCGTCCGCCTGGCCGCCGACCGCATCGACACCGGCACCGCCCTGCGCACCCTCGACGCCGCCGTCGCCGCCTCCCGGCGCGAAGCCCCGACCGCCCCGTGACCCCGCCCCCCACCATCCTCGACCGGCTGGCCGCCGCCTCCCGGCTCCGCGCCCGCGCCGACGCCGCCCGCCTGCCATTGCCCGAACTCCGCGCCATCTGCCGCGACCTCCCCCCGCGGCCCGCCGCCCGCTCCTTCGCCGCCGCCCTGCGCCGCCCCGACCGCCTCGCCCTCATCTGCGAAATCAAGAAAGCCAGCCCCTCCAAGGGCGTCATCGCCCCCGACTTCCGTCCCCTCGACATCGCCCGCGACTACGCCGCCGGCGGCGCCGACGCCGTCTCCTGCCTCACCGAACCCGACTGGTTCCTCGGCTCCGACGACATCTTCCGCTCCGTCCGCGCCGTCCTCCCCGCGACCCCGATGCTCCGCAAGGACTTCACTATCTCCGAGTACCAGCTCTGGCAGGCCCGCGCCATGGGCGCCGACGCCGTCCTCCTCATCGTGGCCATCACCAAACCCGACGCCCTGCGCCGCCGCCTCGACCTCTGCGCCGAACTCGGCCTCGACGCCCTCGTCGAGACCCGCACCCCGGACGAAATCGACACCGCCCTCCGCGCCGGCGCCCGCCTCATCGGCGTCAACAACCGCGACCTCCGCGACTTCAGCGTCGACTTCACCCACGCCGCCCGCCTCCGCTCCCTGGTCCCCCCCGACATCCCTTTCGTTGCCGAATCCGGCGTGACCACCCCCGACTCCCTCGCCGCCCTGGCCGCCTCCGGCGCCGACGCCGCCCTCGTCGGCGAAGCCCTCATGCGCTCCCCCGACCGCCCCTCCACCCTCCGCACCTTCCTCTCCGCCGCCCGTCGCTGACCCGCCGCGGACTCAGGCGTCGTCCCCGCCGGCGTGCTTGCGGATCAAGCGCGGATCGCGGGTGCCGGCGTAGAGGTCGTAGAGGAGGAGGCGGCACTCGATGGGGCCGTTCCACATCGGGATGCGGCGGGAGGGACGCAGGCCGATCCGCTTCGCCAGCTCGGGATTGCCCGATATGACAGCCGCGCGCAGGCCCGCGCAACGGGTTTTCAGGTCGTCGCCGATGGCCGCGTAGAGGGGCGCGAGGCGCTCTTCGAGGCCCATCCGCTCGCCGTATTCGGGGTTCATCGCGACGAGCCCCGGGGCGCGCGGGACGGGCGCGCGGCGGAAGTCGGCGACGCCGAACGCGATGTGCCGGGCGACGCCCGCGCGCTCCGCGTTGTCGCGCGCGATTTCGACGGCCCGGGAATCGACGTCGCTCGCCGCGATCGGCACCGCCGGCAGGGGCAGGCAGCGCCGCCGTGCGGCGTCGAGGAGGCCGCGCCAGGCATCGGCAGGCCAGTCGCGGAGGCGCTGGAAGGCATACGATTCGCGGTGGAGGCCGGGCGCGCGGCGCATCGCCATCCACGCGGCCTCGATGGCGAGGGTCCCGCTGCCGCACATGGGGCCGGCGAAGGCGTCCTCGGCGGGGTCCCATCCCGATTCGAGCAGGATGGCCGCGGCGAGGTTCTCGCGCAGGGGGGCGATCCACGGACGCAGACGGTAGCCGCGGCGGGAGAGCGGGACCCCGCTGGTATCGAGGTGCAGCCGCGCCACGCCGTCGCGCCAATGCAGGGCAATGCAGGCGGCGCCGTCGGGGTCGGACTGCGAGTCGGGACGCGCGCCGGTCTTGCGGACGAAGCGGTCGGCGATCGCGTCCTTGCAACGGAGCAGCGCGAAGCGCGGATCGCGCAGGCCGGGCGCCTCGGCATCGCCGTGCACATGGAAGGGCGCCCCCGGCGCGAGCCACTCCTCCCACGGGAGGGTCGTCGCGGCCGCGTACAGTTCGTCGGGGGTCCGCACCCGGAACGCCGCGACCTCGAACAGCACGCGGTTGGCGCTGCGCAGCCAGAGGTTGAGCTTGAGGGCTTCGCGCAGGTCGCCTTCGACGCCGACGGCCGTGGGCGTGAAGTCACGCGCTTCGGGATGGCCCAGGGCGGCGAGTTCGCGGCGGAGGGCGCCGGCGCATCCGCGCCCGCAGGTGACGGTCAGGGTGGTGGGATCGGTCCAGTTCATGCTTTTTTCACGAGGCCGTTCGGGCAGAAGGCGGGGACGAACCAGCGGCGGAAGTAGGCGCGGTTGGGCCGGTCCCGGTGGTGCTTGAGCGCCTGCGGGGCGAGCGACGGATGCCACAGGTGCATGGCGCGCGCGGCCAGGATGACGCTCGCGGGGCGGACGCCGGACTTGTAGAGGCGGCGGGCGAAGTCGTCGTCCTCGTAGCCCCAGCCGACGTAGTTTTCGTCGAAGCCGTTGACGCGCCGGACGTCGTCGCGGAAGAGCGAGAAGTGGCAGCCGATGATCTTCGGCTTGTGCGGCCGCGCGAGATGCCAGCGCCGCAGCGCCGCATGGTGCAGGAAGAGGGCTTGCGCGGCCTGCAGTTCGGCGGCGTCGGCGGCGCGCCAGGCGTCCTCCCAGGCGTCGGCGGACGGCGCGGGCCGGGCGGCGAAGAGCCGCGCGGTGGCTTCCTCGCCGAGGAGCGCGCGGTTGCCGACGAGGAGGCGTCCGGGCGCGGCGAGGCGGAGGTGGGTTTCGATGGCGTCGGGCAGCAGCGCGATGTCGCAGTCGGCGAAGACGAGGTAGTCGCTGTCCGCGGCGCGGATCGCGAGATTGCGCGCCGCCGCCAGGCGGTATCCGTCCTTTTCCTGCCGCACCACGGTGCAGGGAATCGGCGACGCCGCGGCGAGGGCGCGCACCGCCTCGGCTTCCGCGGCACCGGAGCCGTCGTCGGCCACGACCACCTCGTCCGGCCGCCGCGATTGCCCCGCGAGCGCCGCCAGCATCAGGCGGAAATGCTCGGGCCGGTTGTAGAAGGTGGTGATGACGCCGACCTTCATGCCGCGTCCTCCTTCGCCTGGTCCGCCGGCGGCCACGCCCAGGCGAGGGCGAGGGCCGGGAGCATGAACTGCGCGTCGCGGATCAGGTTGTCGGGGTAGTCGGCGGTCCCGTAGAGGAGGATCATCCCCACCGCCGCCAGGAAGAACGCCGGCATCGCCCCCGCCGCCAGCCGCTCCCGCCACGGAGCCGTCCCCTGCCCCGCCCGCCGCAGCGCCCGAAGCAGTCCGCCCGCCAGCGCCAGCCATCCCGCGCCCCAGAGCGCGACCGCCACGCCGCCGCCCTGGAAGGCGAGCATCAGCCAGTAGCTGTGCGCGTGCGGATACTCCACCGCGCCGCGCAGCGGCTTGCGCGCCGGATCGTGGTACGCCACCTGCTCGAACGTCCGCTTCCCGAACCCGAACCCCCGCACCGGATGCTCCGGCACCAGCCGCTCCGCCACGTACTTCCACACCACGTCGCGTCCGTGGAAGCCGCCCACCGTCGAGTCCTCCATCCGCGGATTGATGCGCCCCGCCGCCATCCACAGCCCCGCGCCCGCCGCCGCCACCGCCGCGAGCGCCGCCAGCCGAGCCTTCCATCCCGGCAGCGCCAGCAGCGGATACGCCAGCAGCGCCGCCGCGAACACGATCTGCGGTCCGCGCGACCCCATCACCACCAGATACGCCATATCCACCGCCAGCCCCGCCGCCAGCCCCGCCCGGCGCCAGCCGCCCCGCACCCCGCCCGCCGCCAGCGCCACCCACGCCAGCGCCGACAGGGCCGCCATCATGCTCGAGACGTTCGGGTGGTTGAACAGGTACGGATGCTCGTACCTCGCCCAGTACAGCAGCTCCCGCCCCACGCCGCGCGCCATCGCCAGCCGTACCAGGTCCGCCGCCAGCCGCACGCTCAGCAGCCCCGCCCCCGCCGCCAGCGCCGTGCGCACGCGCCCTTTCCCCGCGAACACCGCAGGCAGCGCCCACACCCCGAACACCAGCGACGCCGTCTTCGTCAAATCCCGCGCCGCCCCCGACGGCACCGGCGACCACGCCGCCGACGCCACCGCCCACAGCACCCCCAGCCCGAAGCACACGCCCACCGGATTCCGCCACGCCGCCAGCGCCTTCCGCCAGTTCCACAGCGCCCACAGTCCCGCCCCGTACCCCAACGCCTCCGTCACCCCCGACGACGGCTTGCACAGCACGAACCACCCCGCCGCCAGCCCGGCCGCCCACCGCAAGCCCGCCCGCCGCGACCACGCCGCCGCCAGTTTCCCGAATAACGCTTTCATGCCCCCCACTATATGCCCTCCCCCACCCCAAAAGGCAAGCCAAGCCGCCCACCCCGCTCCGTCGGCCCAAGCGCGCGTAGCGACGGTCCCCCCGCCTTCGCCCCCCCCCCCGTTGCGTTCTCCACGGGGAGGGACGCGCTTCTGCGCGTCCGCGGTGG
>JAFXQI010000032.1 GCA_017527155.1 Kiritimatiellia bacterium
ACCGCGGCGGGCGGGACGGCGGACGCAGCCGCGACCGCGACCGTGACCGCAGCCGCAACGACCGCGGCGGGCGCCGCCGCGGGCCGCGCGACGAGGGTCCGGCGGCGACGGAGATGCGCCGCGGCGGGCGTACGGCGGCGGTGGCCGCGGGCGAGCCGTGGGATGCGTCGTCGTGGCAGGTGCCGGAGCAGGACGGCAAGCGCCGCTTCCTGGACATGGCGGTGCCGGAGCCGCTGATGCACGCGCTGGCGGACCTGCATTTCGACTACGCGACCCCCATCCAGGCCCAGGCGCTGCCCCCGGCGCTGGACGGGCGCGACGTGTGCGGCCGGGCCCAGACGGGCACCGGCAAGACGGCGGCGTTCCTGCTGGCCGTCTTCAAGCAACTGCTGGAGACGCCGGACCGCGAAGGCCGCCGCAAGGGGCATCCGCGCGCGCTGGTGATGGCCCCGACGCGCGAGCTGTGCCTGCAGATCGAGCACGACGCGGAGGAGCTCAACAAGTACGCGGGGCTGCGGCTCCTCGCCGTGTACGGGGGGATGGACATGCAGCACCAGCGCCAGGCGCTCAACGAGAAGCAGGTGGACGTGGTGGTGGCGACGCCGGGGCGCCTGCTGGACTTCCGCCAGCGCCAGGACATCGACTTCGGCGACGTGGAAATCCTCGTCATCGACGAAGCCGACCGGATGCTCGACATGGGCTTCATCCCCGACATGCAGCGCATCGTGTACGGCTGCCCGCCGCCGGACCGCCGCCAGACCATGCTCTTCAGTGCGACCCTCACCCCCGACGTGCGGCGCCTGGCGTCGCGCTGGATGCGCGACCAGGTGGTCGTGGACATCGAGCCGGAGCACGTGGCCGCGGACACGATCGACCAGCGCGTGTACATCGCGACGGAGGACCAGAAGTTCACCATCGTCTACAACATCCTCCGCACGATGAAGCCCGAGCGGGTCATCATCTTCGCCAACCGCCGCGACTCCACCGACCGCCTCTGCGAGAACCTCAAGCACCAGGGCGTGGACGCGGCGCTGCTCTCCGGCGCCGTGGACCAGCGCAAGCGCGTCGCCGTGCTGGAGGCCTTCCGCGAGGGGCGCGTGCCGGTGCTCGTCGCGACGGACGTCGCGGGCCGCGGGCTGCACATCGACGGCATCGACCTGATCATCAACTTCAATGTCCCCGAGCAGGCGGAGGACTACGTCCACCGCATCGGCCGCACCGGCCGCGTGGGCGAGAAGGGCGTCTCCATCACCTTCGCCGACGAGCTGGACAGCTACTACATCCCGCCCATCGAGGAATACATGAAGCAGCCCCTCAAGTGCATCCAGCCCCCCGAGGAGTGGCTCGAACCGCTCCCGCAGGAGATGCTCGCCGGCCGCGCGGCCCGCTCCCACGGCGGCGGCGGCGGAGGGCGTGGCGGTCCGCGGGGCGGCCGCGGTGGCCCGCGCGGCGGACGCGGCGGACGGGGCGGACCGCGGCGGCGGCGCTGAGGCGCGTCCCTCCCCGAACGGGAGGGGGGCGTGCGCAACCCTCCTGGCAGGCAAAGGATGGGGAGCACGATTCCTTGGTTCGGGGATGCATCCGGGCGAGGAAAAAAAGGGATGGATTTCGCGCAGGCGGGAAGGTAGAGTCAGCCAATACCGTTTGTTGGACAACAGGAAGAAACACAACAGAAAGAGACACCATGCAGATTCTGGCATTCGCATTGTATTTCGCGGTGGTTTTGGCCATCGGCATCTATTTCTTCATGAAGACGAAGGGCGGGGGCGAGAAGGAGTACTTCCTCGGCGGCCGCCAGATGGGGCCGTGGGTCTCGGCGATGTCCGCGCAGGCCAGCGACATGAGCGGCTGGTTGCTGATGGGGTTCCCCGGCAGCATCCTCGCGTTCGGGTTGGGCAAGGTCTGGATCGGCATCGGCCTGGCGCTGGGGACGATCCTGAACTGGGCGCTGGTCGCGAAGCGGCTGCGGCGGTTCTCGGCGGCGGCCGGCGACGCGATCACGTTGCCGCAGTACCTGACGAACCGGTTCGCGTCGAGCAACCCGTCGCTGAAGATCGCGTGCGCGGTGGTGTTCCTGGTCGCCTTCACGGTGTACGTGGCGAGCGGGTTCGTGGCGGGCACGAAGGTGCTCGTGGCGGTGTGCCCGGCGCTGGCGGGCAAGGAGCTGCTGGCGATGGTGATCTTCGCCACGCTGATTCTGTGCTACACGTTCCTCGGCGGCTACAAGGCGGTGTGCTGGACGGACTTCTTCCAGGGCATCATGATGCTCTGCGCGCTGCTCGTGGTGCCGATCGCGATGGTGGCGACGGGGCGGTTCGACCCGGCGTTCGCGGAAGCCTTCACGGAGGGCGACTTCACGGCCAAGGCGTTCGGGAGCAACCCGTTCGCGGCGAGCTGGAACGACGTGGTGTCGGGCCTGGGCTGGGGTCTGGGCTACTTCGGGATGCCGCACATCCTGGTGCGGTTCATGGGGATCAAGGACCCGAAGGACGTGAAGAAGTCGGCGTGGATCGCCTGCGTGTGGGTGGTGCTGTCGCTGGGGGCGGCGATCGCGGTGGCCATCCTGGGGCGGACGTTCCTGCTGCAGAACGGCGACGCGGTGCAGTCGCTGGCGGCGAAGCTGCTGCCGGTGTCGGCGCAGCAGATGGTGTTCGTGGAGATCGTGAACAACGTGTTCCCGGCGTTCGTCGCGGGCATCCTGCTGGCGGCGATCATCGCGGCGGCGATGAGCACGGCGGACTCGCAGCTGCTGGTGGCGTCGTCGGCGTTTTCGAGCGACTTCTACCAGCCGGTGGTGCGCAAGAACCAGGCGACGGACCTGGAGATGCTGTGGGTGGGGCGCTTCGTGGTGATGATCGTGGCGTTCGTGGCGTTCTACATCGCGGCGAGCGGACTGGGCCGTCCGGGCTCCTGGGCGAGCAGCATCATGGACATGGTCGAGAACGCGTGGGGCCTGTTCGGCGCGGCGTTCGGGCCGGTGGTGATTTTGTCGCTGTTCTGGCGGCGGTTCAACTACGAGGGCGCGCTGGCGGGCATCGTCGGCGGCGCCGCGGTGGACATCGTCTGCCTCTGCAAGCTGAGCGACTGGCTCGGCGGCACCTACCTCTACGAAATCGTCCCCGGCTTCGCCGCGGGCCTGGTGCTGGCCATCGTCGCGACGCTGGCGACCCCCGCCCCGGGCGCCGAAGTCAAGGCCATCTTCGAGAAGGCCGTGGCCCGCGACTGAGGGGCGTGGCGATGCGGAGGTCGCTTGTGATTCCCGCGGGGGCGGTGCCGGGAGGCGCCGCCCCGTGAGCTTTTGGCGGAATCTGTACCGGGTCTTCCTGGTTGCGGCGGCCGCGCTGGTCGCGGTCATCCTGGTGCGGTTTTTCATGCCGAAGTTCCAGGAAGAGCGGCGCCTGCGGGCCCGTCTGGAGGAGGCCCGGCAGGATGTCCGGCGCACGGCGGAACAACTGCGGGAGCTGAAGCTCAAGCAGGAACGCCTGCGCGAGGACCCGCGCTATGTCGAGAAAATCGCGCGCGAGGACCTCGGGCTGGCGAAGCCGGGGGAGACGGTGTTCCGGTTCGTCGAGGAAGACGAGTAGAGAGGGAGGCGGGAAGAAGGGGGAATGCCTTCGGGAATGCCCGGGGTCTGGCCCCTTTATTCCTCCCACCCATCCGTTCCCGCCGTTTGGCTTGTCGCGCTACGCTCCTTCGTGTTCCAAATCCGCACGATTCCAGTTTTGCCGGATACCATGCCGCAACCAGAGCAATCCTGCGCCGGAAAAACCCAACCCCAGTGCAATATCAAAATAGGGCATGGAATGGGAAAATCCCCAAATGAGGTTGGCCGTTACAACACAGATGCTGGCTCCGACCACTGCAATCATCCCGCGCTCCTTGATGCTCGGGCGAAGTGTTTTTGTCTGGTAAAAGACCCCGAGAAGAATTCCCCCGCCCAACATGCCAAGAAGAACACCCCCGGACCCCACGAGCAGTTCTTCGATGAATTTGACATCATTGGACAACAATGCCCTGGCTGACGGCACGAACATTGCCATAAAGAACAGAACAAACAATAGCATCCAATAGATATACATTGCTATTGCGATTCTTTTTATATTTTTCATGGCCTAATTTGGGGTCTGTCCCCTTTTTCTGTTCATCTCAAGGTGGGAAGCTACAGGAGGCGGGAAGTTGCGTCAACTCTTTTGGGAGCTGGAAATGAATCGGATGGGGGAAGGGAGGCGATTCCGGCGCGGCATGGGGGAGGGGGTTAGGAGGCTTCGCGGGCTCCCCAGAGCGGCATCAGGTCCAGTCCGCGGCAGTGGTCGAGGCGGCCCTCCGGGCGACGGTTGCACCGCGGGGGGAGGCGGTTGGCCTGCGTCAGGAGGAAGGGTGGACGCCCCAACGCGCCGCCGTGCAGGAAGGCGAGGCATCGGTGCCGCAGGAGTTCCCGCAAGTGGGCAGGCGGACACAGGGCAGGAACGGGTTCGGAGGGACAAGGGGCTTTGTCCGGGGTGGCGGGCGGGGATTGGTCTTGTGGAGCGGGTGGTGGTGGAGGTGATGCAAGGGAATCGTGCAGGAGAGCGCCGTCCATGGCTTCGCGGCAGGCCTCCCGCGCGGCGGTCCAGCCCCATCCCGGCGGCTCGCCGCCAAGGGCACGGGCCACCAGCGCCAACAGTCCGCGCCGCGCCGCCGCATCCCCGGAACATGCCGCGCCGTAGCCGGTGAAGCGGGCGAGTTCCGGCTCTTCCACCATTCCCGCCCGGACGGGGTTGAGATGGATGTAGGCCCCCACCGCCATCAGGGCGGCATAGGCTCCCTCCAGCAGGATGCTCTTGAAGCGGCCTTCCCAGATCGTGCCGGTGTTGCCGGTCCGGCGGTTGTAGTCCTGCGTGTAGGTCTCCTTGAAGGTCTTGATGAACTGGGAAAGGTCGTACATGCGCGAACAGAGGCGCTTCTTGGCCTCTTCGACGCGCAGGGTGTCGCCGGCGGACAGCCATTGCCCCCACTGGGCGAACAGCCTGCCGCTCCGCTCGGGGCCGTACAGGGCACGCACCCGGCGGGAGAGTTCGGCGTCATCGACTTCTTCCCGCTGCGGGACGCGCAGGAGCAGGTGGAAGTGGTTGTCCATGAGGGCGTAGGTGTACACTTCCACGCCGGAAAAGGCGGCGGCGGCGCGGACCATGCCCAGCAGGATGCCCTTTTCGCCGTCGTCCATCAGGAAGCGCCGGCCGCTGATACGGCTGACAACATGGTAAAAACCCTCTCCGGGGGACTTGATTCTCGGTCGTCTCATCGCTCATGTCTCCTGTTCATTCGTTCAGCAATGACGGGATTAGAGCATGGGAACTCCTGTTTAGTCAAGTGTTTTCGTGCCCTGATTCTGATTTGGGGTCTGGCCCCTTTTCCCTGATTTGGGGTCTGGCCCCTTTTCCCATGTGTCAGTATGGAGGACCAGATTTTTGCAAATTTTGGGCCTGACCCCTTGTTCTACTGCCATGGGAAGGAACTCGTTGCAAGAAGAAAACGAAAGAAGTGTTCTGGAAAATGGCAGGCCCGGCGGGATTTAGCCTTGTTCCCTCAACTCACTATGGGTAACCCCAGAAGAGATACGGTTTAATGTTTCCGGATGATTGCATAGAGTCTCAGGGACAAATAGAAGATTTGCCCCAACAACAGTCCGAACATGGCTATGGCAATGAATTTCCAGAACAATGTTGAATGCGGCACAAGATTTCCATGCAAATCATAGGGATAGAATATCGTGATGGGCCATCCAAACGCAAAACACTTTTTGTTCAACGACACAACATGAAAATCATCGCTCGCAAAACAAATCATGCACAATGCTGCATTGAGCAGAACGGAGATTCCAATAAATGACAACGTTGTCGCAACCCATTTTTTTTTCATGAGAATCTTCCTTCTTGTTGCTCCAACTCCATGGGTCCGTTATTGGCTTTGAGGATAGCCAGGCAAAGCACAGGCATTTTCATGAGGCCAATATGCACTAAAGTCATCAATTACTGAATTGTCCGGATTCTTGGGGTCTGGCTTCAATGTGGCCGTATTTCCGCCAATTTTGAATGCGCCATTTGTTTCGCCATTGATTGGATGCTCCGGGGTTGGGAATATAAAATCCAGATCGTCCAACCGGCCATCAATGGGTTTTTCCCACCCCCAAGTCCCTTCCTCTATGGTTGTCTTTTCCATCTCCCCTTCTTTGCCTTCGCTGGCTACACATACAAAGTGAATGGATGTGGTGTTGCGGATGGTCCCCATGCCTCCAAGTTGACTCGGAAGGAATGACTCTCCTTTTCTACGCAATCCATATGGGTCAATCCATAATTCTGGTTGATTGTCAGTATAAATCCATGTATTTGCACCGTTGACAAACTTCCAAGGATCAGACGTGATAAAACGCCCCGCATTTGGATTGTAAACGCGATGCCTGTAGTATATCCACCCTTGGGAGTCGCCGAGGTGTTCGCGGGCGGTGTAGGTGACGCGGTTGGGGTCGGGGCCGGATTGGGAGCGGATGGAGCCGAAGGCGGAGTAGGCGTAGGTTTGGACGGGGGTGGCGTCGGGGGCGGTGAGGGCGGCGATGGAGCCGAGGGCGTCGGCGTGGAAGACGCGGCGGGCGCGGGGGGCGCCGTTCAGGTACATGATGCGTTCGATGGGCTGGTCGATGCCGGGGCCGTCGATCCAGGCGTAGGTGACGGCGTTGGAGGGGTCGAGTTCGAGGAGGACGTCGGGACCGTCGTAGAGGAAGCGGGTTTCGAGGCAGTCGCCCAAAGACTGGGAACGGCGGTTGCCTTCGGCGTCGAAGGTGTAGCGGAAGACGGCGCCGTTGGTGTCGACGAGGGTAGTCATGCGGCCCTGGAAGTCGTAGGCGAAGGTGCGAGGGAGGCCGTTGACGACGTGGTGGGTCAGGCGTCCGGCGCCGTCGTAGGCGTAGGTGTTGGTGGTGGTGGCGGAGGCGTCGGCGAGGAGGCGGTTGCCGGAGCCGTAGGTGTAGGTGGTTGTGTTGGTGGAGAGTCCACCAGAGGCGACGGCGACGAGGGAGGTGCGGTTGCCGACGGGGTCGTAGAAGAAGGTTTCGGATGAGCCGTCGGGGTAGGCGGCGGAGAGGAGTTGGTTCTGGGCGTCGTAGGTGAAGGCGTGCGGGCCTTCGAGGGTGGTCATGGCGGTGCGGTTGCCGGAGAGGTCGTAGGCGTAGGCGAAGGTGGCGACGGGGGCGCCGGAGGGGGTGCGGTGGTCGAGGGAGAGGAGCTGTCCAGCGGCATCGTAGGCATAGGAAGCGGTGGTGCCGTTGGGCCAGACGGCGTTGGTGCGCTGTCCGGCTGCGTCGTAGGCAAAGGCGGTGGTCTTGCCGTTGCCGAGGATTCCGGCGAGGTGGCCGCGGGAATCGTAGGTGTAGGCGATGTCGAGATATCCGGGTACGGAGAGGTTGGTGCGCGCGCCCATGGCGTCGTAGGCGTAGCCGACGGTCCAGCCGGTGGAGTCGGTTCGGGAGAGGAGGCGGTCGCCGAGGTCGTACTCGAAGGCGGCGGCGCTCGCGATATCCCCGGCGACGCGGGTGCAGACGGAGGTGCAGCGGCCCGCCGCGTCGTAGGCGTATTCGTGGCGGGTGTCGCCGCTGCCGACGGCGGTGCGGCGGCCCAATGCGTCGTATTCGGCGAAAAGGACGGTTCCCGCGCCGTCGACGAGGTTGGTGAGGCGGCCAGCGGGGTCGTAATCGCAGAGGGTGGAAGCGCCCCAGGCGTTGACTTCGGCGGTGACGCGGCCGGTGGCGTCACGGTACCAGGTGTGGAGGTTGCCGTTGGCGTCGAGCTGGGTGCTCAGGCGGCCCGCGTTGTCGTAGGTCCACGAGGTGGTGGCGGCGGCGGGGGTTCCGGCGGCAAGGGTTTCGTTGGTGCGGCGGCCGCTCCGGTCGTAGGCGTATTCGACGACCTTGCCGGCGGGGTCGGTGATGCGGGTGACGGTTTCGTCCAGCACGCCGCACCCGCAGCCGCCGGGAGTGCGGCCGTATTCGAGGGAGGTGGTGCGGCCGAGGGGATCGGTGACGGCGGTGACGCGGGCGTAGGAGTCGTAGGTCCAGGTGGTCGTGCGGCCGAGTTCGTCGACGGCGTTGGTGAGGTTGCCGAAGGCGTCGAACCGCCAGAAGCGGGCGGTGCCGTCGGCATTGGTGACGGCAAGGAGCTGTCCGCGCCAGTCGTGGGCGAAGCGGGTGGTGTTGCCGCGGGCGTCGGTGACGGCGGCGGGGAGACCGGAGGGGGTCCATTCGTAGGTCGTGGAGTGCCCGAGGGGGTCGGTCCGGGTCTTGAGGTCGCCGGGGAAGCCGCCGGGTTCGTTGGTGGCGTAGTAGGCGAAGGTGGAGGTGCCGCCGTTGCGGTGCAGGTGGGTCAGGGGGCGCCCCCCGCCGTCGCGGGTCCAGGACTCGAAGCCGCCGTCGGGGTAGTCGATGCGGGTCAGCCAGTTGTTGGTGTCGCGGGTGTAGGCGGTGGTATTGCCCAGCGGGTCGGTCCGGGAGACGAGGCCGCCTTGGGCGTTGTAGACCCACGAGTTCGTGTGGCCCAGGGGGTCGGTGCGCTCGAGGAGGCGGCCCGCGTAGTCGCGGGCGAAGGAGGTTTCGTTGCCGTCGGCATCGCGGGAAGAGGCGACGAAGCCTTCCCCTCCCTGGTCGCGGGTGTAATAGGTGGGCCGGCCTTCGCCGTCGCGGCGCTCGACGAGGAGGCCGTTGCTGTATTTGTGCGTGACCTCCGTGCCGTCGCCCAGCAAAACTTGGGGATATTGTCCGGATCCGGTGGGCAATTCCACGACCAATTCACCGGTATCGAGGTTGCGTTCTTCGCGCGCGACGCCGGTCACGAGGTAGGGTCCGTTGCCGAAATCCAGGATGAAGTCGTAGTTGTAGGCGAGACGGATGCGCGCCCCCGCGCCGGGGTGCATCGGGTCGCTGGCCGTCGCCAGGAGGGGACGGCCGTCTTCTTCGCACTGCGAACCCACATAGGTATATTCGGCGGAGGTTCCGTCGGGGTACATCACGCCCGTCAGCAACACGTTCGTCGAAATGTTCGTGGTCACCACGATTGTCCAGTTCGTGACGGGAATCAACACAGGGTCAACCAAGATGGGTTCTCCATCTCCCACGGGGATTGGCTCCAGCGGATCATGGTCCGGCACCCACTCCACGTTCGCCACAAGCGACGTGGTGATGACCACGCCCACCCAGTTCGTGTAAACGTACTCCACCCGCCGCCCGTCGTTGGCTTCCACCGCGCTCACGCACAGGTGGCCGTCGATTTCCTCGCGCTCGATTTCCAGCCAGCGGCCGCCGTTGTTCTCGATGCGCTCCACGCGGCCGTTTTCGCCGTAGAAAAGTTCCCAGACGCCGCCCTGCCCGTCACGCACCCGCTCCAGTTGGTACCGGGGGGGGGTCGTGCGGCGGAAGTCGTATTCCCATCCGTCGGGTCGGACCAGCGTGTGGCCCACCTCGTCCCCGTCCCATTCGTACAGGCGGTCCCCGTTGTAGGCATACGGGGCGCGCACGACGCCGCCCGACACGGACACGGCCTTGAAGTTGAACTCCGAGCCGCTCGCGTAGCGGAGCTTCACGTCCTTCTTCCCCATCGTCGTGGATGTGAGGTCCCGCATCTCGAAGTCCCAGTTGTGCTGCCAAGTCTGTTTCCAGCCGAACTCCATGTGGTTCGTCGTCCAGTCCAGCGTCCGGCTGTTGTAGATGCGCGTGAAAGGAATCGGGGCGGGGCCGTACACCGACAAGTCCGTCACGTTGCGCTTCTTGTTCGCACGGGATGGCTTGATGGAGGTTCCCTCCGAGTCGCTGTCCGCGCATGGATCCGTACAAGTCGGGCACATCTGGACCGGAACGTCCATCGGACACGGCGGAGGCGGCTCGTCGTTCGCGCAGTCCTGCGTGTAGGCCAAAGCCCACGGCACGGCCAAAAGCCAAGCACACAGCATTCCGAGTTCCCGCCGCTTCTTCATGGTTCCTGCCTCCTCTGCGGCGGATCGGGATGGAAGCTCCGGGGCGGGCCGCCGACGCCCGTCCTCGGTTCCTGGCCGGCGTAGAACGGCAAGACTTCCTGCCGGTCGCCCTGGCTGATGCACATCGAATACTTGCCTTTGTTGCCGCCGACCGCATAGCGGAACTCGCGGGGATGCCCCTCCTCCGCCGGAGGCAGCACCAGCGGACCGACTTGGCGCTCCAGACTGCCGCCGTTGTCCGCTTCCACCAGAATCGGGCGGTCGGAATCGCCTTTTGCCAGCGACAGGCGGATGGTCAGAACTTCATTGGTTTCCACGTCGAGGCGCGTGAACTCGTGGTCGACGGCCTTGAGTTCCACCCGCGTCCCGTCGCCCCGGACAATCCATGCCGTGGCGGTTGCGGGCGGGTCGCCGTCCAGTTCGGCGGCTGTTTTCACGGGGAGGGGGGCTTCGGACTCTCCCGGCGCACCAGCCTCAAGCACGTCATCCTCCGCAACCTCCGCTCGGGGCGGTGCCACGCGGCCCCGCCCAGGCCAAAGCGCCCATCCCGCCAGCAACAAGGCCAGCACCAGAACGACCCACACGGCATTCCGCTTTGTCCTGGCCATTCCGACCTCCTTCCTACCAGTGCGTCGGACGGCATCCGTCCGGCAACGGCTCGCCGGGGTTCTTCCCGTACAGGACCTTCCAGCCATCTTCGATGCCGTCCCCTGCCGTGCAGGGATTGTCATGGTCGGAAGCGTACACCATCGTTTCCTCCCAGTCCGTCAGGCCGTCCCCGTCACAGTCCGCCGTGCGGCTCGGGACCACGACCACCACCTGTACCGCCGAGGCCGTGTTGCCCGCGGCGTCCCAGGCCGTCCATGTCACCGTCGAGAGGCCGACCGGGAACGTGGCAGGGGCGTCGTTCGTCACGCCCGCCACGGCGCAGTTGTCCCAGACCGACGGAGCGCCGAGCTCCAGCGCCACCGGGGCGAGACAGGGACCGGCGTCGCGTTCGATGTCGTCTGGGGGCGTGATGGTCGGCGGGAAGATGTCGTCGTTCCAGTCCATGAAGCAGCGGATGGCATCGTTCGTGTTGCCGTTCCCCGACGGGTCCGGCGCCCAGCCCGGCAGAACGAGCATGTCGTCCACGTTCCCCGCCAGCACATACGCCAGGAGGCGAGAGGGAGAAGCGTTGCCCACCACCGCGGGGGCAGAATTGCCTGCCACCACCGTTTGCAGCACGTTGCCGACACCGCGCTGCACCCCGTCCACGTAGAAATGGGCATTACGCGTCGCGTAATTCGTCGCCGCCCGCGTCCCGTCCCACGCCACCGCGACGTGGTGCCAGACGCCGTTCGTCGCGGGTACGGTCGCCGCCGTCGATTCCACTTCGGTCCCATTGATTCGCAGGGCCAGCTTCCCGTCCGCGCCAGAAAAGCGGAACTCCACGCCATTGGCGCCCGAGGAGACCGAATCCGCGTCGCTGAAAATCCGGGCCGACAGGTTCGCCCCCGGCGCGCTGTCGCGCCGCACCCAGGCCATGATGGTGAACTTCTCCGCCCCCGCCAACGGGTCATAACCGTTTGTCGACACCGCCGCCTCCGCCGCATTCGTTCCCGGGAAGACCAGACTGTGCCCGCATCCCCCGTTCACATCCGGCACGTTCGTCGAAAACCCCGCCCCGCCCGCCAGCACCAGATTCCCGGCATCCCCGTCCCCACCGGAATTGACCACCAGACCTCCGTCCTCCTCCTCGCAAACCCATTCCCCGGCCACCCACTCATTCCCGCTGCAAGCCCCCCAAGCCCGCGCGGGCCCCACACCGGCTGCGACAAGCAGCGCGGCGGTCAAGAAAGGTTTCAATTTGAGTGACATCCTGGAGTTCCCTTCGGGGTGCAATCTTTCTTTGATTTTCAACTTACGGGACTCCGCATCGGGTGTCAACTGGTTTTTCGGGAAATTTTGGAATCACGTGATTTTACAGGAAATATTGGTGTTTTATCGCAGTCGAGTGTGAATCACCTTGAAAACAAAGGGGAAAACGGACGTGCGGGCCGGGTGGCGCAACGAAAGAGGGAGGAAGGCGGGAGGAGAGAGGAGGAAGGGAGGGCGGTCTGCGGGGGCAAGGTTGAAGGAAGAAGAGCGAAGGAAGAAGGGCGGGGGGGGCGGAAGGAGAACCGCGGGCGGGACGCCCGCGCTCCCAGCAGGGGAGAATTGTCCACAAACTTTGCGAGTTGGGGGCTGGCCCCTTTTTCCTCCGCCGGAAACGCAAGAGGGGCCGTCGGCGCAGCCACCGGCTGGCGCGGGATTGGGTTCCGTTTTCCTGCAGCTTGCCAGACGTTTTCCTGGCACAAGGTCGCGCGGAAGCGCGACCCTCCCGGAGGGCTCTCCACGGAGAGGGACGCGCTTCTGCGCGTCCGCGCTGGGAAACGGCCACATCATTCCGCAAACCGCGCTGGACAGGGGAAGCGGCTCGCTCGGAGAGCTCGCCCTACCATCGCACGGGGCTATTGGATGGGGGTGGCGACTTGGCCTTTGGGGGTGTCTTTGACGAGGTAGCCGAGGGTTTGGAGGCGGGCGCGGAGGGCGTCGGATCGGGGCCAGTCCTTGGCGGCGCGGGCGGCGGCGCGGGCGGCGAGGAGGTCTTCGACTTCAGGGGGGAGGGCGGCGGGGGCGGAGGTGGAGGGCGGTTGCAGGATGCCGAGGGCGGCGTCCCAGCGGGCGAAGAGGGATTGGAGGGCGGCGGCGGCAGGGGGGGGAAGGGCGTTGGCGTCGAGGGCGGAGTTGGCGTCGCGCAGGGTGTCGAAGAGGACGCCAAGGGCGCCGGAGATGTTGAGGTCGTCGTCCATGGCGGCGGCGAAGCGGGTCTCGGCAGAAGCGGCCCACTCGGGGAGGGCGGGGGAGGGCGGGCTGAAGCCCGCGGCCTCGATATTGGATGCGGCGGAGGCGGCTTCGGCGAGGCGGGAGGTGAAGGCGTCGAGGCGGCGGAGGGTGGTGCGGGCGGCGTCGAGGCCGGCAAAGGTGAAGTTCAGGGAGGCGCGGTAGTGGGTGGAGATGAGGACGGTGCGGATTTCGCGGCCGGTGTAGCCGCGGGAGAGGATGTCGCGGAGGGTGTGGAAGTTGCCGAGGCGCTTGGACATTTTCTGGCCGTCGGCCATGAGGTGGGCGCAGTGCATCCAGCAGCGGGCGAAGGGAACGCCGTTGGCGGCTTCGGATTGGGCGATTTCGTCTTCGTGGTGCGGGAAGATGTTGTCGACGCCGCCGGTGTGGATGTCGAAGGTCGGGCCGAGGTATTTCATGCTCATGGCGGAGCATTCGATGTGCCAGCCGGGCCGGCCGCGGCCCCACGGGGAGTCCCAGTAGACGGGGCCGTCTTTTTCGTCCCAGGCTTTCCAGAGGGCGAAGTCGGCGACGTTTTCTTTTTCGTATTCGTCGTTGGAGATGCGGACGCCGGAGCGCATGCCGGAGCGGTCGAGGCGGGCGAGTTTGCCGTAGGCGGGCCATTTGCCGATGGAGAAGTAGATGGATTTGTCGGGGGCCTGGTAGGCGATGCCGCGGTCGAAGAGGCGCTGGATGAGGGCGATCATCTCGGGGATGTGGTCGGTGGCGGCGGGATAGAAGTCGGCGGGCTGGATGTTGAGGGTCTTGATGTCGTCGAAGAAGGCTTTTTTGTAGGTGGCGGTGAAGTCGGCGAGGGGAAGGTTGGCGGCGCGGGAGTCGCGGATGGTTTTGTCGTCGACGTCGGTGAGGTTCATGACCTGGGTGACGCGGTAGCCTTTGCAGCGGAGCCAGCGGCGGAGGAGGTCTTCGAAGACGTAGGCGCGGAAGTTGCCGACGTGGGCGTAGTTGTAGACGGTGGGTCCGCAGGTGTACATGCGGACGTGGCCGGGGTCGAGG
Organism: Kiritimatiellia bacterium; assembly: GCA_017527155.1. GTDB lineage: Bacteria > Verrucomicrobiota > Kiritimatiellia > CAIQIC01 > Lenti-01 > CACXEY01. The sequence goes on from JAFXQI010000032.1 coordinate 13,876, forward strand.
GGGGCGAAGTCGTCCTGGCGGCGGGTGAGGGTGTTGTAGGGGCGGAAGGGGGTGGTGGGGGTGGTCATTGGAAGGGCTCCTGGGTTGTGGGGGGGCGGGGGAGGGCGGGCTGAAGGCCCGCCCCTACGATATGGGGGAGGGGTCGGGGGCGGGAGGTGAATCGGGGGCTTCGCCCTGGGGGGGGCGGAAGGCGAGGTGGTCGCCTTCGGGGACGACTTGGAGGATTTCGTTTTCGGTGACGGCGCCGCGGAGGATGTCTTCGGCAAGGACGTTTTCGATGTAGCGTTCGACGGCGCGGCGGAGGGGGCGGGCGCCGTAGCGGCGGTCCCAGCCCTTGGCGAGGAGGAATTCGGTGGCCTCGGGCTGGAGGTCGAGGCGGATGCCCCGGGATTTGAGGCGGGCGGCGACCTTGGCGAGTTCGATGTCGAGGATGCGCCGGACGTCGTCTTTCTGGAGGGTCCGGAAGACGATGACTTCTTCGACGCGGTTGAGGAGTTCGGGACGGAAGGCGGTGCGCGCGGCTTCGAGGGTGCGGTCGCGGAGTTTGGCGTAGTCTTCGGTTTCGCTGGTGCCGGAGAAGCCGAGGCCGGCGCCGCGCTTACCGGCGTCGGAACCGACGTTGGAGGTCATGATGATGGTGTTGCGGAAGTCGACGGCGCGGCCGAGGCCGTCGGTGAGACGGCCTTCTTCGAGGATTTGCAGGAGCATGTGCATGACGTCGGGGTGGGCCTTCTCGATTTCGTCGAAGAGGACGACGGAGTAGGGGCGGCGCCGGACGCGCTCGGTGAGCTGGCCGCCTTCTTCGTAGCCGACGTAGCCGGGCGGGGAGCCGACGAGGCGGGAGGCGTTGAATTTTTCCATGTATTCGGACATGTCGATCTGGATGAGGGCGTCCGGGGAGTTGAACATGAATTCGGCGAGGGATTTGGCGAGGAGGGTCTTGCCGACGCCGGTGGGGCCGAGGAAGATGAAGGAGCCGATGGGCCGGCGGGGGTCCTTGAGGTCGGCGCGGGAGCGGCGGAGGGCGCGGCAGATGGAGCCGATGGCGTCGTCCTGGCCGATGACGGCGGATTTGAGGACAGTTTCCATTTCGAGGAGTTTGGCGCGCTCGGCCTTCTCCATTTTCTTGAGGGGGACGCCGGTCCACTTGGAGACGATGAGGCGGACGTCTTCTTCGGTGACTTCGACGATTTTTTCGCCTTCTTCCTTGCGCCATTTGGCGAGGGTTTCCTCGACGGAGGCGCGGAGGGCTTTTTCTTCGTCGCGGAGGCGGGCGGCTTCCTCGAAGGCTTCTTTCTTGACGGCTTCGTCGCGTTCTTCCTTGAGGCGGCGGATGGTCTGTTCCTGTTCCTTGAGGGCGGGGGGGCGGGTCATGGAGGCGATGCGGGCGCGGGCGCCGGCTTCGTCGATGACGTCGATGGCCTTGTCGGGGAGGAAGCGGTCCTGGAGGTAGCGGGCGGAGAGGGTGACGGCGGCTTCGAGGGCGTCGGGGCGGTATTTGACGTGGTGGTGGTCTTCGTAGCGGGCGCAGAGGCCCTTGAGGATTTCGAGGGCTTCTTCCTGGGAGGGTTCGCGGACGAGGACGGACTGGAAGCGGCGCTCGAGGGCGGCGTCTTTTTCGACGAAACGGCGGTATTCGTTGAGGGTGGTGGCGCCGACGATCTGGATTTCGCCGCGGGCGAGGGCGGGCTTGAGGATGTTGGCGGCGTCCATGGCGCCCTCGGCTCCGCCGGCGCCGACGAGGGAGTGGAGTTCGTCGACGAAGAGGATGACGTTCTTGACGCGGCGGATTTCTTCCATGACGGCCTTGATGCGCTCCTCGAACTGGCCGCGGTACTTGGTGCCGGCGACCATGAGGGCGAGGTCGAGGGAGACGAGGCGCTTGCCGCGGAGGAGCTCGGGGACTTCGTCGTTGGCGATGGCCTGGGCGAGGCCTTCGACGACGGCGGTCTTGCCGACGCCGGCTTCGCCGAGCAGGACGGGGTTGGTCTTGGTGCGGCGGCAGAGGATGCGCATGACGCGCTCGATTTCGTCGGCGCGGCCGACGACGGGGTCGAGTTCGCCCTTGCGGGCGAGTTCGGTGATGTCGCGGCCGAAGGCGGTGAGGGCGGGGGTGGGGTCGGGCTGCTGGCGGCCGGATGGGGCGCCGTCGGAGGCGTCGCCGGAGCCGTCGCCTTCCATGTCGTCGGAGGGGTCCTGGGTGCCCTCGGGGCGCATGGAGCGGGAGAGGTGGCGGCGGAGGGCCTCGGTGTCGACGTCGAGGTTCATCAGGATGCGGACGGCGACGCCGTTGCCTTCGCGCAGGAGGCCGAGGAGCATGTGCTCGGGGCCGACGTATTCTTCGCGGGCGGCGCGCGCGGCGTTGGCGGCGAGGGCGAGGACTTTCTTCAGGCGCGGGGTGTAGGGGAGGTTGCCGGCGAGCTTCATGGCGCCGCCGGAGCCGACCTGCTGTTCGATCGCCAGGCGCAGGGCGTCGATGCTCAGGCCTTCGGCGAGAAGGGGGGCCAGGGGGCCGCGGTCGCCGAGGAGGGCGATGCCGGCGAGGAGGTGTTCGGTGCCGATGTAGCCGTGGTTGAAGCGGTCCGCTTCCTCGCGGGCCTTCTGGAGGGCTTCCTGGGCTTCGGGGGTGAAGTTGTTCATGGGGTGTCCTTGGGGTTTGGGTGGGTGGCGCGGGGACGCGGGGGCGGCCCGGCGGCCTGCAGGGCGTCGCGGGCGACGGTGGCGCGGGCGGCGCGGAGGCGGTGGGAGACGTCGGTGGTGCCGCCGAAGCGGCGGCGGAGGCGGTAGGGGAGGAGGTCGAGTTCGAGCGCGTCGAGGGCTTCGGGGCGGCGCACCGGCAGGATGCCGGCTTCGGCGCCCAGGCGCAGGGCCGACACGGCGTCGAGCGCTTCGCGGTAGGAAAGGAGGTAGGCGGAGCCCATCAGCGCGGCGGCGCGGGAGATGCGGTCGGCGATGTCGCGCGGGTCGTCCTCGATGGCCTTGCGGCGGGCGGCCCATTCGTGGCCCATCACGTTGCGGGCCTGCATGTTCATCACGCCCAGCAGCATCTCCTCGGAGAAGCCGTTGCCGCCGCTGCGAAGGTTGTGCAGGAAGTAGAGGGCGCCGGGCGAGCCGCCGCATTCCTCCTCGGCGGGGCCGCCGATGCGGTAGGGGGCCTCCTCCGTGTGGGCCGTGCGCAGGCCGAAGCCCAGCTCGTGCAGGCCGCGCGCCGTCGCCTGCAGGATGCCCCGGAGTCCCAGTCCCGGCAGGTGCATCCGCACCCAGATCCCCAGACCCGTGCCCAGCCGCTCCGGGTCCGCCGTCAGGTGGCCGACGTCCGGACGGAACGCCCACTCCAGCGCGTCGCCGAGCTTCTCCGCCAGCAGGTCCAGCAGCACCGACACCGCGTTCCAGTCCGCGTCGGGAGTCGCCGTCCAGATCTTGACGTGCGAGCCCTGGTTGACGCCCAGGGCGTAGCGGAGGCCGAAGGCTTCGCCCGCGAAAAGCGCCGTGTCCGGGCCCGACTCCGGCGGCTCCGGCTCCTGCGGGAAGACCGACATCCAGAGATCCTCGCGCTCCTCGGGCGGCGCGTCCGCCGGCACCGGCACCGGACGCAGCGGCTCCGGCAGCCGCTCCAGCGCGGAGACGACGCGGGCGAAGACTTCCGCGCGCTGTGCGTCGGACGCCTGCGAGGGATAGGGGAAGCCGCGGAGGTTGCGCTCCAGGACGAAGTGCGACGCGCACACCAGCCGCTGGCGGCTCTCCCGTACCGCGGCCTTGCGCGGCGGCAGGGGCAGCAGGTTCACGGACGCGCCTCCTCGCCGCCGGGGGCGGGGGCCTCCTGCGCACCGCCGTCCGCGGGGGCTTCCGAGCCGCCGAGCGCCTCCAGCTCGCGGCGGAGCGACTGGATGGCGTCGCGCAGCTCGGCCGCCTTCTCGTAATGCTCCGCGGCGACCGCCGCGTCGAGGCGGCGCTTGGCGGACTCCAGTCCCAGACGGCACTCGCGCAGGCGCGTTTCGCGGTCGGGGGCGGCGGACGGGGCGGCGGCGGCGGGGGCATCGGCGGGGGCGGCGCCCTTGCGGCGGCGCGTGGCGGGTTTGCGGAATTCCTTGGGGAGCCAGCCGGCGTACGTGGAGTCGCGGCTTTCCCAGCCGGCGAGCAGAATGGGCGCGAACGTGTCGTAGCACTGCGGGCAGCCGGGGATGCCGCGGCGGCGTATTTCCTCGCGCCGCATCCCGCAAAGCGGGCAGGACGCGGGCATGGGCGGCTCGGCGGGGGAGCGGTCCTTGTGCGGGGCCAACCCTTCGGCCACCTCCTGGAGGTGGCGGCCCATGCCTTCGAGGAACTTGCCCATGTCCAGCTTGCCGCCGTGGAGATCGAGCCCCATGGCCTGGGCGCACTCCTCGCACAGGTGGATGGACTGTATCCGCCCGTCGATGGCCTGGGTCATGTGGACCGTCGCCTCGTTCTTCTTGCAGTTTTCGCACAACATGGTGGGGCACTATACCACATCCGCGGCGGTTTGCCAGTTCCACCGTGCCCGCGGAGCGCGAAAAACGTCCCGGTCAAGCGGTTGTCCGACGTTTCCTCGCGCGAAGGCTCCTCCAACAAACTCCCCATTCCAAATCGCTCCGTGTCTCCGGTCCTCCGTTCCCTCCGTGTTTGGCGCCGCAGGCCCCTTCCCCAAGGGACCGTCCTTGTCTGACCGGCATTCGGGTCTGGCCCCTTTTTCCTCCGCAGGAGGGTAGGGCGGGCAGTCCCTGCCCGCCGGAGAAAGGAATGCCGAAGGATGGCGCGGAGATGCGCGGATGCATGGTTTGGCCGGATTCCGGGCGAAGGGCATCCGCACGGCCAGCGGCATCCCATTGCGCAACCCAGATTCCGGCGGCGAGGGGACTCGCCGCCCTACCCCGGCTTCGCACAAGCAAAAGGCCAGTTTTCGCCTGACCACTCCAAACACGGACGGGGGCGGGAGGGGGCGCACGACGGCAGACGTTTGGTGCAACCTTGAGATGACGGGCGGGGGCGCCCGTCCTCCCAGTCGGCTGTTCCCATGAAAAGCGGAAGGGGTAAGCTTTGCAGTGTACTACAATGCTGGTTCGTGCCGTCCGGCGGCGGGGCCGGCGGGATGGCGCTGGCATTTGGGCGACGTGAGAGAGGCGATGTCCGGCGAGCGCTTGCCGCACCATTTGCAGGTGTAGGAGGTCTTGGCGCCGCCCTCGTAGAGGGCGTGGCGGCCTTTCCCGGGCCCGTCGGGATGCCGCTGGCAGGCGCTGCCCGTCAGACTGGCCACGTCGCGGGCCTTGTGACCGCAATATTTGCACTGGTACCACATGGCGTTCTCCTCTCCGTGCACGGTGGCGACCGTGCCGAGGCCCAAGGCCAGCACTGCCGCCATCGTCCGCAAGGAATGTTTCAATGTCCGTTGCATGCCGGTTTCTCCTGCGATTCGTTTTCCCGCAAGTCGGCGGCGAGTCTATCCCTTTCGATCGTTTCCGGCGTCGTCGAGGCCGTGGCGGATGCCGATTCCGAGGGCGGCGAGGCCGCCGAGCACTCCGGCCACCAGGCCGGCCCGCTGGAGGTGTTTGCCGGGCGTGGCGGCGTAGCGGAAGCCCGGGGTGGCGGGGGATACGGCGCGCCAGCCGATCGGGCGGCCGCGGTTGAGACACTTGGAGATGACGGCTTCCAGCCGGTCCAGCATCCATGTCCCGCCGTCCAAGCTGCCGAAGTCGCCCGCGAGGCACCCGGCGGTGAAGCGGTGGCAGTTCCATCCGAGCAGATCGTATTCCAGGCAAAGGCGGCCGCGGCGCGCGAGGGTCAGTTCGCGGGCTTTGGCGGCCGCGGTGTCCGACGCCAGGGGCGTCCCGGTTTCCGCGTCGCAGGCGGCATGGATGCGGAAGCCCGTGCGGATGGCCGCCGGATTCCACTCCCCGGAAGCGCCGTTGAGGAAGTCCGAAAGCGTCACCGCGAGCACGAGGCCGTCCCCGCGGAGTTCCGCAACCCGGCACCGCCCCAGGTACACGCCGGTGTGGACGAGGGGCGGGACGAGACCGCCGGCCAGGGCGCACTTCAGGGGCGTGCCCGGCGGCGGGGCGGTTTGAAGCTCCGTCCAGGACATCCCTATGCGTCTTCTTCGTCCCACTCCGCGTCGATGGTCTCCGCGCGCTGGCGCTTCCACTCCCGGTATTTCTCCAGATCCGATCCGGCGAACGACAACGCCACCGCGAACACCCCGGCGTCGTCCGTGAACCCGACAACCGGGATGAAGTCCGGGATCAGGTCCAGCGGTGAGAGCACGTACAGAAGCGCCCCCACCAGGGTCGCGATCACGGTCCACGGGATGACCGGGTAGCGCCCGGCCATCCAGTCCTTCAGCAGCGAGAAGACCTCGCACACGTCCTTCCAGTACTTCTGCAGCACGGAGATGTGCCGGAAGAATCCCTTGAGCTTCCCTTCCTTCCCCACCATCTCCCCCACCGTCTCCTCGCTGACCTTCCCCGCGTACTTCCGCGACTGCTCCGCGGCTTCCGCTTCGCTGATTCCGTTCCGCTCCGTTTTCATGTTGGTTCCTTTCTGGTGTTCAATTTCAATACCGGATCGGCGGCTTCCGCATCTGCCAGCGCAGCCAAAGGCTTGCCAGCCACTGTTTCAGTCGGCCTTTCCAGCTGTAATCCGGCATGAATCCGTTCGTTTGCATTGCCGATCCTTTCGTCGTTCCATTGTTTTCCCATGGTCTTCCCGTCATCGAAGCCGTTCCGCCGGCGGGAAGTTCCGGCGGAACACATGCAAAAGTCGCGCGGGCCGCCGGAGTGGTTACACCATTTACGGGGGCAAGGGCGATTTCCCGTGGGCGGAAAAGGAAACTCCGACAGCGTTGTCCCATTCAGCTGAATATTGGAAAACAACTCAAACAACTCGAAAGACAACTTCCGACAACTTGTCTTCCGGGCCCCGGGGGGGGGCCATCCGCGTTCTCCCTTTTCCTCCAATTCGTCTTTGAAAATTGTTTTGTGTTGTTTTCGAGTTGTTTGGAGTTGTCAGGCGAAGAACTTGTGTTTTCGTTCGTGCAAAGCGGGGTAGGGCGGCGAGTCCCCTCGCCGCCGGAAACCGGAACGTGCAAGCGAATGTCATGGGTGATGCGGATGCAATTCAGCCGGGACTTGGGGAAACATGCGTCCGCACATTTCCGGCGCCGTCCTCCGGTATGACGGACACCGGCGGGCAGGGACTGCCCGCCCTACCCATCCCTGCACATGGAAAATCGCAAGGTTTCACCTGACAACTCCTTTGAGTTGTTTGAGTTGTCTTGGAACCGGGTGGTACCAAGGTCCGCCCGCCAACTCCAGATCGTGGAGTGTCGGGGTTCAAGCAGATGGAGGCTGAACGGAGGCATCGACCGAACTGGAGGTGGTTTCCGTGTCTTGGGGGGTGCTCCCCTCCGAAGGAACACCCGCCGTCTTCGCGCTTTTCGCGGCCTTCACACAGAAGCGGGCAAGGTAAAGCAACACGTCGATGGCGACCATGATGACGACATACCAGGCAAGTTTGCTCATACCCTATTCTCCTTTGCTTCCGCCGGCGAGCTCTCCCAGCAGGCAAACGAGGTTCCAGGGCACGCTGATCGTGACTTTGATGGCGATGAGCCAGAGGATGATTCTCAACATCTCAATCTCCTTTGATGGTTTTCAATAGTTGTTCGTTTCGATTTCGATGGTCCAACGACGGCGTTCTCATGCTCCCGCTACAACATTCCTGTCCTCTTCGGGAAACGACAAGCAGCGCTACCATCTTCTTCCCTTCGGGGATTTTTATCCTTTTTGTGCGCCTTTCCCTCCCGATACAATCTTGAAGATGGCTCCCCCAATCGCAAGTACCAGCGCACCCAAAGACGCTGCGATGGCACCTTTGTGTTTGCGGTCATGGGCCGTCCTTTGCTGGCAAGCAAGGCAATACTCCGAATTCGGCTCTGCGGGTTTCTTGCATCTGGGGGTTTTGCATTTGCGGCTGGTCGAGGATTCGCTCATACCATTTCTCCTTGGTTTACGGTTTGTTTTCCTCTTCTAGACAACACGATTCGCTTTCCGGCAATTGTAAAAGAATGGGTTTTCCTGAAGCGATTTCGGTTGTCATTCTCGCGAATTCTTGCTTGGCCCGTGCCAAGCCTTTCACCAAATTGTCGACGATGGCATCCGGAGATTCGTCAAGTCCGGTAATCATGGGGACCAAGCGGACCTTGCTTTGAAGTTTTGGTAACAATGCACCCAATTGCTCTAAATACCTGGTGCCTGTCATGAATTTCCCCTTTCCGACGCAGCCATCGGTCGCGGCCAGAAACATCATCCCGTCATATACGCGGGCAACAAGTAAAGAAGGTAGGTGAAATGTTGTCTGGCCTGCTCGAAGCGTTGGTTCTTTCTTGAGCCAAACCCCTCGAAGAATCTCATTTCTTCTGTCGTAGGAAGAGCATTGGCTTCTGACTGCATGGCATGGAAGAGGTTCATGCACGCCGTGCGAACCTCGTTCCGGGCCAGATATATCATCATGTCGGCATTGGGGCTGGAATAATCGATTTCCTTCCACCCGAGCATCGCGCTTTCAACGACCGCGATTTTTTCGTAATCGATTTTGGCTTTCAGCTCGTCAAGTTTCTGATTGATTTTGTTCAGTTCAGCCGCGATTTCCATCAGTTGTGCCTGTCCGACGACCACGCTGGCCACCGACCACGCAACTGCTCCTGCCTGAGCGAGGGCATTCCCTTTCACCATGGCCCCATGTTTGGTGATCCGGCCATTTCCGTCTCTTTCAATTGGCGTCCATGTCCCGTCGGGCTTCTTCGTCATCACCGTTCCTTCGGAGGGACGGTACATCCCGCCTGCCGCGACCGCCACGACCGCCGTGCCCAGTTGCGGCATTGCCGCGGATGCGGATGCCAGCAATGTCTTCTGCCAGTCCATCAACCGCGAAGTGCACAAAGAGGCCGGACAGTCCGCCCCCCGCCTGTGGAGGAGGCGTCCCGCGGTTGTCCCCCCCCCCGGCCGGGGGGGGGACGGCCGCGGGACGCCTCCTCCGATCCCGTCATTCCAAAAACCAAATGGAGGC
>JAFXQI010000073.1 GCA_017527155.1 Kiritimatiellia bacterium
AGAGCGGGAGGAGGAGGAGCAGGAGGAGGAGGGGGCGGAGGAGGGGGCGGGGAATCGATTGCAGTCGATTGCAATCGAATGCAGTCGATTGCAGTCGAAGGAAACGCATGCGGCAACGGGCGCGGCTCAGCCGCCGGAGAAGGGGGGGAGGATGGTGAGGGTGTCGCCGTCCTGGAAGGGGTCGTCCCATTCGATGAATTGGTCGTTGCGGGCGGCCTTGACGATGTTGGTCGTCAGGGGGATGGCGCGGTTGGACTGGAGTTCGTGGAGAAGGGCGCGGGCGGTCGGGGCGTCGGTGTCGTAGGGGACTTCCTGGATGCCGGGGCGCGGAATCAGGGAGTAGAAGCGGACGGTGATGTGCTTCATGGGGCGGCGGCGGCGCGGAGGCGGGCTTCCAGGGCGTCGAGTTCGGCGGTGAGCGCCGGGGGAATGGCGTCGCCGAATTTGGCGTAGTGCGCGCGGTAGGCGGGGATGTCGACCAGGGCGCCGGGGATGTCGGGGGTGAGAAGGTCGTCGAGGTCGTCGGAATCGAGGTCGAGGCCCGCGAGGTCGAGGTCGGCGGGGTCGGGAAGGAGCCCGATGGGGGTCTCTTTCGCCCCGACGGTGCCTTCGCAGCGCTGGAAGACCCACTTGAGGACGCGGGAGTTGTCGCCGAAGCCGGGCCACAGGAAGCGGCCGTCGTCGGATTTGCGGAACCAGTTGACGTAGAAGATCTTGGGGAGCTTGGCGCCGGGGTGTTTTTCCATGTCGAGCCAGTGCTGGAAGTAGTCGCCCATGTTGTAGCCGCAGAAGGGCAGCATGGCCATGGGGTCGATGCGCAGGACGCCGACGCTGCCCGCGGCCGCGGCGGTGGTTTCGCTGGCCTGGACGGAGCCGAGGAAGGTGCCGTGGGTCCAGCTGCGCGCTTCCATGCAGAGGGGGACGGTGGTGGGGCGGCGGCCGCCGAAGAGGATGGCGCTGATGGGTACGCCGGCGGGGTCTTCCCAGGCGGGGTCGATGACGGGGCACTGGGAGGCGGGGGTGGTGTAGCGGGCGTTGGGATGGGCGGCCTTGGTGCCGGTGGACGGGGTCCAGGGGTTGCCTTTCCAGTCGGTGAGGGCGGGCGGGAGGTCGTCGGTCATGTCTTCCCACCAGATGTCGCCGTCGGGGGTCAGGGCGCAGTTGGTGAAGATGGTGTTCTTCGCGATCGTCCGCATGGCGTTGGGGTTGGACTTGAAGGAGGTCCCCGGCGCGACGCCGAAGAACCCGGCCTCGGGGTTGATGGCGCGCAGGCGGCCGTCGTCGCCGAACTTCATCCAGCAGATGTCGTCGCCGACGCATTCGGCCTTCCAGCCCGGGAGGGTCGGGGTCAGCATGGCGAGGTTGGTCTTGCCGCAGGCGGAGGGGAAGGCGGCCGCGACGTAGATTTTCTTGCCCTCGGGGTTGGTGAGGCCGAGGATCAGCATGTGCTCGGCGAGCCAGCCCTGCTTGCGGGCGAGGGTGGTGGCGATGCGCAGGGCGAAACATTTCTTGCCGAGGAGGGCGTTGCCGCCGTAGCCGGAGCCGTAGGACCAGATGGCGGGGTCGTCGGGGAAGTGGGTGATGTAGCGGCGGTCGGGGTCGCACGGCCACGCGACGTCGGGGCGGCCGTCGGCCAGGGGGTAGCCGACGGAGTGCAGGCAGCGGAGGAATTCGCCGTCGGTGCCGAGTTCGTCGAGGACGGCGCCGCCGACGCGCGTCATGATGCGCATGTTGCAGGCGACGTAGGCGCTGTCGGTCAGCTCGACGCCGATGCGCGAGATGGGGGAGCCGACGGGGCCCATGCTGAAGGGAATGACGTACATGGTGCGGCCGCGCATGGAGCCGCGGTAGAGGGCCGTCATCTCGGCCTTCATTTCGGCGGGGTCGCGCCAGTGGTTGTTGGGGCCGGCTTCGCGGGGGTCGGCGGGGCAGACGAAGGTGCGGTCCTCGACGCGCGCGACGTCGGCGGGATTGGAGCGGGCCAGGTAGGAGCCGGGGCGCTTGGCGCCGTCGAGGCGGATGAAGGTTCCCCTGGCGACGAGCTGCCCGGCGAGGGCGTCGTACTCGGCCTGCGAGCCGTCGCACCAGTGGATGGCGTCGGGCTGGCAGAGGGCGGCGACTTCGGCGACCCAGGCGTTGAGGGCGGTGTGTTTGCATTCGATCATGGCGCGTACCTTCACTTTCGGGTCCCGCGGGGGGGCGGGCGGGATGCCCGGTCCGGCGGGAAAGGAAAAACACTAGCGCGGGGGGCGGGGGCGGAGCAAGCCAAAACCTCGGCCCAGGCAAATCCGACTACGGGAGCGGAGGACCGGAGCCCAGGGATGGAACCGGGGGAAAAGGGCCCGCATGGGGATGATGTTCATGGGCGGGAGGATGGTGGAAAATCGGTGGAAAATAAGATGGTTTTCCATAATCTCAAAAACGGATCGAGAGGAGGGGAACTGGAGCGGCGGGGGGGGCTCCTCAGGCGGGGGGGAGGACGTGGAGGCGGAGGATGGCGGCGCCGTGGCGCCAGGCGTGGAGGGACCAACGGGCGGAGAGCTGGTCGGGGGTGGGGGGGGCGGAGGGGGCGGGCGCGATGGAGGGGAGGTGGGCGAGGACGCGTTTGCGGGAGAGGCCGTAGAGGAGGGGTAGGCGGAGGCGGGTCAGGGGGGCGGGGTCGAGGATGAGGGCGGCGTCCTGGGCGCGGGTGGTGCCGAAGCCGATGCCGGGGTCGAGGATGAGGCGGGTGGGGGAGATGCCAAGGGTGGGGATTCGCTGCTCGAACCAGCGGGCGATGGTATCGGCGGGGGCGGGGTCGGCGGGGTCGAGGGCGTGGGCCATGCCGTGCATGAGGACGACGGGGAAGTCGCCGGCGCGGGCGTAGTCGAGGAGGGCGGGGTCGGCAAGGCCGCCGACGTCGTTGAGGAGGGCGACGTTGGAGTTGGAGGCAAAGGCGCGGCGGGCGGTGGCGGCGTGGCGGGTATCGAGGGAGATCGGGATGCGGAGGCGGCCGCGGAGGGCGTCGAGGACGGGGGACAGGCGGCGCCATTCTTCGTCGGGGTCGACGGGGGTGTGGCCGGGCCGGGTGGATTCGGCGCCGATGTCGAGCCAGTCGGCGCCGGCGGCTTGGAGGCGGAGGGCCTGGGCAAGGGCAGCGGCGGGGGCGGTATGTTGTCCGCCGTCGGAGAAGGAGTCGGGGGTGATGTTGAGGATGCCCATGAGGAGGGGGCGGTCGGGGCGGCGCCGGATGGGGAGGGGGGTGGGGGTGGGGGTGGGGAGGGGGGAGGTCACGGCGCGAATCGTTCGCGGGCCCAGGCGAGGAAGTGGGCGGCGGCGTGGGCGAAGCCGGCGAGGTGCCCAAAGAAGTCGGCGGCGGCTTCGCGGAAGGTCCAGGAGGATACGGCGGTGAGGGCGGCGGCGACGGTGAGGAGGTTCAGGGCATAAATAAGGGTCCAGGAGAAGAGGCGTCCGTGTTCGAGGACGTCGGGCTGCCGCCAGCTCAGGAATTTGACGGTGAAGGTGAGGTGGAAGGCCCACGCGAGGCCGATCCAGAAGAGGGCGACGGGATAATAGGGCCGCACGGCCGGGAACAGCCACGCGACCAGCAGCCAGAGGAGGGCGGCGGCGACCATGTAGAGGGGGAAGAAGTAGGGGGCGAGGGTCACCCAGACGTTGTTTTTGCTGACGCGCACGCTGCCGCCCGCTTCGCTGACGTGCAGGCCGCTGGCGCGTCCGCCGAAGAGCATGGTCCAGAGGGCGTGGGTGAGTTCGTGGCCGAGGACGTAGGTGCGGGTCATCGGCGGCATGAAGCACCAGACGAGCGCCCACACGGCCATCCCCGCGACGCACGCGAAGACGGGCAGGGCGGGCAGCCGCCGCGGGGATTCGGCGAGGATGTAGAGGGCGCGGCCGGTGGTGAGCGTCAGCGCCGCGCACACGGGCAGCAGGGCGACGCCCGCCGCGAATTTGGCCGCGCGGTGCGCCATGGGCCGCCTCAGGCGAAGTCCGCCAGGGCGCGGAAGTCGAGGGTGGCGAAGAGGTCGTCGAGGGTCTCGGCGCGGCGGATCGGCAGGAGGGTGCCGTCGGGGCGGAGGAGGATCTCGGCGGAGCGGAGTTTGCCGTTGTAGTTGAATCCCATGGCGTGGCCGTGGGCGCCGGTGTCGTGGATGACCACGAAGTCGCCTTCGGCAATCTCGGGGAGGGCGCGCTGGACGGCGAATTTGTCGTTGTTCTCGCAGAGGGAGCCGACGACGTCGTACACGCGGTCCGCGGGGGCGTCTTCCTTGCCGGGGACGGTGACGTGGTGGTAGGCGCCGTACATGCCGGGGCGCATGAGGTTGGCCATGCAGGCGTCGAGGCCGACGTAGGAGCGGTAGGTCTCCTTGCGGCGGATGGCGCGCGCGACGAGCCAGCCGTAGGGGCCGGTGACGCAGCGTCCCCATTCGGTGTACCACGCGGCGCCGCCGAGGCCCGCCGGGACGAGGATTTCTTCGCGGGCGCGGGCGACGCCGGCGGCGAGGGCGGCGTAGTCGAGGGGGGCCTGGTCGGGGCGGTAGGGGATGCCCACGCCGCCGCCGCCGTTGAAGAAGGCGAGCTCGATGCCCAGCCGCGCCTTGATTTCCGCTCCGAGCGCGAAGACGAGGCGGGCGGTGTCGATGTGGTACTGCACGTCGAGCTCGTTGGAAGCGACCATGGTGTGCAGGCCGAAGCGGCGCACGCCGAGTTCGCGGGCGCGGGCGTAGGCCTCGAAGAGCTGGTCGCGGGTGAGGCCGTACTTGGCCTCCTCGGGCTTGCCGATGATGGCGTTGCCGCCCTTGAGGGGGCCGGGGTTGTAGCGGAAGCAGATCGTTTCCGGGAGGGAGCCGGTGGCGGCGACGACGGCGTCGATGTGGGTGATGTCGTCGAGGTTCAGGATGGCGCCCATCCTGCGGGCCTCGCGGAACTCCCCGTCGGGAGTCTCGTTGGAGGTCATCATGACGCGGTCGCCGGAGATTCCCGCGGCTTGGCAGAGGCGGAGCTCCGCCAGCGACGAGCAGTCGGCGCCGAACCCTTCCTCGGCGAGGATCTTGAGGATGAAGGGATTGGGCAGCGCCTTGACCGCGAAGAACTCGCGGTAGCCGGGGACGCCGGCGGCGGCGAAGGCGGCGCGCATGCGGCGGGCGTTGGCGCGGATGGCGGCCTCGTCGTAGAGGTGGAAGGGGGTGGGGAAGCGCGCCGCGGCCTCGCGGAGCTGCTCCAAGGACAATGGGAAGGACTTTTTGCTCATACGGCGGCGCATCCTAGCGGTTCGCGCGCGAATGGAAAACCCAAAATCCGCGCCGCGCGCCCGCGGGAACATTTTCCAATGATTGGAAAAAATTTTTCCAATCATTGGAAAAAACGCGAAAATTTTTTCCAATCATTGGAAAACCGGCGAAAATTTTTTCCAATGGTTGGAAAAACCGGGGTGAATTTTCCAACCATTGGAAAAAAGTTTTCGTTCTTCGGGGATTTTAGTGGAACAGGAGGGATAGGGAGGGCAGGAGTCAGGCGGGGGCGGCACCTACGCGGACGAGGTCGGGCATCATGTCCAGCTTGCCGCAGTGGAAGAGGATGGATGTGCGCAGGTTCTTGA
>JAFXQI010000033.1 GCA_017527155.1 Kiritimatiellia bacterium
CTCCACGGGGAGGGACGCGCTTCTGCGCGTCCGCGCCGGAAAAGGGGCGCCACAATGGGCGGCGGCCACGCTGTTTCTGGAACCGCGGTTTCGCAAGTTGCGCCGGAGAAGGCGCCGGGAGCCGGTTCCCCGTCAGCGCGTGGCCGGGAGCCACGGTCCCAGCAGCTCCCCGAGGGTGCCATCGCGGATCCACTCCTCCAGCACCCGGTTCGCGGCTTCGCGGAGGGTGGGGACGGAGGGCTGGAAGGCCCAGGCGAGATCGGTGCGGTCCACCAGGGCCGGGACCATCCCCAGCCGGGCCGGATCGCGGCGGGCGAGGTCCCAGAGGAGGGGCGCCTCGCCGAGGAAGAGGTCGATGCTGCCGCCGCGCAGGGCGTCGAGGGCGTCGGCGGACGTGTCGAAGGCACGGAGGCGGGCGCGCGGGAGGTAGCGTCCGGCCCAGACTTCGGCTCGGGAGCCGCCCAGGACGCCGACGGAACCGTCTGCGGCCTGGAGGTCGGGGGCCGTCGGATAGCGCGCGGCTTCCCCGGCGCGCGCGAGGGCACCGATGCCGCTCGCGAGGTAGGGGCGCGCGAAGTCCAGCGCCGCCCGGCGCTCGGGCGTCACCGCGAGACCGGCCATCGCGATGTCGATTTCGCCGCGGCGGATCGCGCCTTCGAGGTCGCCTTCCGAATAGGCGCGCCATTCGAGGCGGCGGTCGAGGCGGTCGGCGAGGGCCCGGCCCATGTCGGCTTCGGCCCCGCACCATTCGCCGTCGCGCACGAACGCCAGCGGCGCGGCGTCGGCCACGGTGCCGGCGCGCAGGACGGGGCGCGGGTCGGCCGCGCAGAACCCGTCGCCGGGGCGCGGTCCGAGGCACCCGGCGGCGAAGAGCATCGCGGCGGCCCCCAGAACCCTCCCGGCGGCGGCAATCCGGCTCACTCTTGGGCGAGGCAGGTCTTTTCGAGCGCCTCGTAGCGGTTGATGACCTGGCGGACGAGGGCACGCTTCTCGTTGTAGGGTCCGGGATAGAAGGAGCCCTTGAAGCCGGCGAGGATGAGGTTCTTGAGGCGCGCGGGCGTGACGGGCAGGTTGTCGCAGACCAGCTGGAGTTCGTCGGTGACGGTCGTGCGCGAGACGAGCCGGTTGTCGGTGCAGATGCTGACGGAAAGGTTGGCCTCGAGCATCTTGCGGAGCGGGTGTTCGGCGACGCTCTTGAGCGCGGGCAGGGTCTGGAGGTTGCTCGTGGGGCAGACTTCGAGGGTGATGCGGCGCGAGGCGATGTAGTCGGCCAGGCGCGCGACGTAGTAGTCCGGGTCGGCGATGCCCGGGTCCTTGATCATGCCGGACGCGAACAGGTGCGTGCCGTGCCCGATGCGGTCGGCGTAGCACTTGGTGATGGCCTGGAAGATCGATTCGGGGCCGTACGCTTCGCCCGCGTGCACCGTCTTGCGCAGGAAGTGCCGGTGCGCGTACTGGTACGCCGCCTGGTGGTCCACCGCCGGGAAGCCCGCCTCGGCGCCCGCCAGGTCGAAGCCCACCACCGGCGTGCCGCGCGTCTCGACGATGTGCGCCGCCGCGCGCGCCAGTTCGAGCGATGCCAGCGACATGATCTCGCGCGGCGTGGCCTGCGGGAGGATGTCGAACAGCTGCGCGTAGTACGGCGAGAAGTGGCGGTTGAAGAAGCGCATCGCGCAGACGATGATGCCGTAGTTGAAGGGGATGTCGGCGCCGCTCCTGACGGCTTCCGTCGCGTTGTGCTCCTTCTGCGCGCGGGCGAGACCGCGGTTGACGCACTCGATGACTTCCTCCATCGGGAAGCCCGGCCGGATGTGCTGCTGCGGGGCGTAGCGGACTTCGATGTAGCGGACGTTCTCGGCGATGTTGTCCTGCGCCAGTTCGTAGGCGACGCGTTCGAGGTTCTCGGGCGTCTGCAGGACCGCGCACGTCAGGCCGAAGCCCTTGAGGTAGTCGGGGAGGTCGGCGTATTTCTCCTTGAAGACGAGTTCCTTGAGGCCTTCCTCCGTCTCGGACGGCAATGGCACCCCGCCGGCCTTCGCCAGCTCGATGAGGGTGGACAGCCGGAGCGAGCCGTCCAGATGGAGGTGGAGATCGGTCTTCGGGATTTTCTCGAGGAACTGGCGGGTGATCTTGGCGGCCATGGCATTCTCCTGCGGTTGGTTGTCGGACGGTCTCGCGCCGGGAAGCGCTCCCGGCTTTTCCGCCATTCTGGCATCCGCGCCGCTCCGTGGGAAGCCCCGTATGGGGCCTCGTGCAAAAACGTTTTCACGACGGGGCGCGGCCTGGCCCGGCGGAGGGAGTTTCCGGCGAGGCAGGGCCGTGCCACCCGGTGCGTTCATGGGAAGTGGATATGGGGAAAAACTGAAGGAAATCAAGTTGTTTTCCTTGATCTCGCGAATGGTTTCCGCGGGCGTCGGGGCGGCCTTGCGGGAGGGGTTCCGCCCGTGCTACGATGGGAGGCCGCGCGATGAAAGACCCCGATACGCCATCCCTGTTCCCCGAACCGGCCGCCCCCCCGCCGGAGGCCGTCGCGGCGCCCCCCGGCACCCCCACCGTCGCGCGCGTCATCACGGGCCTCTCCCTCGACCGCGAATTCGATTACCGCATCCCGCCCGACCTCCTCGGACGCCTCCGCGTCGGCCACGCCGTGCGCATCCCGTTCGGCCACAGGCGGATGGAGGGGTTCGTCACGGCCCTCGCCGACCACACCGACTACCCGGCCGCCCTCAAGCCCATCGAAGCCATCACGCGCCCCGATCCGCTCTTCGACGACACCATGCTCCGCCTCGCCCGCTGGATGGGCCACTACTACGCGGCGCCCTTCGAGGCCGCCATCGCCGCCATCCTGCCCGCCGCCGTACGCCACGCCGGGGCCGACTTCCGCCGCCTCCTCTCCGCCACCCGCGTACCCGGCGCCGGGCCGACCCCCGACGAAGAAACCGCCCTACGCCGCCGCTCCCCCAAGGCCGCCGCCGCCTGGGACGCCCTGCGCGACGGCGCCACCCTGACCGCCGCCGACCTCGCCCGCGGCACCGGCGTCTCCCTCGACGCCCTCCGCCGCCTCGCCGCGCGCGGATGGATCACCCTCGCCAAGGCGCCGGCCCTGCGCAATCCCGCCGACCGCCTCGAAATCCTCCCCACCACGCCGCCGCCCCTCACCGACGAACAAACCGCCGCCCTCGCCGCGATGGCCGAGGAAATGGCCTCGCCGACCCCCGGCGTCACCCTCCTCCACGGCGTCACCGGCTCCGGCAAGACCGAAGTGTACCTCGCCGCCATCCAGATGGCCCTCGACGCCGGCAAGGGCGCCATCGCCCTCGTCCCCGAAATCTCCCTGACCCCCCAGACCATGGAACGCTTCCGCGGGCGCTTCGGCGACACGGTTGCGGTCCTGCACAGCCAGCTCTCCGACGGCGAACGCCACGACGAATGGCAGCGCATCGCGTCCGGCAAGGCCCGCGTGGCGCTCGGGGCCCGGTCGGCCCTCTTCGCGCCCATCCGCCCCCTCGGCCTCCTCGTGGTCGACGAGGAACACGAGCCCGCCTACAAGCAGGACGAGACCCCCCACTACCACGCCCGCGACGTCGCCGTCATGCGCGGCGCCCTCGAACACTGCCCCGTGCTGCTCGGCTCCGCGACCCCGTCCCTCGAATCCTACCGCAACGCCCGCGCCGGCAAATACCGCCTCGTCCGCCTGACCAAGCGCATCGACCGGGCCGTCATGCCCGACATCCGCGTCGTGGACATGCGTCTCGAAGGCGAAA
Organism: Kiritimatiellia bacterium; assembly: GCA_017527155.1. GTDB lineage: Bacteria > Verrucomicrobiota > Kiritimatiellia > CAIQIC01 > Lenti-01 > CACXEY01. Next base: position 3,765 of record JAFXQI010000033.1, read on the forward strand.
AAAAGTCCGGCCAGGGCCGCCCCCTCCTCGCCGCCGAACTCGTCGAAGCCGTGCGCGCCCGGCTCGCGCGCGGCGAGCAGTCCATCCTCTTCCTGAACCGCCGCGGCTTCTCCACCGCCGTCACCTGCCCCGACTGCGGACGCGAGGAAACCTGCCCCGACTGCTCCGTCCACATGACCTACCACCGCTCCGGCGACTTCCTCCTCTGCCACGTCTGCGGCGCCCGGCGCCCCGCCCCCTCCAAGTGCCCCGACTGCGGATCGCCCGGCATCAAGCGCACCGGCACCGGCACCCAGCGCATCGAGTCCGTCGCGCAGGCCCTCTTCCCGCGCGCCCGCATCGCCCGGATGGATTCCGACACCACCCGCGCCAAGGACGCCCACCAGCGCATCCTCGGCACTTTCCGGCGCGGCGACATCGACATCCTCATCGGCACCCAGATGATCGCCAAGGGCCTCGACTTCCCCAACGTCACCCTCGTGGGCGTCATCAACGCCGACGCCTCGCTGCAGATCCCCGACTTCCGCGCCGCCGAACGCACCTTCCAGCTCCTCACCCAGGTCGCGGGCCGGGCGGGCCGCGGCGACGTGCCGGGCGAAGTCTTCTTCCAGACCTTCTCCCCGTTCAACCCGGCCCTCCAGTGCGCGTGCCATGCCGACATGGACACCTTCTACGACCAGGAAATCCTCATGCGCGAGCTGATGAAGTACCCGCCCTTCACCCGCATGACCACGGTCCTCCTCAAGGGCCCCGACGCCTCGGCCGTGGACGCCGCCGCGCAGACCGTCGCCACCCGCCTCCGCGCCATGCTCCCGCCGGCGGTGGACCTCAAGGGTCCCGCCCCCGCCCCCCTGGCCAAGGCCAAAGGCCAGACCCGCGTCCACCTTCTCCTCTTCGCCCCCGCCGCCCGCGACTACCTCCCCGCCCTCCGCGCCCTCCAGGCCCGCCCCCACCTCCCCCGCGACGTCACCCTCACCATCGACGTCGACGCCCACTCCCTCATGTAGCCCGCCCTCCCCCCGCCCTTCCCCGTTCCCGACCCACTTTTGGAAACACGAAAAAACCTGACGTTTCACCCATTTTTCCCCCATCCTCCCATCCATGAAAAAGCCCCTCCGGCTGGAGGGGCGCGAGCAGGGCGGGAGCCGGTCAGATGCAGTAATCCGGCTCGGCGGGAGTCGGTGGCGGCGTGGGCGGGGCGAAGCGGCGTTCGTCGCGGGCGACGGCGGCGAGGGTGGTGGAGCGGAGGGCGGAGGCGAGGGCGGCGTCGGCGGCGCCCCATGCGCGTTCGGCGGCGCAGCGGCCGTGGCGCGGGCAGGAGCCGGGATGTTCCAGGCAGGGGACCAGCGCGAGAGGGCCGTCCAGGGCTTCGGCGATGTCGAGAAGGGTGATTTTTTCTGGGAGTTTGGCCAGGACGAGGCCGCCTTTCGCCCCGCGTTCGCTCTCGACGAAGCCGGCGCGGCGGAGGGGGACGGCGATGCGGCTGATGAATTTTTCGGAGATGCCCTGCGAGGCGGCGATCTCCTTGATGGGACGCGGGGCGCCGCCGCCGCGGACGGCGAGATCGACGAGGATGCGCAGGGCGTAGCGGACTTGGGCGGTGATTTTCATTCGGTTTTCCTCTCGGAAACGATCCTGCCCCCGGCGTCCGAAAAAAGCAACCGAAAAAGTTGTGATTTTGTTGTTGACAGGCGCGCCGCCCTCGCGTAGAGTCCGCGCCATTCACAACCGAAGAGGTTGTATAACCAATGTAAAAACACCGAAAACCAAAAGGAAAACAACATGCCGAACATCCACGAAAAGATTACCGAACTGGTCGGGAACACGCCGCTCGTCCGCATCCGCAACCTGAACAAGGGCGCGGCGGAAGTGGTCGCCAAGGTGGAGTATTTCAATCCGGGCGGGTCGGTCAAGGACCGCATCGCGCTGGCGATGGTCGAGGCGGCGGAGGCGTCCGGCGCGCTCAAGCCGGGCGGGACGCTGATCGAGCCGACGAGCGGCAACACGGGCGTCGGTCTGGCGCTGGTCGCGGCGGTCAAGGGCTACCACCTGATCCTGACGATGCCGGACACGATGAGCGTCGAGCGCCGCAAGCTCGCCGCCGCGTACGGCGCGGAGCTGGTCCTCACCCCCGGCAAGGACGGCATGAAGGGTGCCATCGCCAAGGCCGAGGAGCTGCACGCGGCGACGCCGAACTCGCTCATCCCGCAGCAGTTCGAGAACGCGGCCAACCCCGAGCGCCACTACCGCACCACCGGCCAGGAAATCCTGCGCGACACGGACGGGCAGGTGGACGTCTTCGTGGCGGGCGTCGGGACGGGCGGCACGCTGAGCGGCGTCGGCAAGGCCATCAAGGAGGCGAATCCGGCGGCCAAGGTGTTCGCGGTGGAGCCCGACACCTCGCCCGTCCTGTCGCAGGGCCACGCCGGGCCGCACAAGATCCAGGGCATCGGCGCCGGGTTCGTGCCGAAGACGCTCGACACGTCCATCTACGACGGCGTCATCCCGGTATCCGCCGAAGACGCCGGCGCGACCGCCCGCGCCGCCGCGAAGGAGGAAGGCCTGCTTGTCGGCATCTCCTCCGGCGCCGCCCTCCACGCCGCGCTCGAACTGGCCAAGAAGCCCGAGTTCGCCGGCAAGCGCATCGTCGTGCTCCTCCCCGACACCGGCGAGCGCTACCTCTCCACCTGGCTGTTCGACACCGCCGGCTGAGCCAACCGCAGGGCGGTTGCAATCGACTGCAATCGATTGCAATCGACTGCAATCGACTGCAATCGAAAACAAAACCACCCCCCAAATAAGGAAAACCCCATGAGCTTCCACATCGAAACCCTGGCGATCCACGCCGGACAGAACCCCCACGGCGATCCCGCGACGCTGGCGCGCGCCGTCCCCGTCTACCGCACCACGGCGTACAACTTCCGCGACAGCAAGCACGGCGCGGACCTCTTCGCGCTGCGCGAGCTGGGCAACATCTACGCGCGGCTGATGAACCCGACGAACGACGTCCTGGCGGCGCGCCTCGCCGCGCTCGAAGGCGGCGCCACGGCGCAGACCCTCGCCAGCGGAACGGCGGCGATCTTCTTCACCGTCACGAACATCGCGCGCGCCGGGGACGAGATCGTCGCCGCCGACAACCTGTATGGCGGGACCTTCAGCCAGTTCGACGCCATCCTGCCGAACGCGGGCATCAAGGTGAACTTCACGCCCGTCAACGACTTCGCGGCCGTCGAAGCGGCGATCAACGGAAAGACGCGCCTGCTCTTCGTCGAAGCCGTCGGCAACCCGGCGCTCGACATCGCGGACCTCGACGGCTACGCCGCCATCGCGAAAAAACACCACCTGCCGCTCGTCGTCGACGCCACCTTCACCCCGCCGCCCCTCCTCCGCGCCATCGACCACGGCGCCGACCTCGTCATCCACTCCCTTTCCAAGTGGATCGGTGGCCACGGCGCGGGCATCGGCGGCGTGGTGGTGGACGCCGGGAAATTCGACTGGACCGACCCGAAGTTCGCCCTCTACAACGAACCCGACGGCGGCTACCACGGCCTGCGCTTCGCCCACGACCTGCCCGACCCGCTCAAGCCGGTGGCGTTCTCCCTGCGGCTGCTGACCGTCGGCATCCGCAACCAGGGGCCGACGCTGGCGCCGGACGCGGCGTGGATCTTCCTGCAGGGCGTCGAATCGCTGCCGCTGCGCATCGCGCGCCACAGCGAGAACGCGCTGGCCGTCGCGAAGTACCTCGAAAAGCACCCCAAGGTCGCGTGGGTCAAGTACCCCTCGCTCTCCCAACCCGACCTCGCCGCCAAGTACCTTCCCAACGGGGCCGGCGGAATGGTCGTCTTCGGCATCAAGGGCGGCAGCAAGGAAGCGCGCGCCTTCGCGGACGCCCTCAACGGCGAAATCTTCTCGCTGCTCGCGAACGTCGGCGACGCCAAGTCCCTCGTCATCCACCCCGCCTCGACGACGCACTCCCAGCTCTCCGACGAAGACCTCCGCAAGGGCGGCGTCCTCCCCGAACTCATCCGCCTCTCCATCGGCCTCGAGCACATCGACGACATCACCTCCGAACTCGACCGCGCCTTCGCCGCGATCTGACGTCCACGGAAAACATGGGGGCTGGATTTCCGTACTCCGGCGTTTCCAGCCCCGTTTGAAACCTCCTGTCACCCCAACAGAAAGGAATCATCATGGTCAAACGATGTACACCTCGAATGTGCCACCCCGACAACGACCCTTCCGGCTGAACCGGCGGACCAACAACAAAACAATATCAAAGCATCATCCCGGCCGGTTCGGCTTTCTGGAACCAATCAAACCCATTCCAACAAGAAAGACCGACCATCATGAAACACCATCCTTTCCACTGCGATTTCCACCTTTCTCCTTGCCGTGGCGCCAGCCTTCGCGGGCGTCCAGGCGTCGGACGAGGTGGTGAACGGCGTCGTCGGCCACGGCGACTACGGTTTCGGCTGGTTCGGCAACGTGGACTTGATACCGGTTTCGTGGCTCGCGGTCGGCGCGGAATACAAAAGCGGCCTCGACGCGGACAAGGTGCGCAACCACGACTACTACGATCTGCACGCGGCCTGGTTCGCCACGCCTTCGCTGACGTTCGTCGCGGCCTACGTGGACACGGGCGGCAAGAACGGTTCGCGCCTCGGCGTGGGCGAGGGCTTCGTCCTTTCCGCGCAATACCAGTTCTAGCCCGTCCCGCCCGCGCGGCGCCTCTCCCCGCGCCGTGCGGGCGGCTTTCCAAGACCCCCAAGCAATGAAACTCACCCTCGAACGCGCCCGCGAAATGCTCGGGGAAACCACCGACGCCCCGAAGCGGCTTCTGACCATCCAGGACATTTCGTGCGTTGGCCAGTGTTCGGCCACGGTGGCGTTGCCGGTCGTTTCGGCGTGCGGTGTGGAGTGCGCGGTGCTGCCGAGCGCCGTGCTGTCCAACCACACGGGCGGCTTCCCGTCGTGGACGTTCCGCGACCTGACGGACGAGATGCCGCGCATCGAAGCCGAGTGGCGCAGGCAGGGCATCCGCTTCGACGCGTTCTACACGGGCTACGTCTGCCCGCAGCAAATCGGGCCGATTCTCTCGATCCTGTCGTCGTGCGCCGCGCCGGGAGCGTTGCGCTTCGTGGACCCGGCGATGGCCGACAACGGCAAGCTCTACGTGGGCTTCGGCCCGGACTTTCCCGCGCAGATGGCGCGCCTCTGCGCCGGGGCGGACTATCTCCTGCCGAACCTCACCGAAGCGGCGCTGCTGCTCGGCCGGGAGCCCGTGCTGGAGGGCTACGGCCGCGCGTTCGTCGAGGAAACGGTCGCGGGGCTGCACGCACTCGGCGCAAAGAACGTCGTCCTCACGGGCGTCTCGTTCAATTCGGTGCAACTCGGCACTGCGGTTTCCGACGGCGAAACCCTCCGCTACGACTTCAACCCGCGCCTCCCGCGCAACGTCCACGGCACGGGCGACCTCTTCGCGGCGGTCTTCGCGGGGGCCGTCCTGCGCGGCCGCGACGCTCTCGGCGCGGCCGCGCTCGCGGCGGACGTCGTCTGCGCCGCCATCGAGACCACGCCGGAATCCCACTGGTACGGCGTCGCCTTCGAGCGCGCGATCCCGCTGCTCGTCTCCCGGCTGGAAGGAGCCCACGCCGCCGGAAACGCAAGCGCAACCACCCGCACCCCCTGACCCGCCGCCGCCATGCTCCACCTTGAATCGAAAGCCGTACGCGACGCCCTCTGGTCCGCCCGCTTCGGGCTGGAGCGCGAGGCGTTGCGGGTGACGCCGGAGGGGCGGATGGCCCGCACGCCGCACCCGTTCCCGGCGGATGACCCGCGCATCGTGCGCGACTTCTGCGAAAACCAGCCCGAAATCAACACGGGCGTCCACGACACGCCCGCCGCCGCCGTCGCGGAGCTGGAATCGATCGACGCCGCCCTCCGCGCCACCCTCGCCGCGCGCCCCGCTCCGGAGCGCCTGTGGCTCTACTCGAACCCGCCACCCCTCGCGGACGGGGACGACGTGCCCATCGCGCGCTTTGACGGCCCCCGCGCCGGGAAAACCGCCTACCGCGAACACCTCGCCGCCCGCTACGGCCGCCGCAAGATGGCCTTCTGCGGCGTCCACGTCAACGTCTCCTTCGGCCCGTCGCTGCTGGCCGCCGACTTCGCGGCCGCGGGCGGCGCCGGCGACCTCCGCCGCCACGCCGACGCGCTCTACTGCGAACTCGCCGCACGCGCCGCCGAAGCCGCCTGGCTCCTGGTCGCGCTCATGTCGGCCAGCCCGGTGGCGGACGCTTCGCTGCTGGGGGGCGGGGGCGGCGGCGGGGGGCTGTTCGCGGGGTTTTCGTCCTTCCGCTGCTCGGAGCTGGGCTACTGGAACGACTTCGTGCCGGTCTTCGACTACACCGACGCCCCGTCCTGGGCGCGCAGCGTCGCCCGCCACGCCGAAGCGGGCCTCATCGCGGCCCCCAGCGAACTGTATTATCCCGTCCGCCTCAAGCCGCGCGGACCCAACGAGCCCGGGGCGCTGGCGGAGGGCGGCGTGGACCGCATCGAACTGCGGATGTTCGACCTGGACCCCTTCGCGACGGCGGGCGTGGACGCGCGGGACGTGGCCTTTGCGCACCTCCTGCTCCTGCGGCTGGCGGCGTTGCCGCGCGCGGCGCATCCGGCCCGCGCGCAGGTCGCCGCCGTCCGCAACGCCAAGGCCGCGGCCCGCCACGACCTGCGCTCGGCGACCATCCTGCATCCCGACGGCCGCGCCGAGCCGGTGCGCGACGCCGCCCGCCGCGCCCTCGACGGCCTGGCCGCCTTCCTCTCCCCCCTCGCCCCGCCGCCCGCCGTCGCCGACGCCCTCGACTTCCAGCGCGCCAAGCTCGAAACCCCCGGCGCGCGCCGCGCCGAACGCGTCCTCGCCGCCCTCTCCGGCCGCGATTACCCTTCCGCCGTCCTCGCCCTCCCCGCCGCCGCCGCGGTGCCCGTCCCGGAGGCCGCCCGTGTGTGAACTCTTCGGCATCTCCTCCGCGCGCCCCGTGCGCCTCAACGCCCTGCTGCGCGAGTTCTACTCCCACAGCGGCGAGCACCCCGACGGCTGGGGCCTGGCGACCTTCCACGACGGCATCCCGTCCATCGAGAAGGAGCCCGTCCGCGCCACCCGCAGCCCCTACCTCGCCGCGCGCCTGACCGAACCCGTCGAAGCCGCGGACGCCATCGCGCACATCCGCAAGGCGACCGTCGGCGCGATGGACCGCGTCAACTGCCATCCCTTCGTCGGGCGCGACAACCGCGGGCGCGTCTGGACGCTGGCCCACAACGGCACCATCTTCCGCGGCGACGCCCTGGGCCCCTACTTCGCCGTGCAGGAAGGCCGTACCGACTCCGAGCGCATCCTCCTGCACCTGCTTTCCCGCGCGGACGCCCGCCAGGACGCCCTCGGCCGCCCCCTCACGGCCGAAGAACGCTTCGCCGAGTTCGCCGTCCTCTGCCGCGACCTCTCCCCCGGCAACAAGCTCAACCTGCTCGCATACGACGGCGAACAGCTCTTCGCCCACGCCAACGCCGCCGGACTCCTCCACATCCGCGAGGCCGACGGCGCCGCGCTGCTCTCCACCCGCCCCCTCGCCGCGGCGGGCGACGGCTGGCAACCGCTGCCCCTCTGCACGCCGTTGGCCTGGCGCGGCGGCGTCCGCGCCTTTGCCGCCCCCGCCCACCGCGCCGAATACGTCGCGGCCCCGGACGACTTCCACCTCTTCTTCACCGAATACGCCGCCCTCTGACCCCGAAAGGACCCGCCCCGTGAAACGTATCTTCACCGTCACCGGAATGAGCTGCGCCGCCTGTTCGGCGCGGGTGGAAAAAGCCGTGCGGGGCGTGCCCGGCGTGGAGGATTGCGCGGTGTCGCTGCTGACGAACGAGATGTCCGTGGAAGGGCCCGCCGACGACGCGGCGGTCGTCGCCGCCGTCGAGGCCGCCGGATATGGCGCCGCCCCCGCCGGGCCCGCCGCCCCCACCCCCCGCGGAGATGGGGAGGGGGACGCCCGATCCGTGTCGAACCGGGCCGAAACCCGCGCGCTCCGCATCCGCCTGGCGTCGTCGCTGGCCCTCCTCGGCGTGCTGATGTACGCGACGATGGGGCACATGATGCTCGGCTGGCCGCTGCCGGCGTGGTTCACGCAACCCGAACCCAACCATGTCGCGATGGGTCTCGCCCAACTGCTGCTCTCCGGCGCGGTGCTGGCGCTCAACGGCCGCTTCTTCGCGTCCGGCCTGCGCGGCCTTTTGCGCGGCGCGCCGAACATGGACACCCTCGTCGCCCTCGGGGCCGGCGCGGCCTGGGCCTGGAGCGTGGCGGTCCTCTTCCTGATGACCCGCGCGCAGGTCCTCGGCGGCACGGCGGCGGCGGAAGCGTGGATGGGGCAGTACTACTTCGAAAGCGCCGCCATGATTGTCACGCTCATCACCGTCGGCAAGCTCCTCGAAGCCCGCGCCAAGGGCCGCACCACCGACGCCCTCGCCGCGCTCCTGCGCCTCGCGCCCAAAACGGCGACCGTCCTGCGCGGCGGCCGCGAAGAGACCATCCCCGCCGCGCAGGTCCGCATCGGCGACCTCTTCCTCGTGCGCCCAGGCGAGAACGTGCCCGTGGACGGCGTGGTCGAGGAGGGCGAAAGCGCCGTGGACGAGTCCGCCCTCACCGGCGAAAGCGTGCCCGTGGACAAGGCTCCCGGCGCGTCCGTCTCCGCCGCCACGGCGAACCGCTCCGGCTTCCTCCGCTGCCGCGCGGTGCGCGTGGGCGAAGACACGACCCTCGCGCAAATCGTCCGCCTCATGCGCGACGCCGCCGCCAGCAAGGCCCCCATCGCGCGCCTCGCCGACCGCGTCTCGGCGGTGTTTGTTCCGGCGGTGCTGTTGCTCGCCCTCGCCGCGCTGGGCGCGTGGCTGGCCCTCGGCGCGGCGCCGGGCGTTGCCGTCGCCCGCGCCGTCGCCGTGCTGGTCGTCAGCTGCCCCTGCGCGCTGGGACTGGCGACGCCGGTGGCCATCATGGTCGGCTGCGGCGTCGGCGCGCGGCGCGGGATCCTCTTCAAAACCGCCGCCGCCCTGGAAGCCGCGGGCCGCGTCCGCACCGTCGTCCTCGACAAGACCGGAACCCTCACCACCGGACGCCCGCGCGTCACCGCCGCAATCCCCGCCGCCGCCGGGGGGGAAGCGGCCCTGATCGCCTTCGCCGCCGCCCTCGAACGCGGCAGCGAACACCCACTGGCCAAGGCCGTCGTCCGCGCGGCGGAAGAAGGCGGGGCGGACCGTCCCGGCGAACCGCGGGCCGAAGCCTTCCGCGCGCTCCCCGGATGCGGCGTCGAAGCCCGAATCGGCGGCGCGGACGCCTTTGGCGGCAGCGTCGAAGCGGCCGCCGCGCGCGGCATCGTCCTCCCGCCCGCCCTGCGCGCCGCCGCCGAAGACGCCGCCGCCCGGGGCGCCACGCCCCTCGTGTTCGCGCGGGGCGGCGCCGCGCTCGGCGTCATCGCCGTCGCGGACTCGCCCAAGCCCGACGCCGCCTCCGCCGTCGCCGACCTCCGCGCCATGGGCCTGCGCGTGCTGCTCCTCACCGGCGACAACGAACGTACCGCCCGCGCGGTCGCGGCCGAAGCGGGCATCGACGAAGTCGTCGCCGGCGTCCTCCCCGATGGCAAGCACCGCGTCGTGGCCGACCTCAAGCGCGGGAGCCGCGTCGCGATGGTCGGCGACGGCGTCAACGACGCTCCCGCCCTGGCCGCCGCCGACCTGGGCCTCGCCATCGGCGCCGGTACCGACGTCGCCATCGACGCCGCCGGGGCGGTCCTCGTCCACGGCCGCCTCGCCGACGTCGCGGCCGCCCTGCGCCTCGGGCGCGCCACCCTGCGGAACATCCGCGAAAACCTCTTCTGGGCCTTCCTCTACAACGTCCTGCTCATCCCCCTCGCCGCGGGCGTCTTCGCGCCGCTCTTCGGCTGGAAGATGCACCCCGACCTGGCCGCCCTCGCCATGAGCCTTTCCAGCATCTGCGTATGCGCCAACGCCCTGCACCTCAACTTCGCCCGCCTCGGCGCGCCCGCCGCCGCCCCGGTTGCGGCCCCGGCCGCAACGCCGCCGCCTTCCGCCGCCGGACGCATCCTCGACGTGCGGGGCATGATGTGCGGCCACTGCGAAGCCCGCGTGCGTGCGGCCCTCGAAGCCGTCCCCGGCGTCGCCTCCGCCACCGCCGACCACGCCCGCGGACGCGCCGTCGTCCGTCTTTCCGCCCCCGTGGACGACGCCACCCTCGCCGCCGCCGTCGAAAAAGCCGGCTACGCCGCCGCGCCCGCCCCGGCGCGCCCCGCCGCGGCATCCGCCATCCTCCCCCTCGCCGTCCTCGCCCTCGCCGCGGCGGCGGGCGTGGCCATCCTCCGCGCCACGGGCGGCGACGTGTCTCGCTGCTTCCCGGCGCCGGGCGCCCCGGCCACCCTGGGCGCCCTCTTCCTCGCCGGACTCCTCTGCAGCCTCCACTGCGCCGGAATGTGCGGCGCCCTCCTCCTCGGCGCCGTCGCCCCGCGCGGCGCCCCCGGCAAAACCCCGCCGAGGGGACGCACCTGGGCGGCCGCCCTCCTCTACAACGCCGCGCGCATCCTCTCCTACGCCGCCGTCGGCGCGCTCGCCGGTTCCCTCGGCGCCGCGCTTGCCCCCGGACCCGCCATCCGCGGCGCCGTCCAGCTCGCGGCCGGACTGGCCATGCTGCTGGCCGCCTTGCGCATGGCCGGACTCCTCCGCATCCGCCTCCCGGCCTTCCGCCTTCCGGCCCTGCGCCTGCCAAGCCGCCTCGTACCGTCCGCCCCGGCCGCCCGCGCCGCCCTCCTCGGCCTCGCGACGGGCCTCATGCCCTGCGGCCCCCTCCAGGCCATGCAACTGTGGGCCCTCGGCAGCGGCGGCGCCGTGCGCGGGGCGCTGGGGATGTTGGCCTTCGGGCTCGGCACCGCGCCGCTCCTCTTCGCCGTGGGGGCCGCCGCCGGAGTCCTGGCCAAGCGGCGCGTCCTTCTCGCCCGCCTCGCCGCCGCGGTCATGGCGGCGCTGGCCCTCGGCATGGTCCTGCGCGGCCTCCGCGAATGGGACATCGACCCTCTCCCCGGCGTCGCCGAATTCGACTGCTGTAAACAACTTCCTGCCCCCGAAGCCGCCCCCCCGCCGGAGCCCCCCGCGCCTCCGGCACCTCCCGCCGAACCCTACCTCGACCTCTCCCCCGACCCCGGCGGCCATGTCGCCATTCCCCTCGACCGCATCACCGGCTGCGTCCTCCACGTCAACGTCCCCGCCCCGTCCCCCGGCCTTCCCGCCGTCCAGCTCATCGCCCTGCGCGACGCCGCCGGACGCCCCCGCATCGCCTTCAACACCTGCCAGGCCTGCTCCCCGTCCCCGCGCGCCTGGTTCGCCCAGCGGCCCGACGGACACCTCGTCTGCCAGAACTGCGGCAACCGTTTCCCGCCCGAAGCCGTCGGCGCCGCCGCCCGCGGCTGCAACCCCATTCCCGTCCCCGGCGTCCGCGAAACCCCCGACGCCCTCCTCGTCCCCGCCGCCTCCCTCGACCCCGTCCGTCCCGCCTTCGCCGCCTGGGACGGCCCCCGCCGATGACGAGTGGCGAGTGACAAGTTTGCGGTGCGCCCTACGGGCGGACAATTGCGGGAGGGATGCGGGAGGGGAGAATCTACAAGAACATCCCGAACCCCGCTTCGCGGACTGGAACGGCTTGGCGAGAGCTGGAACCGGCATTGAAAACCATGAAAACCACTCCGCGGACATGGAAACGAGGGAGGGATGCGGATGGAATTCCGGAGCGCGGGTGACCCGCCCGCACTTCTGCAGGAGGAAGCTGATTTTCATTCCAACATTTCATTCGACATTTTCACTTGCAAACTATGCTTGAATCATCCACAATCTATTGCAATTGAAAAGGAAGAATCATCATGGACATTCTACAGAACGAGCTGCAAACCCATCCGCAAATCTGTTTCCGCCAGCGGTGGGAACTCACGCCGGATGTCCACTTCATGCTCGGCCAGGGCGCGGCCATCGTCCGCTCGCTGATGTATCTGCCCCTCTCGCCCGAAATCCGCGAGCAGATGCTCCGCGTGTCGCTGGTCAAGGGGGCCATGTCCACCACGGCCATCGAGGGCAACACCCTTTCGGAAGAAGAAGTCGCGGCCATCCAGCGCGGCGATGCCGACATCCCCCCCAGCCGCAAGTACCAGGAGCGGGAAGTCAAGAACGTCCTCGACGCCCTGAACGCCGTGCGGGAGGACGTGGTCGGGAACCGCCTGGCCCCTCCCGTCACCTCCGAACTGGTCCGCGCCCTCCATGCACAGATCGGCAAGGACCTCGGCCCGGAATTCCAGGCCGTCCCCGGCCAGTTTCGCCCGCACGAGGTCACCGTCGGTGCCTACCGCCCGCCGGACCACCGCGCCCTGCCCGCGATGATGGACCGCCTGTGCGCATGGCTCCGCGACTTCTTCGCGTTCGCCCCGGACGCCCCCCGCGATTTCCGCGCGACGGTCGTGGAAGCCATCGTCGCCCACGTCTATCTCGTCTGGATCCATCCCTTCGGGGACGGGAACGGGCGCACCGCCCGCCTGCTGGAGTTCTTCATCCTGCTCCGGGGCGGCTTCCCGGACATCTGCTCCCACATCCTCTCCAACCACTACAACTCGACCCGCCCGGAGTACTACCGGCACCTTGCGGAAGCCGGACGCACCGGCGACCTCTCGGGCTTCATCGCCTATGCCGTCACCGGCCTCCTCGACGGCCTCGACGCGCCCCTGAGCGCCGCGCAGCGCCAGCAAATCCGCTATTGCTGGCAGTCGCACGTCTCAAGCACGCTGGCTGCCTCGAAGCTGGCGGCGAAGCCGGTGGCCCGCCTCCGCGCCTTCCTGGAATCGCTCGATCCCTTCGCCGCCTTCAAGCCCCGCACCCTCCTGCAGACCTCCCCCAAGGCCGCCTTCCTCTACGCCCGCCTTTCCTCCGCGACCCTCGTCCGCGACCTCGACTACCTGGTCGGCGCCCGGCTCCTCGAAAAACGCCCCGACGATTCATACGCGCCGAATCTCTCTGCCATCGTGCCGCGCCTCCCCGCGGCCCATGCCATCCGCCCCGCAGCCGGATAACCCTCTGGGGGCGCGCCCCCCCCGCCCTCCTTCCTTCGCTCTTCTTCCTTCAACCTTGCCCCCGCAGACCGCCCCTCCCTTCCTCCTCTCTCCTCCCGCCTTCCTCCCTCTTTCGTTGCGCCACCCGGCCCGCACGCTTGTTTCCCCCTTTGTTTTCAAGGTGAATCACACTCCGGCCGCGATAAAACACCTATCTTTTCCATGAAATCCAGTGATATCGACCTTTCCCGAAAAACCAGTTGACGCCCGGTGCGCACTCCCGTAAGTTGCCAACCAAAGAAAGATTGCACCCCGAAGGGGCCTCCAGGATGTCACTCAAATTGAAACCTTTCTTGACCGCCGCGCTGCTTGTGGCCGCCGGTGTGGGGCCCGCGCGGGCCTCAAAGAGGCCCCCAAAAGGGGTCTGGCCCCTTTCCCCAGCTTGCCGTTCGCGGTACGTCTGGCTTCACCCGCGTTTCCCAGCAGCCGCAACCAGCCAGTCCCGGAGGACGGCGGCGTGGTTGCGGACGGGGTCGCGGGCGGCGTAGAGGAGGCAGACGCCGCCGTCGCGGAGCGCGTCCTCGACATCGCGGGCGAGGGTTGCCGCCGCCGGGTTGGCGGCGAGTTCGGCGCGGTAACGGCGGGAGAACTCGCCGAAACGCGCCGGATCGTGCCCGAACCACGTGCGCAGGGCGGGCGTGGGGGCGACATCCTTCTCCCACCGGTCGCCCGGACGGAGGATGTCCTTGCGGATGCCGCGCGGCCAGAGCCGGTCGACGAGGATGCGCCGCGCGGCGGGCGGCGCATCCCCGGCGTCGTAGACGCGGCGGAGCAGGATTCCGTGCATCGGCGGCCTATCCGACGAGGGCCTTGATGTCATCGTCCACGGTGCCGATGCCGGCGATGCCGAAGTTTTCGACGAGGACCTTGGCGACGTTCGGGGAGAGGAACGCGGGGAGGGTCGGCCCGAGGTGGATGTTCTTCACGCCGAGGTGCAGGAGCGCGAGGAGCACGATGACGGCCTTCTGCTCGTACCACGCGATGTTGAACGCGAGCGGCAGTTGGTTGATGTCGTCGAGGCCGAAGGCTTCCTTGAGCTTGAGGGCGATGAGCGCGAGCGAGTAGGAGTCGTTGCACTGCCCGGCGTCGAGGACGCGCGGAATGCCGCCGATGTCGCCCAGTCCGAGCTTGTTGTATTTGTACTTGGCGCAGCCGGCCGTCAGGATCACGACGTCGCCCGGGAGCTTCTTCGCGAACTCCGCGTAGTATTCGCGGGTGCGCTGGCGGCCGTCGCATCCGGCCATGACGACGAATTTGCGGATGGCGCCGCTCTTGACGGCTTCCACGACCTTGTCCGCGAGCGCGAACACCTGTTCGTGGGCGAAGCCGCCGACGATCTTGCCGGTCTCGATTTGGGTGGGCGGCGGACAGGTTTTCGCCTGCGCGATCAGCGCGGAAAAATCCTTCGTCTCGCCGCAACCGCCCGGGACGTGGCGGCATCCGGGGAAGCCCGCCGCGCCGGTCGTCCAGAGACGGTCCTTGTAGGAGGCGGCGGGCGGCACGACGCAGTTGGTGGTCATGAGGATCGGGCCGTTGAACTTCTCGAACTCCTCCTTCTGCTTCCACCAGGCGTTGCCGTAGTTGCCGGCGAAGTGCGCATACTTCTTGAACGCCGGGTAGTAGTGGGCCGGAAGCATCTCGGAGTGCGTGTAGACGTCCACGCCCGTGCCGGTCGTCTGCTCCAGCAGCATCTCCAGGTCGCGGAGGTCGTGGCCGGAAACCAGGATGCCCGGATTGCCGCGCACGCCGATGTCCACCTCCGTGATTTCCGGATTTCCGTAGGCGTCCGTGTTCGCCTTGTCGAGGAGCGCCATGCCCGCGACGCCGTACTTGCCGGTTTCGAGCGCGAGCGCGACGAGGCCGTCCACGCCCAGCGAATCGTCGAGCGTCGCCGCCAGCGCGCGCTGGATGAAGGCATCGACCTCTTCGTCGTCCTGCATAAGCGCGTTTGCGTGCTTGGAGTAGGCGGCGAGCCCCTTGAGGCCGTATGTCACCAGCTCGCGCAGGGAGCGGATGTCCTCGTCCGCGGTCGCGAGAACTCCGATGTGGTCCTTTGCTCCCATTGCGTCGTTCGGGGCCAATTCCAGCCGCACGGCCTTGGTCTTTTCGATGGCGGCCCGGATGGCGTCCGCGTCGAAATTCGCGTTCGTGATGGTCATGAAGAGATTGACCGTCACGAGATGGTTCACGTCCCTGCCGACGGGTTTTCCGGCGGCGCGCAGCGCGGTCGTGGCGGCGGCGAGACGCTTGGTCTCGAATACCAGCCCGTCCTGCAACGCGGCGACGTCCGCCGTCTTGCCGCACACTCCGCAGATCGTGCAGCCCTTGTTCCCCGCCGTCTCCTGGCACTGGAAGCAAAACATTTTCGGTTCGTTCATGGTTGTTCTCCTGTTTGTGTTTTTGAAATCTGGCTTATTGCGCGCACGGGGCATCCCTCGATGGCCTGTTCCACCGACTCGCCGTTTGCGTCGGTCGTGTCGGCCACGGCCTCCGCCTTGCCGTCCGCGTTCATTGCGAACACGTCGGGCGCAACGCTGGTGCACAGGCCGCAGCCGATGCACAGTTCCTGATCCACATGCGCTCTCATTTCCTGCTCCTTCCGCCTGTCAATCCAATGTCAGCAACAAAGCCATCTTGAACGGCTTTTCGGCGCGGACCCAGTGTGGCGAACGCGAAGTTCTCACCCGCCTTGATGGTGTGTTCCTTGCCCTCGTAGCCAATCACGCCCTCGCCGTCGAGCGCGAAGACCAGCGCCTCGCCCGGCGCGTTCTCCGCCGCTATCGAGAAAACCTCTCCTTTCCGTTCGTTCATGGCCTCTCCTTCACGATTCGAGGATGCGCCCGTCGAGCGAGATCGTCACCACCTGCCACGGGATGAACTTGCCGCTGGCCTGCAACGCCTTCTTCGCGGCCATTTCGAGCCCCCCGCAGCACGGGACTTCCATGCGGACGATCGTCACCGACCGGATGTCGTTCGCGCGGATGATCTCCGCCAGCTTCTCCGAGTAGTCCACGGGGTCGAGCTTGGGACAGCCGACGATTGTCACCTTTCCGCGCATGAAATCGCGGTGGAACGTGGCGTATGCGTAGGCCGTGCAGTCGGCGGCGATCAGCAGTTTCGCGCCCTCGAAGAACGGCGCCGTCGCCGGGACGAGCCGTATCTGGCACGGCCACTGGGCGAGCTGCGACGGCTCCCCCGCGCCGCCCGCGGGGGACGGCGCCCCGCCCGCCGCCGCGGAAGCCGCGCGGTCGAACGTGCGCATTGCCTTGCCCGGGCATCCGCCGGGCGGCGGCATGTGCCGAGTGGATGGGGAAGGAGATTGGGCAGGGCTTGGTTCAGCCATGGCAGGTACGATTCCTTTCAACTTTTCAACTTTCAACTTTTCAACCGCCTCGGCGTCGTAGGCCGCCGCTTCGCGCTCTACGATCCGTATCGCCCCGGCCGGGCATTCCGGCAGGCAGTCGCCCATGCCGTCGCAGTAGTCGTCCTTGACGAGCCGCGCCTTGCCGTCCACGATGGCGATCGCGCCCTCGTGGCAGGCGTTCGCGCAAAGCCCGCAACCGTTGCATTTCCCTTCGTCGATTTCGACAATCTTGCGCTTCATGTTTTTGCCTCCTGTTTCCTGTTGACGGCGCCTGTCATAGCAAAGCCGCCTGGCGGAATCTGTTGGCGTGACAACATTTTCCGGAAATGCCACACTGCCCCCATGCAACGCGAAACCACAATCCTCGCGGCCATCGCCAAACGTTCGCCGCTCTTCGACGGCATCGGCCCCGACAACCTCTCCGCCCTCTTTGCCTGCCTCGGGGCGCGGCGCGTGCGCCTGGCGAAGGGCGAGCTCCTCATGCGCACCGGCGCAAAGACCGACCGCTTCGGCGTCGTCCTCTCCGGCGCGCTGGCCGTCTCCACCTACGACGAGAACGGCCGGCGCACCCTGATCAATCTCGTCCGCGCGCCCGAATGCGTTGCCGCCGCGCAGGCGTTTTCGGGCGCGGCCGCGATGGCCGTCTACGTCGAGGCGGACGAAGAAAGCGAAGTCCTGCTTCTCCAGGCCGCCCGCGTCGTCACGCCGTGCGGAAACGCCTGCGCCTTCCACACCCGGCTCGTCCGCAACATCATGCGCACGCTCGCCGCGAAGACCCTTGAACTGAACCGCAAGATCAACATCCTCTCCCGCCGCTCCACCGCGAGCCGCCTCATGGCCTACCTCCACGCCGTCGCGCAGGAAAAGGGCGCCCGCGAGTTCGACATCCCCTTCGACCGCCAGGGCCTTGCCGACTACCTCTGCACCGAGCGCAGCGCCCTCTCCGCCGAAATCGGCCGCCTCGCCAGGGCCGGAATCCTCACGTCGCGCAAAAACCATTTCGCTCTCCGCCCGTAACCCCGCCCGCCGAACGGAAAAAGAACGGGATTGTCCGGTTGTCCATACCCCGCCCGTCCCGACGTCTCCGACGGTAAGAAATATGGGGACAGACCCTATAAAAGAACATCTGTTTTCCAATCATCTCCGCAGTCGACCCGCCCGCGTCCCGACAGCTATCCAAGTCCGCGCAGCGGCATTCGAGATATTCTTGTAGCATCCCTCCTCCCGCATTCCTCCCACGCCCCTCCCGCCCCCCGCCGTTGCGTTCTTTGCGTCAACCCCTTTGCGTTCTTTGCGTTTTCCCCTTGCGCTTCCCTTGCCCTCCCCTTTCGCCGAAAATTTTTTCCAATCATTGGAAAATGCGCGAAAAATTTTTCCAATCATTGGAAAACCGGCCTTTTCCCGGCGAGCCAGCAGATTGTGCAGGGGGCAAGCTGAAAATGCAACCAAAGCGGTCGAATAAATTGTTTGCAGTCAGTTTCAAATCGTGATAGAAGCGTATGGAATTTCACGACCAAAATGATTGTCTATATCTCTTCCCCTCCCACGGAATCCAATGGAACAGCCCGTACAAACGCCCCCCGCCGACCCATCCGCCGCCCTCCGCGCCGCCATCGAGGCGCGCTTCTTCGCCCCGCTCGACCGGCCCCGCACCCGCCGCGCGGGCGTCGAACTCGAACTGCCGATCTACAACCTCGCCCCCGGCGAACCCAACGACTTCGACTCCATACACGCCGCCGTCGCCGACTTCCTCGCCCGCTTCCCCTTCCCCGAGACCGCCCTCGACGACGCCGGCGCCCTCTACCGCGCCCGCGACCCCGCCACGGGCGACGAACTCTCCTTCGACTGCTCCTACAACACCCTCGAACTCTCCTTCGGCCCGGACGAAAGCCTCCTCGCGACCCGGGCGCGCTTCCGGCGCTACTACCCGGCGCTGCAGGCGGCGCTCGGCGCGCGCGGCCACGCCCTCACCGGGATGGGGATCAACCCGCGTTGGCGCGAGAACGTCGCCGAGCCAATCCGGAACGGCCGCTACCGGATGCTCCTGCACCATCTCAAGAGCTACGCCAAGTACGGCGGCGCGCCGCGGTTCCACGACCACCCCGACTTCGGCCTCTTCTCTTGCGCCTCCCAGGTGCAGCTCGACGTCGACGAGGCGACCGTGACCGGCGCCATCAACGCCTTCAACGCCCTGGAGCCGTTCAAGGCGGTGTTGCTGGCCAACTCCCCGTTCGACTTCGGCCCCGCGGGCGGCGGCTGGTTCCTTTGCGGGCGCGACCGCCTCTGGAGCCGCAGCCTCCACGGACACAACCCGCACAACTGCGGAATGTACGGCGTCGCCCTCCGCTCCCTCGCGGACCTGGCCGGCTACCTCGAAACCACGAGCGTCTACTGCGCCGAGCGCGGCGGCAAATACCTCAACTTCGCCCCCCTGCCGCTGCGCGAATACGTCCGGCGCGACCGCATCGAGGCCGAATGCTGGGATCCCGCCGCCGGCACCCACCGCCCGTACTCCTTTGCGCCCTCGCCCTCCGACGTCGCGTGGCTGCGCCCCTTCAAGTTCGAGGACCTCACCGCGCGCGGCACCCTCGAATTCCGGTCCGTCTGCGCACAGCCCGTGCGCGACGCCTTCGCGCCCGCCGCCCTCCACGCCGGCCTCATGGAAGAACTCACCGCTCTCGCGGCCCTGCTCGCCGCCGACACCGCCCTCTACGGCCACGGCTTCGGCCCCGCCGAACTGCGCGAACTCCTCGCTCGCCGCGTCCGCCCCGCATTCTTCGACCCCGGCGCCCTGCGCGCCCGGCTGCACCGCATCCTCGACCTCGCCGAACGCGGCCTCGCCCGCCGCGCCTTCGGTGAAGCCCCGCTCCTCGCCCCCCTCCGCGCCCGGGCCGACACCCTCTCCAACCCCGCCCTCGACCAACTCCGCCGCCTCGAAGTCGGCGAACCCCTTGATTCCGTCGCCGCCGACTACGCCGCCCTCCCCGAGGACGGGGAAAACGCATGACCACACCCCGAAAGCAACCCGCCTGACCCCCCACTTTCCCCCCAATCATCCAACCATCCAACCATTCAACTTTTCAACTTTTCAACCTTTCAACCTTTCAACCTTTCAACCATGCGAACCACCCACCTCACCCGCGACGCCGCCTGGACCCTCCTGACGCGCTACAACCGGGACACCTTCCACCTCCACCACGCCGAAACCGTCGAACGGACCATGCGCCACTTCGCCCGCGAACTCGGTTTCGCCGACGAAGAAGACTACTGGGGCATCGTCGGCCTCCTCCACGACATCGACTTCGAGCAATGGCCCTCCGAGCACTGCATCAAGAGCCAGACCCTCCTGCGCGAACACGGCGTCGAAGAGAGCGTCAACCGCGCCGTCGCCTCCCACGGCTGGGGCATCTGCACCGACATCGCGCCCGAGCACCCCATGGAAAAAATCCTCTACGCCACCGACGAACTCACCGGCCTTCTGGGCGCGGTCGTCCTCATGTACCCCTCCAAGAGCGCCCGCGACCTCAACCTCAAGAGCGTGAAAAAGAAGTACAAGGACAAGCGCTTCGCCGCCGGCTGCTCCCGCGACGTCATCCAGCGCGGCGCCGACCTCCTCGGCTGGCCCCTCGACGACCTCCTCTCCCGCACCATCGCCGCCTACCAATCCTTCGCACCCTGACGCACCCTGCCGGTGGAGGGGGCCCGCCCGCCTCCGCGCCCGCCCCCTGCACAATCCGCTGGCCCGCCGGCCATCCCCGGGTTTTCCAACGATTGGAAAATATTTTTCCAATGGTTGGAAAAAATGACCCGAATTTTCCAATGATTGGAAAAATTTTTCGCCCGTTTTCCAACGATTGGAAAAAATTTCCGGCCCATTTTCAGGAAACCAAAAGAACAAAATGGTCAACAAAACAACCGGCGGACAAAACCGTCAGACAATTCCGACAATTCCCGACAATTGTTTGAGGAGACAACTTGGACAACTTGGGACAACTCTTTCAAGGTGCCGGGCGGACAACTCCGCCCGGCGGCAGGGAGCGAATGGGATTGCGGGAGGGAAGAAAACGACAAACAGGATAAAGAGGACAAGATTGTGGGAGGAAAACGGGAGGAATTCCAGCCATAAAGGACACAAAGAGAGAGCGGAAAACAAGCGAAAGAACCACCCACATCTGGGAGGTGCGACTTTCCAGTCGCGCCCCAACGGCTGGAGCGCGGGAGGGATGCGTGAGGGGAATACCCGCCCTCTCCTCGGGGGTTGCGGGAATGGACGGGGAGGGTTACTCCACGGGGCGCACTTCCACCGTGAAGAAACGGTAGGCGGAGCGGTCGTCGAGGTCCGTCACGTCGGTCCAGTCGGGGTCGGTCAGGGCTTTCTTGGCCAGCACGCGGTAGTCGCGGTCGCTTTCCAGGTCGGGGGTCCAGGTCACTTCGGGGGTGCCGCCGGGGAAGCGGAGGCCGGTCAGGAGGACGGAATCGGCGTCGGTCGGGTCGGTCCCGGCGAGGTATTCCTGCGCGGCGGTGAGGCCGTCGCCGTCCACGTCGAGGGCGGCGGCGGTCTCGTTGCTCATGCCGGCATCGACTAGGCCAAGGTCGGCCAGCCAGGAGAGCGGGACGTCTTCGTCGGTGACGGTGGGGTTCCACGTCACCTGGTCCACCCAGCCGCAGTCTTCGGTGGGGGTTTCGTCGAACCAGTCCTTCGAATAGGTCCACGCCAGCGTGTGGATGCCGGCGCCGCGGACCTTGACGCCGACTTCGGCCCAGTCGCGCTCGCCGTCTATGCTGTCCACCAGGCGCCCGTCCAGGTAGAAGGACAGGCGGTCCCAGCCGGTCCCGTCGGGGTCGTCCTCGCAGGAGACTTTCCACCAGAACCCGAGCCAGCCCTCGCCATCGACGGTGGTTTCCATGCGGGTGCTTTGTTCGAGGCCGACGGCGCCGCTGCGCGCAGCGTGCTCGCCGTCGTGGGCGGGGGCGTCGACGACCTTCCACGGGTGCTCGGCATCGGTCGCGACGGTCCACAGGGGCTGGTCGATGGCCTCGGCCAGGGTGAGCAGGCGCACGAGCCGCGCCGAGGCGGTGGCGCTGCGGATCATGCCGGCCTTGAACGCCTTGGCCTTGACGGTGGTGGTGTCGAAGACGTTGAACGAGCCCGCGTACGGGATTCCGCCCTCGGTCGGCTCGCTGCCGTCGAGGGTGTAGAGGATGCGCGCGCCGGCCGTCGGGCAATCCATGACCACGCGCTGGGACGTGCCCTCGAACGTGGTCCCGTCGGCCGGGCGGATGCCCGGCGCCGCCACCTGTTCCATGCCCTCCTGCGTGACGGTGATGTCCCGGAACGCCCCGCCCCGCGAGAGCTGCACGCGCACGGTCGCCGCGCGGGCCGAGGTGTTTTCGTTGGCGTCCGCGGAGATGGCGAGCTCGCCGTCCCCTTCGCCGCCGGCGGACCCGAGGCGGAGCCAGTCCGCCCCGGCGGCGGCGGACCAGGCGGTGTTCGCGGAGACGGCCACCCTGTACGTCCCGCCCGTCGGCGCGGCTGCCACGGACATCGGCTCCACACCCACCGAATACGGCGTCCATTTCGCGTAGAGGGCCGTCACGCGCGCATTGACGCGGGTCGAAGGGAAGACCCGCGCCCCGTCGCCGCCGGGCTTGGTGAACCAGCCACCGAAGATGGCGGCCTCGTCCTCCGGCTCCGGCAGCGCCCCGTACGTTTCCCCGGCGCTGTAGGTGCGCTTGGGCAGGTCCGTCCCGCCGCCCACGAACGAGACCCCGATGAGGTCGCCGACCACCTCGTCCTCCAGCCACCATTCCACGGCGCCGGGCAGCGTATCGCCGCCATCCAGGTTCGTGTCCCCGCCGACCGAGTCGTCGGCCGCGTCCGCGAGATAGGCCCCCCTGGCCACCACGTCCCCGCCCTCCTCCACGACGATGCGCGCCCCCTCGGTGAACTTCACCACCGCCCCGCGTTCCAGCGTGAGCACCGCCCCTTCGCCCACCACCACGTCGTCGCGTACCACGTGCACCCGGTCCGCGCCCCACATTTCGTCCGAATCCACGCGTCCGCCGGCCACGTCCGGCCCGTTCAGGACGCACACCTCCGCCGCGCCGCCGCCGGATTCCAGCGTCGTCCAGCCATCCGGGAGCGCCGTGGTGTCCCACTGGCGCAGCGCGCTGCCGTCGGCCTCGCCGACCCATTCCACGCCGGTCCCGACGCGCCTGCCGGAGCACGGGCGGACCGCCCTCCATCTATCCGCCTCCCTCCCCCGATCCTTCCTCTCCATCCGGACTCACCAAGGGCGGAAATCCAAGATTCAACTTGCGATTTACGCCCATCATGGCTATTGTCCCCACATCCACTCCAAGAGAGGAACAGGCCATGATTCCGAGAAAAATCGAAAATTCCTTGCGGGAAGCCCTCGACGAGTATCCCGTCGTCACCATTTTCGGCCCACGGCAGTCGGGCAAGACGACCTTGGCCAAGTCCTGTTGCCCGGGATTCGGGTACGTGAACCTCGAAGAGCAGGAAGAAAGCGAACTGGCGGCCGCCGACCCCAAGGCCTTCTTTCTCCGCCACCCCGCGCCGGTCGTGCTCGACGAAATCCAGCGCGTTCCCTCCCTCGTATCCCAAATCCAGGTCGCGGTCGATGCCGACAGGGCCCGCTGCGGACGCTTCGTCCTGACGGGTTCGCACCAGACGGCGTTGGCCGAAGCCGTCGACGAATCGCTGGCCGGAAGGACCGCCATCCTGGAACTCCTGCCGCTCTCCCTCGACGAACTGGGCGACGGGAAGCGCGCGGCCACCGACGAACTGCTCTTCAGGGGCTTCATGCCCGAACTCCACGCCGCGCGGAAGAATCCCGCCCGCTACTACCGCAACTACCTCCGCACCTACGTCGAACGCGACGTCCGCCGCCTCGTCAACGTCCGCGACCTGATTCTCTTCGAGCGTTTCGTCGCGCTGCTGGCCGGACGCATTGGGCAGACCGTGAACTTTTCCTCCCTTGCCGGCGAAACGGGCGTGAGCTCCGCGACCGTTTCCTCCTGGCTGTCCGTCCTCGAAGCCTCGTTCCTCGTCTACCGCCTGAAGCCCTGGTTCTCCAACGTCTCCAAGCGCTTCGTCAAATCCCCCAAGATCTACTTCGCCGAAACCGGCCTCGCGGCCCATCTTCTCGGCATCCGCACCCCGGCCCAGCTGGCGACCCACCCCCTGCGGGGAGCCCTCTTCGAGAACATGTGCGTGATGGATGTCCGCAAACGCTTCCTCAACGCCGGCGAGGACGCCCCCATCTCCTTCCTCCGCACGGAAAAGGGGTTCGAAATCGACCTGCTGATCCACGAGGCGTCCGGAATCCGCCCCGTCGAAATCAAGTCCGCCATGACCTTCAACCGCAACCTCGTGCGCAATCTCGAAGCCTTCGCGCGCGAAGAACCCGCTGCATCCTCCCCCGTGCTCCTCTACGACGGCTCGCCCATTCCTTCTTTCGGCAACCGGAACGTCTCCGTCCTGAACTTCCGCGACTGGACCTGACCGCATTCCCCGCCGCCCCTCCTTGTACTCCCCTCCCGCCTTCTCTCCCGCGCAATCCACCGCACTTCTTCCTTCATACTTCATACTTCTTACTTGCGGCGGCCCCCCGTCCGCCGCCATTGGCTTCCCTGCCACTCGCATCGCTCGCACCTCGCGGGTCACGGACATATTCCTCTCTCTTCCCTTTCACAACCCGCACGGAGCCGCCAGACGGAAGCCGCGATCCCAAAGTGCTCCCGGCAATGGAATTCCGGAATCCCGATAGGACGCAGTACACTTGCCGGAGCCAGCACTCCAGTAATAACTTCCACCGCGCAACACGCGCTCGGATCCCTGAGACGCTCCCACAGGATTCATCTCCCCGTCCGCCAAGTCGCCTTTCCAGTCCAGACACCATTCCCACACGTTCCCGTGCATGTCGTAGAGTCCCCATGCGTTCGGCAAATAGCTACCCACCGTTGTATGGTTGCTGCTGTAGCCCCCCTTGCCGTCGGATTGGTTGCCGGAATAGCGTCCCAGCTTCTTCAAATCCTCCTCCGTGCTTCCCCCGTTGTTGTAATTACTCGTCGTTCCTGCTCTGCATGCATATTCCCACTGCGCCTCCGTCGGCAGGTCGAATGAGAGACCGGTCCGGGCCCGAATCCGCCCCATGAACGAATCCATCGATACTATCGATGAAACCGGCCAGTTGGTATTGCCCCGGATGTCCATCCATGACACCTCCTCCACCGGCCGCATGTCCCCCTCATACTCCGCCGGATTGCTCCCCGTCACCAGCTCGTACTGCTTCTGCGTCACCTCGAACACCCCCATGTAATACGGCTTCGTCAGGGTCGTCTCGTAGCTCCCGCCCATCATGAACGTCCCCGGCTCGATCCGCCGCAGCACCAGCTTCGTCGTCTTGTACTCGTCCGTGTTGAACCCGCCCGCGGGTTCCCCGTCCATGTACTCCACCGGCCACGTTGCCGCGTCCGGCCCGCCCGAGAGGTCCACAACCAGATACTTCGCCTTCACCGCCGCAGATCCGTATTCATAGCACCCGATATCCACCGTCCCGTTCGCGATGCGCGCGTTGCCCGCAAGGTCTGTGGCGGTTGTGACATAGGCATTGTCTCCGGCGTCGATGCAGGGGGAGCCTGACGCAAGGCGGTAATCGCCGTTGGCAGCATCTACAAAGCCGGGGTCATTGGTGTAGCATGAGGTCATCGCGGTTGGCGTTCCTCCATCAGAAGAATCGCAAACAAGCTCCCCAGAATCACAAATATTTCCATAAACGATGCAATTATTCAGAAGGGAACAACCCACAATGCCGCCAGAGCGTGCATGGTTTCCGACGATGGTGCAATTGACGTTTGTGCTGGCATACATGGCAGCGCCAGCCGATCGCCCGCCTGTATTGTATGCGTAATTTCCAGACAGCAAACAGTTTTCGGCATGTGACCAAAACAGTGCCCCTCCATCGTCGCGAGAGTAGTTGTCCACAAAAATGCATTCGAAGGCGTATCCACGGGCCAATCCTCCACCTCCCAGAGCGGAACAGTTCCGAATTTGGCAATGTTCCAATCTTGCCCCCCAAACTCCACCTCCATCTCCTCCATAGCCACTCCATGAACCGTTCACACGGCAATCTCGGATTATGCAGTTCCGAATTGTACCAAAGCGAATACCTGCCCCTCCCGCCCCCTCCCAGCTGATATACAGGTATCCATCAGACACCGAAAACCATCCAGAATCGTTGCTTGGTCTCCCTCCTTTTCACCAAGGAGCGCACATTGAGACGTCCCGTTGCCACTGATGACCGTGCTTTCCGCTCCGTTCAGCGAACGGATGGTAATGCCCTTGTTGGCCGTCACAATCGGCGCATACGTCCCGTCCGCAACCAGAATCGTCTCCCCCTCCGACGACGCGTCAATCGCCGCTTGAATCGTCTTCTTCGCTGTCGCCCAGCTGCGGCCGTCGTTGGAGTCGTTGCCGGATGAAGCAGAAACGTACCAGTCGCCCGTGCTGGGCGGCACACCACTCGCCCATGACAATTCAATTTCGTACCACACTGCCCCAGACCAAGAATCGTTGAACTTGACCGTTGTTGTGTAGTCGTTTTTCGAGCTTGGTCCTTCCACCAAAGTTACGGGTTGGCGACAGGTAATTGCCGTCAGGGAGACGGTCACCTCATCCGAGAATGGAATGCCGGTTTCTCCCAACGGCAACTCATATACATCTGATGTCACTCCTGCTTCCACCCACGTGCTTCCGCCCGGATCATAGCTCCAAACAGGATACCACACTTGCCCGTTGATAAAGGTTGCTTCATTTCCGTTCCCGTCCGCATGGTGGCCAGGCAACACGTTGCTGATGTGCTCAAACCAAATGGCATTGCCGCGGATTTTTATATAATCCGCTCCATCAATAAACGTTCGAATTCTCAAAGTCGGAGGCCCCGGTTCCACCGGCTCGCTCGGCACCGCGTTCAGCGTCACGCTGACGCGGCTGGCGTGGAAGTCGGGGTAATCGGCGCCGAGGTTCCAGGAGAGGCGGCGCTTGCCGGGTTCGACGGTGGCGCCACGCGCGCCGTCGCCGGCGAGGGTCGAGGCGACGAGGGCGGCCTTGTGGTCGCGGTCGTAGCCGGAGAGGGTGACCTTGGCGACGGTGCCGGTGGGGGCGGTTTCGAGCGTGTAATCGACGTCCACCCATCCGTTCCAGGGCCAGCGGGCGTGGGCTTCGACATCCTTGACGGTGGCGGTCTTGACGATGGGGGCGACGAGTGCGACCTCCAGCGAGCCTTCGACGGTGGAGCCGTCGATGAAGCGGGCGGTGACAACGATGGTGCGGTCTTCTTCGAGCTTGCCGACCGTGAGCAATCCGTCGGAGCCGATGGTGGCGAAAGTGCCGCCGGACGCGATGGACCAGACGGGGACCACCGACGCGACGGCGCCGTTTTCGTAGCGGACCTTGGCGGTGTACGCCGCCGTGGATTCGGCGGCGACGCGGTCGGGGCCGAGGATGGTGAGGGCGACGGGCTTGGGCGAAATCTTCCGCAGCCCCACGGCGGGGCCGCCGAAGGCGCTGGCGGCGGTGCCCGTCTCGTCCACGGCGGCCTGGACGGTGTAGTAGTAGACGGTGCCGGCGGTCGCCGTCGTGTCGTCGAAGGCGAGGGCGGTCTGCCACGTGCCGAGGGCGGTTTTGGCGCCATCCGCGCTGTCGGCGCGCCAGACGCGGTAGAATTCCGCGCCTTCGCACGCCTTCCAGGAGACGGCGACCTTGTCGGCGTATGTGCCGTAGCTGGCGGAGACGCCGGTCGGGGCCGCGACCGGCCGCACCGCTTCCACCACCGCGCTGCCGGGCGCACCGGCGCCGGCGGCGTTGGCGGCGCCGACGCGGTAGGCGTAGGCCACGCCCGGCGCGGCCGAGGCGTCGGTGTGTTCGGTCGCCGTCGTCGAGGCCACCACGGCGGAATCTTCCCCGGGGCCCGATCGCCACAGCTGGTAGCTCGTCGCGTTGGCCACCGCGCTCCAGCGCAGGGCGATGCCGCGCTCCGTCGCGGAGACGAGTTCAAGCGTTGCGGGGGCCGACGGCACGGCGGGGGTCACGGTGATGGTCAGGCGCCCGGTGCGGTTGGCCGTTCCGTCGGAATAGGCCGCCGAGAGCGTCACGGTGGTGTTCTCCCCCGCCACCGGGGCGGTGACCACCGCCTTGCCGTCCGAGACGGCGAGCGAGCCGCCCGAGAGGGTCCACTCCGGGGCGACCGTCGTGCGCGTGCCGTCGGTCGAGACGGCGGTGCAGGTGTAGGTTCCCCGGCCGCCCGAAACCAGCGAGACGGGGCCCGAAATCTCCAGGGCTTTCAGCGCCGGCGGGCCCGTCCGGAACCCTTCGTCCGGCACACCGAACGCGCTCTCGCGGGTGCCTTCGGCATCGACCGCCGCCGTCGCGTAGTAGAGATGGGGCATCCCGGCCTCTGCCGTGGTGTCCGCGTACTGGCACGCCGTCTGCCACGGGGAAACCGCCACGGGCTCGCCGTCCTCCCCGTCCGCGCGCCAGACGCGGTAGTGGGAGGCGCCCTCCGAGCGGTTCCACGCCACGTCCACGCGGTCGTCGCGCGTCCCGTCCGAGGCCGAGAGGTTCGCCGGGGCCGCCAGCGCGCGCCAGCCCCAGGCGCCGGGGCTGAAGGGGCTGCTGCCGGAGCCGTTCTTGGCCTTCACGAAATAGCGGTAATCCACGCCGGGGACCGCCGCCGTGTCCGCGTAGCGGGTCGCCGTCACCGTGCCGATGTACGCCGCGTTGCCCGAACTCTCCCGGGTTCCGCGGTACACCGCGTAGCCGGCCGCCCCCTCCGACGCCGTCCACGAGAGGCGCACGCAGCTCTCTTCCGTGCCCGCCGTCGCTTCCAGATCCGCCGGGGCCGCGGGGGCCGCCACCGTCACGAAGAAGCTCCACTCCGCCGTCTTCGACACCCCGCCCTCCGAATACGACGCCCGCAGCTTCACCGTCCGCTGCTCGCCCGTCGCTTTCGCCGTCACCCGACCCGAGGAATCCACCGACGCCCACTTCCCGCCCTCGGCGATGCTCCAGCGCGGCGACACCGCTTTCGTGGAGCCGTCGCTGTAGGCCGCCGTGCAGGAGAAGACCGCCGAGCTGCCCGCCTTCAGGGAGTTCACCCCCTCGATCGAGAGCCCCGCGAGCGACCGCACCACCGCCGCCGACTTCACGTACGCCTTGCAGCAGAAATTCGCCGTGCTCGACACCCGCGCCGTGAAGTCGTCCCATTTGCTCCCGTTCGCGCTCAGGTAGCTCTCCCCTTCCTTCGCCGAGGCGGCGGCCGAGTAGCCCGCCACCGCGTATTCCACCGCCAGCGGGTACGCATAGCCCGGCGTCGTCAGCTGCACCACGACCGAGAACCGCTGCCCCGCCGACACCGCCGCGGGCGTCTCCAGCGGGACCGTCACGTAGCCCGCCGCGTCCACCGTCCCGCTCTGCTGCGCCGCCAGCGTCCCCGACCGCGGCGACCCCGCCCGGCAGCCCGTGTACACCATCAGCGTGTACGTCGTGCGCGGCGTCATCGCATAAAAGCCCGCGGCCGCCACCTTCGAGGCCTCCGCCGCCGTGAAGACGTTCGCGCCCCAGGCCGTCGGCCCGGCATAGCCGATGGCGCCGACCATCCCCAGCGGATCGTGCTGGTAGACCGCGTCGTAGTTGTCCGCCGCCTCCGTGCCCGAGAACGAATAAAGCGGCTTCCACGCGAACGACTCGTCATAGTAGGAAATGTGGAAATACCCGTCCTCGCCCCATCCGCTTCCCCAGCTGTTCCGCACGATGTACGCCCCGTCGCCCGGCGGCTCCGGCTTGAAATTCTTCCTGGAGTAGCCGTCGTCCCACCCCACCAGGTCCACCGCGTGGTTCGAGAGCCGGTAGGACGTGCCCGGATTGAAGTAATAGGCGGCCGTCTTCGCGTTGTAGTAGCTCCCCGCGTGGTAGTAGTCCGCCTGGAGCGCGCCCCACGACTTCAGCGCCTGCTTGATGCCGTCGTTGTCCAGATACGCCGTCTTGCCCGGAATCCACCGCACCCGCTGCACGTGCCGCACCGGCGTCCCCGCCACGCTCTTCCCCGGACGCGGATACGCATCATCGCTCTCCGCCACCGGCCCCGCCCAGCGAAGGAAATACCCCTCCGCCATCTGCGCGTTGCCGCCCGCCCCGAACCCCTGGCTCCACCCGTGCAGGTTCACCAGATGGTTCTCCGACAAATCCAGCTCCGTCCCCTCCGACTTCTTCACCCACGACTCCAGCGACCCCATCGCCGCGAACGCCCAGCAATTCCCGTAGGAGCCCTGGTCCCGCACCGCCGTCAGCGCCCCGGTCTCCCGCAAATCGTATGCCGGTTCCAGCACATCCCCGACACCCTGCGCCAGGTTGTCGTTGAGGTTCGACAGATACCCCATGTCCAGCACCGTCGGCACGAACCCGAAATCCATGTCCTCCCCGCCCGCCTCCCCGCGGGCCGCCGCCGCTCTCACCCCCCGCGGCCTGGCCGTCTCCGGCCCCTTCTTCCCCTCCGCCTCCTTCGCCGCCTGTTCCCGCTGCCACCGCGCGAACGCCGGATTCACCGGCGCCATCTGCTGCGCCCACACGCTCCCCGCCAGCGCCGCCATCATCGCCGCCGCCAGCCAGCTCTTCATGTTCCGTCCGTTTTTCATCGCGCGTCTCCTTGGCCCCGTCCGTTCCACGGAAACACTCCCTCGGGGCAGAAAGAAAGGCGTCTCCGTTCGCGACAAGCTGAGGCCGTGAGAATTGCCCACTCAAAACACGAAAGAAGCACGCCATAGGCGCGCCCTTTGCTTGTTTGTTTTGAGTTGAAATTTCTCACGTTTCAGCTTGTCAAAAACATCTTGCAAAAGATGCGTATTCAATTGTTCGCCACCCTCGGCCGCACTGCGGTCTCCGGCAACATTTTCACCCTACTCCCGCCCCCCCATCCCCGTCAATCCAATTTTGCATCACCTCCCGCCTTTCCCCCACACCGTTCGGGTCCGCGCAACGGCCATCGAGACAGCCATGTAGCTTCCCGCATCCCACCCGCTCCCTTTGCGGCCATGGCGGACTTTGCGCGCGCCATTCGTCCTCCCACCATCCGCCAAGGCGCGGCAGGATGCCGACCCCCCGGAAGTGGCGCGGAACCTACTGAACAGGCAACGCATGGATTCCGGAGGTGCGGCTTGCAGCCGCGCCGCTGGATGCGAGATTACAGAAAACATTGGCCTTTTCGCTTGTTGCCTCGTCCCTGCCCCCTCACGGGCGGGACGCCCGCGCCCCGACCGCACATCCGCTCTCCTCCCGCATTTCCGAGTCCGCGAAGCGGTTTTCATGTTTTTCAATGTTGATTCCACCCCCCCCAAGCCATTCGAGTCCGCGAAGCGGCATTCGAGACTTTTTTGTGGATTTCCTCCCCGCCCCCCCAACCCTCTCCGGGGACGCGGGCGGCCCGCCCGTGATCGGGGCCGTTGTCCCGTCCTTCCTCCCCCTCCGAAACTCCTTGCACCTTGCCCCGCGCGGATTCTCACCCCTCCCCGTCCGGCTCGAACAGCACCGACAGCCCCGGAATTCCCCCGAAATGCCGGTCCGCCGTCACCAGCGTCGCCGAAAGCTCCCATGCCTGCGCCGCAATCCAGACGTCGTTCGACGGAATCCGCCTCCCCGCCGCCGACAGCACCCGCCAAAGCCGCGCGTAACACTCCGCCGTCGCCGCGCCGATCGGCGCCTGCACCACGTTGGGGAGCGCGAGCACGGCGTCCAGTTTGGCGCGCCGTCTCGCATCCCGGCGGCTGTCGCCGAGTCCCGCGAGACATTCCCCCAGCACCACCGGCGAAACCACCAG
This sequence comes from Kiritimatiellia bacterium, assembly GCA_017527155.1. Classification (GTDB taxonomy): domain Bacteria; phylum Verrucomicrobiota; class Kiritimatiellia; order CAIQIC01; family Lenti-01; genus CACXEY01. The sequence goes on from JAFXQI010000033.1 coordinate 35,222, forward strand.
GGCGTCGGCCCGCGCAAAGCGGACGGTTTCGTCGTAGACGCCGTTGATGAAGCGGATGATGACGTTCGAATCCGGGAGAAGCCGCGTCATTTCCACATGTCCTCGTCGATTTGTTCGAAAGGTTCCAGGGTTTTGAGCCACTCTTCCCCGTCCTCCTTTGGAATGGAACCGAAAAACCGCCCCCACGCCTCGATTCTCGCCTGTTCGTCCGCCGTCGGAATGCGGAAAAACCGCCGGAGAATGTCCTTGGCGGCGGCATTCAGGCTCGTTTTCCCGCGGTCGGCGTAATCGCGGAGCGCCTTCGCGACCTCGGGGTCGAGTCCGTGGATGGTGAAATTGACGGGCAGCGTGGCGGTACTCATGTCCATTCCTTTCGTGGTTCAAGTTTTACCCATCTTGAACCACCCGCCTCTCCCTGTCAATCCCCGATCCTCCCGCCCCCGCCCATCCCGCCTCAGTACGGGGACAAGCCCCGGGGCGCCCCCGGGTCTGGAGGATCAACCGCGGGCGCGGCGGAGGATTTCCCTGGCGGCGGCGGTGTCGCCGCCGAGAGGGAGGCGGGAAGGCGGGGGCGGAGCGGAGGCGAGGGCGTCGAGGGAGTGGGCGAGCTTGCCGGCGTAGAGGTCGGCGGCGGGGATGTGGACGTGGCGGAAACGGGTTTTTATGGCGCGTTCGAGGACGGGGTATTCGGCGAAGTTTTCGCGGTCGGCGTAAATCAGCGGTTTGCCGTTGGCCGCGCAGTCGGCCAGGATGCCGAAGCCGGGCTTGCTCAGGACGGCGTCCACCGTCGCCACGATGTCGGAGAAGGGGAACTCGCCGCGGTCCACGGCGTGGATGTTCGGGATGCCCTGCCACTCCAACGGGCGGACGGTGAAGAACTCGGTGTCGGCAATGGCGGCGACGCGGGCCAGGGCGTCGGGCGTCCAGTCGAGCGTGGTGAAGGAGAGGAGTATCCAGCGTCGGGCCGGGTCGGCACCGGTGCGGGCGGCGAGTTCGGCGCGGCGGGGGCGTCCGGGGCGCGCGGGCAGGGGGATGCCGATGCGCCGCGGAAAGGTGGCCGACATGTCGGGGGAGAGCGGGTACTGGAGGAGGACGTCGGCCGCGGCGTAGTCGGTGCGGAAGGCGTCCACGGCGGCTTGCCAGCGCGGGTCGGTTTCGGTGTAGGGCTCGTAGATCCAGTCCCAGGAGAAGTTGCCGATGGCGATGCGCGGCAGCCCGGCGCGCTCGGCAACGGCCAGCGGTATCGCCGGGATGTCGGCGACGACGGCGGAAGGGGCGGATGCGCGGAGCCAGGCGGTTTCTTCGTCCACCAGGGCGGGACGGCGCGCGAGGAGGGCTTCGACTTTTCCGAGCGTGGCGGGGATGTCGGCTCGCACGGAGTCGAGCTGGACGAGGCCGACGTCGAAGGCGGCCCGCCGGAAGGCGAGGTCGCCGTCGGGAAAACCGCGCAGGCGGTCGCGCAGGAAGTCTTCGGGCAATGCGGAAACGACGGTGAGCCGCACGCCGGGGCATTCGCGCCGCAACGCCTGCATGACGGCGGTGGAGCGTACCCCGTGGCCGTAGCCGTGGGCGGTGAGGTACCAGACGATGCGGGGGGCGGTGGGCATGTTTTTCGGGGGGGGAAGGGCCTAGAAATCTAGATATCTAGATATCTAGAAACCTAGGTTCCTAGAACTCTTGGAGCCGCCTCCTCACGACCAATACTGCCGGTCGAGCGACCGGTACTGGATGGCCTCGGCGACGTGTTCCTCGGCGATGTCGGCCCGGCCCTCCAGGTCGGCGATGGTACGGGCGACCTTGAGGATGCGGTCGTAGGCGCGGGCGCTGAGGTGGAGGTCGTCCATCGCGCTCTTGAGAAGCAGGTTGGCGCTTTCGCCGAGGCGGCAGTGGCGGGGGACGTCGCGGGCGCGCATCGCGGCGTTGCAGGTGGGGGCCGCGGGGTCGGAGCCGCCGCCGAAGCGCTCGCGCTGGCGTTCGCGGGAGGCGACGACGCGCGCGCGGATGGCGGCGGACGGCTCGCCCTTCTCCAGCGACGCGAGCTGGCGGTACTCCATGGCCGGGACTTCGACGTGCAGGTCGATGCGGTCGAGGAGCGGGCCGGAAATCTTGTTGCGGTAGCGCTGCATCTGGAGGGGCGTGCAGCGGCAGGCTTTCTGGGGGTCTCCGTAGTGGCCGCACGGGCACGGGTTCATCGCCGCGACGAGCATGAACCGGCACGGGAACGTCACGGTCGCCGCCGCGCGCGAGACGGTCACCTTTCCGTCTTCCAGCGGCTGGCGCATGACTTCGAGGACATTGCGGTGGAACTCGGGCAGCTCGTCGAGAAAGAGCACGCCGTTGTGCGCGAGGCTCACTTCGCCGGGCACGGGATGGGCTCCACCGCCGAGGAGCCCCGCGTCGGAAATCGTGTGGTGCGGTGCGCGGAAGGGGCGGCCCGACACCAGCGCGCGGTGGGCGGGGAGGACGCCGGCGATGCTGTGGATTTTGGTGGTTTCGAGCGCCTCTTCGAGGGTGAGCGGCGGCAGGATGGTCGGCACCCGCTTGGCGAGCATCGACTTGCCGGTGCCGGGAGGCCCGACGAGCAGGATGTTGTGTCCGCCCGCAACGGCCACCTCGATGGCGCGGCGCGCGGTCTCCTGGCCCTTGACGTCGGCGTAGTCGTCGTCGTAGCGGGTGCCGCCGCCGAAGGCTTCCGCCATGTCCACGCGGAACGCGCCGATCTGCCGCTTCCCCTCCAGGAACTCGGCCGCCTCGCGCAACGTGCGCACGGGAATCGCCGCGAGTCCCGACACCACGGCCGCCTCTTCGACGTTCTCGGGCGGGACCAGGATGCCTTTCCGTCCCTCCGCGCGCGCCCGGAGCGCCATCGGCAGGACGCCGCGCACACGCCGGACCTCGCCGGAGAGCGCGAGTTCGCCCGTCACGCACCAGTCGGCCAGGCCCTGGGCCACCATCTGGTCCGACGAAGCGAGCATGCCGAGCGCGATGGGGAGGTCGAAGCTGGGGCCTTCCTTCTTGATGTCGGCCGGCGCGAGGTTGACGGTGGTGCGGGCCATCGGGGGGCGGAAGCCCGAGTTGACGAGCGCGGTCCACACCCGCTCCGAGCTTTCCTTGACCGCCGCGTCGGGCAGCCCCACGACGACCACCTTGGGCTCGCCGTGCCCCGAATCGACCTCGATTTCGACCTCGTAGGCGTCCACCCCGAAGACCGCCCCCGAGTACACCTTCGAGAGCATCGCGTCAGCCTTGGTACACGGGCAGGTTGGCTTCCGGCACGTCGGCGAGCGCGGGTGCGGCGAGGTCCTTGGGCGAAGTCAGCGCCGCGGTGGCCTCTTCCGCCGACCAGCGCCAGTCGATGCCGAGCGCGGGGTCGTTCCAGCGGATGCCGTACTCGTCGCCGGGCGTGTAGAAATTGTCGCACTTGTAGAAGAAGTCGGCCGACTCCGAAAGAACGCGGAACCCGTGCGCGAACCCGCGCGGGATGAAGAACTGCCGCCGGTTCTCCTCCGACAGCTCCACCGCGACGTGCCGACCGAACCACGGCGACCCGCGGCGGATGTCCACCGCCACGTCGAGCACCCGACCGCGCAGGACGCTCACGAGCTTCGCCTGCGGATTTTTCAGCTGGTAGTGGAGGCCGCGGACCGTCCCCGCGCAAGAACGGGACATGTTGTCCTGCACGAACGCCGCGTCCAGCCCCGCCGCCGCGTATTCGCGCGTCTGGTAGGTCTGCATGAAGAACCCGCGTTCATCCCCGAACACCGCCGGCGTGAACAGCCGTACACCCGGAATCGCCATCTCTTCGCATTTCAAGTTCATGCGTTCTGTTTACCACACTCCCCCACCCCACCGCAAGCCCGGGGAGCGGATGGTGTTGTTCATGGCGTCGGAAGGGGGGTGTGGGACGGGGATTTCGAATGGTTTTTCCGTAATCCCAAATGGGTGGACGGGTGGGGCCGTTGACGGGGACGGGGTGGATTATGTAGGGTTGGGGCATGAAGATTCGATTGGTCCAATTCAATCCGGTGGCGGGGGATGTACGGCGCAATGCGGAGGGGATCGCGGCGGCGGCGCGCAATGCGGCGGCGGCAGGGGTGGATGCCGTCGTGTTCCCGGAGGGGGTGCTGGGAGGTTTTCCGTTGGGCGATCTGGCGCGGCGGGACGCATTCCTGGAGGCCGTGCAGGCGGAGCTGGCGCGGCTGAAGGAGATGCTGCCGCCGGAGACGGTGGTGGTGTTCGGGACGCCGTTGCGGACGCAGGAAGGGAATCGGAATGCGGCGGTGGCGTACCGCGGCGGACAGGGGCCGGAGGTGATCTGCACGGAGCACGGGGCAGGAGGGTGCGGGGTGTTGAAGGTGGGTCAATCGCAATGGTGGGTGTGCCTGGACAGCACTCAGACACGGGACGGCAGCGACGTGGTCGTGAAGCTGGCCGCGCGGCCGTGGCTCCGCGGCGGGAAGGGGGGCATCGAAGCGGAAGCGGTCGCGGACGCGAAGAAGAACAAGGTCCCGGTGCTGTACGCGAACTTGTCGGGCGGGCAGGACGATCTCGTGTTCGGCGGCGACGTCGGGGCGGTGGGGGCGGACGGCACGGTACGGGCCCGGGGGACGCTCTTCGGCGAGGGGACGCTCGACGTGGAAATCGCGCCGGACGGCTCCGTGTCGGGGCCGATCGCGCCGGAACCGGACGAGCTGGAGGCCGTCTACACCGCGCTGCGGACCGGCATCCGCGACTACGCGCTCAAGAACCGTTTCCCCGGCGCGCTGATCGCGCTCTCGGGCGGCATCGACTCGGCGCTCGTCGCCGCGCTGGCCGTGGACGCGCTCGGTCCGGAGCGCGTGATGGGCGTGACGCTGCCCTCGACCGTCACGTCCTCCGAGACGCTGGACGACGCGCTGGAGCTGGCGCGGCGGCTGGGCATCCCGTGCCTGCGGATCCCGATCGCCCCGGCGGTGGAAGCCGTCACCGGGATGCTGGCGCCGGCGTTCGCGTCGGTGGACTGGGCGAAGCCGCTGCCGGGCACGCTGGTGGAGGAGAACCTGCAGGCGCGGGTGCGCGGCGTGGTCACGATGGCGCTCTCCAACCGCTACGGCCACCTCGTGCTCTCGACCGGCAACAAGAGCGAATCCTCGACCGGCTACGCCACCCTCTACGGCGACATGTGCGGCGGCTATGCCCCCATCAAGGACGTGCCCAAGACGCTCGTGTTCGCCCTGGCCCGCTGGCGCAACCGCCGCGGGGAGGTCATCCCGCCGAGCACCATCGAGCGTCCGCCCAGCGCGGAATTGCGGCCGGGACAGAAGGATACCGATTCGCTGCCGCCCTACGACGTGCTCGACCCCATCCTCGAGCGCTTCATGGCCGGCCGCGGGAGCGTGGCGGACCTCGTCGCGTCGGGCGTCCCCGAAGACACCGCCCGCCGCGTCGCCCGCCTGGTGGTCCGCAGCGAATACAAGCGCCGCCAGGCCGCCCCCGGCGTGACGCTGTCGCCCGATGCCTGGCGCATGCCCATCACCGACGGCTTCGGCGCCTGGTGAGGCGCGTCAGATCATCTTGATCTTCTTCCACCGCCCGCGCCGGAAGCGGAGCCAGAAGCCGCCGGCGAAGACCAGGACGTAGAGCATCATCCAGATCCAGACCGGCAGCAGCGCCTTCCCGCCCGGCAGCGCGCGCAGCAGCCACCAGGTGCCCGGGATCCACGCGCCCCAGTTGAGGACGACGCTGTAGACCAGCACGAACCGCGTGTCGCCCGCCCCCTTCAGCGCGCCGTTCATCACGATGTTCACGGCGTCGGCCATCCCCCACAGGCCCAGCAGCAGCAGCAGCCAGCGGCCCTTCTCGAAGAGGGCGGTGGCCGTCGCGGGATCGGCCCCCGCGGGCAGGAAGCACGAGACATAGAAACGCGGCGCGAGCAGGAACGTCGCGGCGACCGTCCCCATGTAGAGCCAGGAGAGGCCCATCGCGGAGCGGATGGATTTCTCGGCGGTGTCGGGGTCGCGCGCGCCCTGGTACTGGCCGACGAGGATCTCCGCCGCGATGCTCATCCCGAGCAGCGGCATGAACGCGACGTCGTTGATGCTGAACGCGATGCTGCTTGCCAGGAAATCCACCGCCGGGAGGCTCCCCGCCAGCAGCTGGAACGCGGCGAACGCCCCGATGTCCAGCACCGCGTGCAGGGCGTTGGGGAAGCCGAACCGGAACAGGGCCTTCTGGCCCGCCCCGTGCCAGCGCCAGGCGCGCGCGGTGCCGTAGGCGCGGCGGTTCGCCGGCGAGAGGTAGATGGACAAAAACAACCCCGCCGCGACCGCCGACGAGATCCACGTGCTCCACGCCGCCCCCGCGATCCCCATGCGCGGGAAGCCCCACTTGCCGAAGATCATCGCGTAGTTGAGCACGATGTTGACCGCGTTGGCGGCCAGGTTGACGAGCATCGGCGTGCGCGTGTCGCCGCGTCCCGAGAAGAACCCGGCGAGCGCCCCCTGCACGGCGTGGAACCCGCACGCGGAGAGCAAAATGCGGAAATACACCAGCTCGTGCTCCAGCAGGTCCGGCGGATGCCCCGCCGCCTTGAGCAGCGCGCCGCCGGCCGGTATCAGCGCCAGCGCGAGCGGCCACGTCAGCAGCGCCACCCACAGGCCCTGCGCCGTCGCGCGCGCGCATTCCTCGGGCCGCTCCGCGCCGTGGTACTGCGCCACGAACGTCCCCGCGTAGGCCGCCCACGACTGGAAGAACGTCGCCAGCGTGAACGCCAGGATCCCCGCCGAAATCGACGCCCCCAGCGACACCTCGTCGTAGTGCGACAGGAACACCCGGTCCGCGAACCGCATCAGCGTGAACGACGCCGTCGACACCACGATCGGCGCCGCGATCCGCCACACCTCCCGGTAGCCGCCCGGCACCGCCGGGGGCTTCTGTGGGGTGGCGGCCACTCAGGCCTCCGGGCTCTCCGGGGTGTCCGGCGCCTCCGGATTGTCCGGCGCCTCCGGCTTGGGCTTGCCGCCCGCGCCCGCGCCCTTGTCGTGGCTCGACCGGTACTTCAAGATCACCGGCACCCCCGCGAGCTCGAACGCATTGCGGATCCGCCCCGTCAGGTACGTCTGGTACGACGGCGTGTTCAGCTCCGGCTTGTTCACGAAGAGCGTCACCCGCGGCGGCCGCGTCCCCGTCTGCGCCGCGTAGTAGAACTTCAGCTGCCGCCCGCCCTTCTGGACCGGCGGCAGCGTGTGGGCGAAGGCGTCGCGCAGCACCCGGTTCAGGACGCCCGTGGGCAGCTTCGTGTCCAGCCGCGACGCCAGCGCGTCGATCACCTCGAAACTGCGCCGCACGTGGTAGCCGCTCTTGGCCGACGCGAACACCACCGGGCAGTTCCCCAGAAAGAACAACTCCTTCCGCAGCTGCTCCTCGTACTCCGCCGCGGGCACCTCCGTCCCGCGCGCCAGGTCCCACTTGTTGACCAGCACCACGCACGCCTTGTGCGCGTCGCGTATCTTCGCGGCGATCTTCTTCTCCTGGACCCCGGGCCCGCGCTCCGCGTCCAGCACCAGCACCACCAGGTCCGCCTCCTCGATGCCCCGCTCCGCGCGGAAGAGGCTGAACTTCTCCACCGAATCCTTCACCCGCCCCGCCTTGCGCATCCCGGCCGTGTCCACCAGCACGTAGCGCCGCGCGCCGCCCTCCGCCGATTCCAGCTCGAACGGCACCTCGATGCAGTCGCGCGTCGTGCCCGGCACGTCCGACACCACGAGCCGCTGCTGGCGCACCAGCCGGTTGATGTACGACGACTTCCCCGCGTTCGGGCGCCCCACCACCACCACCCGCAGCGGACGCTCCCCCTCCGCCGCGGCGCCCCCCTCCGGCTCCTTCGGCAGATGCGGAAGCGCCATCTCCAGCAGCCCCTCGATGCCCCTCCCGTGCTCCGCCGACACCGCCGCGATCGGGTACCCCAGCACATGGAAATCCTCCGTCCGCTCGTCCAGCTCCGGCACGTCCGCCTTGTTGGCCGCGACGACCACCGGCCGGCCGCTGCGCCTGAGCAGGCGCGCCACCTCCACGTCCATCGGCTGGAGCCCCGCCTTGAGGTCCACGACGAGCACCACCGCCGCCGCGTCCTCGATGGCCACGCGCACCTGCGCCGCCGTGGCCGCCTGGAAGGCGTCCGACCCTTCCTTCGCGCCGTCCATGAGCGCGAGACCGCCGGTGTCGATGACGCGAAACCGCTGACCGAGCCACTCCGCGGGCGCGACGAGCCGGTCGCGGGTGACGCCCTCCTCCGAGTGCACGATGGCCATCCGCCGCCGGACCAGCCGGTTGAACAGCGCGGATTTCCCTACATTGGGCCGCCCCACGATCGCCAGCAGCCGCTCCCTGTTTGTCTTGATTTCTTCCATGGCCCCCCGATTCTCCCCGACCTCCCCCGAAAAAGCAAGCCCCGCCGCTCCCGCGCCCCGACCACTCGCGATATCAAGGAAAACCCCTTTATTTCCAGCCGGTTTTCTCCAGCTTTCCCTCCATGAATTTCCAGGCCTCCCGCCCCCCGCAACCGGAGTGCCCCACCGCCCCTGAAACTTTTCCCGCTTGCCGTGCGACTGCTTTCCAATAACATTCCCCCCGTGAACCCCGAAAGGAGCCAGCCATGACCTTCAAGCCCTTTGCCTCCGCCCTCCTCGCCCTCGCCGCCGCCATTCCCGCCGGCGCGCAGGACGAGCCCGCCGTGCGCCGTCCGCATCCCCTGCCGCCGCTGCCACCGCCCTCGATGCGCCTCGCCGACACCAACGCGACGCCGATGCAGACGCGCGAACTCTCCGTGGACGCCACCGTGCGCGGGCTGTACGCGACGGTCGAGACGACGCTCGTCTTCCACAACCCCAACGGGCGCATCCTCGAAGGCGAACTCGTCTTCCCGCTCCCCGACGGCGCCGCCGTCTGCGGCTACGCGCTGGACATCGACGGCCGCCTGATCGACGGCGTGGTGGTCCCCAAGGAGAAGGCGCGCGTAGCGTTCGAGACCGAGACGCGCCGCAACGTGGACCCGGGCCTCGTCGAGCACGTCAAGGGCAACCTCTACAAGACCCGCGTCTATCCCCTCCCCGCCGGCGGCGACCGCACCGTCCGCCTCGCCTACACCACGCCCCTCGCCTTCGCCCCCGACGGCTCCGCCGCCCTCTCGCTCCCCATGCCGCGCACGCCGCTCGCGCGCCGCTCGGTCGCCATCGACGTCGTCCGCGCCGGCGAGACCCCGCCCGTGCTCGGCGGCCTCGGCGACGCCGCGTTCGCGCCCGTCGAATCCCGCTGGCACGTCGAAAAGTCCGAAGAGGACGTGACCCCGGCCGACGACCTCCTCGTCGCCCTCCCGGCCCTCCCCGCGCAGACCGCCGCGCTCGAAAAGGACGCCGACGGCGCCGTATGGTTCGCCCTCTCCGACCTCGTGCCCGCCGCCGCGGCCACCGCCTCCGCGACGGACGCCCCCGCCGCGCCCGCCGCCCGCACCGTCCTCTGGGACGCCTCCGCCTCGCGCGCGGACGCCGACCTCGAAAAAGAATACGCCCTCCTCGCCGCCCTCGGCGCCGCCGACCCCGCGCCCGCCTGGACGCTCATCGCCTTCCGCAACGAACCCGACCCCCCGCGCACCTTCGACACCGCCGAAGCCCTCATCGCCGCGCTGAAAGACATCCCCTATGACGGTGGCACCGACTTCGCCCGCCTTGCCGCCGCCCTCCCCCCCGCGGCTGCCAACGGCACCGCGCCCGCCCTCCTCTTCACCGACGGCCTCGACACCCTCTCCGGCGCGCCCCTCGCCTTCGCCTCCGCCGCCGTAAAGCCGGTCGCCGTCGTCTCCCAGACCGAGGCCGACCGCGAATCCCTCCGCCAGGCCTGCGCCGGACGCCTCCTCGACCTCCAGCTCCTGACCCCCGAGCAGGCCGTCGCCGCCCTGGCCGCCCCGGCGCGCACCGTCGCGGGCCTCGAAGGCACCGGCCTCGCGCAGGTACAAGGCATCGGCCAGCCCGCGTCCGGCATCGTGCGCATCCTCGGCCAGCTCACCGCGCCCGAGGCCGAAGTCCGCATCCGCTACTCCGACGGCGCCCTCTCCGCCCCCTACGCCCTCCGCGCCGCCGACGCCCGCGACGGCACCGTCCTCGCCACCGCCTGGGCCGCCTCCCGCGTACGGCAGCTCTCCCCGCGCGCCGACGACCACGCAGAAGAACTCCTCGCCCTCGGCCGCCGCCACGGACTCGTCTCCCCGGCCACCTCCCTCATCGTCCTCGACACCCTCGATCAGTGGGTCCGCCACGGCATCGAGCCCCCTGAAACCCTCCCCGAGATGCGCGCCGAATACAACCGCATCGTCCTCGCCAAGATCTCCCGCGACCCCGCCGACGCTCTCGAAGCCCACAAGACCCAGCTCGCCGCCCTCTGGAACGCCCGCGTCTCCTGGTGGAAAAACTACAAAAAAGACCTCCCCAAGAAACCCAAGGGCGAACCCTTCCTCCGCCGCATGCGCAACGCCCTCGTCGGCGACCGGATGCTCGCCCGCTCCGCCGGCGCCCCCGTCGACGGCATGGCCGCCCCCGAAGCCTTTGCCGGCGCCGCCGCCCCCGACGAAGAAATCGCCATGGAAATGGCCGAATCCGTCGCCTACGACATGCCCGCCCCCGCCGCCGCCCCCGCCGCCGCCCGCCAGCGCACCCCGTCCGCCTCCGCCAAGGCCTCCGGCACCCCCGCCGCCGCCCCGCGCGAGTCCGCCATCGCCATCAAACCCTGGTCCCCCGACACCCCCTACCTCAAGGCCATCCGCAAAGCCGCCCCCGACGCCGCCGACGCCGCCGCCCGCTACGCCGCCTACCTCGCCCAGCGCGCCGAGTGGTCCGCCTCGCCCGCCTTCTACCTCGACTGCGCCGACGCCTTCCTCAAGGACGGCCACGCCGCCTGCGGCATCCGCATCCTGACCAACCTCGCCGAACTGCGCATCGAAGACGTCCCCCTCCTGCGCGTCCTCGCCTGGCGCCTCCAGCAGGCGGGCGAACTCGACGCCGCCATCGTCCAGCTCCGCCGCATCGCCAAACTCCGCGCCGAAGAACCCCAATCCTTCCGCGACCTCGCCCTCGCCCTCGCCGAGCGCGGCCGCCGCGACCGCACCCCCGCCGACATCCAGGAAGCCCTCGAACTCTTCCGGAAAGTCGCCTTCACCCCCTGGGCGCGCCACGCCGACTCCATCCCCCTCTTCGCCCTCGAAGAATTCAACGCCCTCGCCGCCTGGAGCAAATCCCAGACCTGGCCCGACGGCGCCGCCCCCGCCATCCCCGACATCCCCAAGGAATTCCGCCAGAACCTCGACACCGACCTGCGCATCGTCATGAGCTGGGACGCCGACGCCACCGACGTCGACCTCCACGTCGTCGAGCCCTCCGGCGAAGAAGCCTACTACGCCCACAACCGCACCAAGAAAGGCGGCCTCGTCTCCCGCGACATCACCGACGGCTACGGCCCCGAAGAATACCTCATCAAGAAAGCCCTCGACGGCCCCTACGCCGTCAAAGCCCACTACTTCGGCAGCCACCAGCAGACCGTCACCGGCCCTGCGACCGTCACCGCGACCGTCTTCACCGACTGGGGCCGCCCGACCCAGACCCAGCAAGTCCTGACCCTGCGCCTGGAGAAGACCAAAGACACCGTCGAAGTCGGCACCATCCGCTTCGGCAAACCATCCCCCACCGACCCGACCGCCCCAAACCCCTTCACGACCCTCCGCCCCGGCATGACCCGCGACGAAGTCGCCGCCGCCCTCTCCCCCCTCCTCCCCGACCCCGACGGCCTCTACCACCTCTCCTCCACCGCCTACCGCATCGAATACACCGAAGACGGCCACCTCCTCCGCGTCCTCTCCCTCCTCCCCTCCGGCGAACAAACCCTCCTCGTCCAGTAACCCCCATCCCCCTCCTGACGGCGGGCCGCCGGCCCGCCGCCCCCTCCCCCCCCCAAAAAAAGAAAGGCTTCTCCCCCATGTCCCCCATGCCCCCCCTCTCCTCCAAAACCTACCCCCGCGTCCTCAGCATCGCCGGCAGCGACTGCAGCGGCGGCGCTGGCATCCAGGCCGACATCAAGACCATCTCCGCCTGCGGCGCCTACGCCATGACCGCCGTCACCGCCGTCGTCGACGAAAACACCGTCGGCGTCACCGGCATCTGGCCCGTGTCCCCCGACTTCGTGTGCGGCGAGATCCGCTCCTGCCTCGACGACATCGGCGCCGACGCCATCAAGATCGGCATGCTCGGCACCCCGGACCTCGTCCGCGCCGTCGCCCGCCAGCTCGCCGATAGCGCCACCGGAATCCCCATCGTCCTCGACCCCGTCATGGTGGCCCAGAGCGGCGACCGCCTGGTCGGCGACGAAGCCGCGGCCGCCCTCGAGGATTCCCTGATCCCGATGGCCGCCGTCATCACCCCGAACCTCCCCGAAGCCTCCGCCCTGCTGGGACGCCCCATCGCGCGCGCCGCCGACCTCGAACCCGCCGCCGAAGAACTCTGCCGCCGCTACGGCTGTGCCGCCGCCCTCATCAAGGGCGGCCACCTTGCCGAAGGCGAAGACAGCGACGACCTCCTCTACGAAGCCGCGACCGCCCGCTGCACCCCGTACCCCTCCGAACGCATCCCCACCATCAACAACCACGGCACCGGTTGCACCCTGTCCTCCGCCATCGCCGCCCACCTCGCCCTCGGCCATCCCCTTGCCGAAGCCGTCCGCCTGGCCAAGACCTACATCACGGAAGCCATCCGCGCCGGCGCCGCCTACCGCATCGGCAAGGGCCACGGCCCCGTCTGCCACTTCTGGAACTGGTGGGCCCGCCCCTGACGTCCGCACCGCTCCTCCACCGCCGCCCCCTTTCCGCTCAAGCAAACCCGGGTTGTTCCATGCACAAGACGTTCTGGACGTGCGCGGCGCTGGCCGCGGCGATGGCGCTTCCGGCGGCCCCGGCGGCGGAAGGCGATGCGGAGCTCTCCGCCGAAACGTCGGAGGACGAATTCCGCTACGCCGGCGTTTTCCCCGACGGGGTCGGAACCGTCGCCTGCATTTCCCCCGCGTCGTATCCGGGGAATCCCAAGCACCGCCGGGGCGTGGAACTCCTGGAAAAAGCGGGGCTCGAGGTCAAGGTGTTGCCCCACGCCTTCGCCCGGCCGGAACCGGGGAAGAAATCCGCCCCGCTCGCGTACCGGCTGGAGGATTTCTACGCGGCATGGAACGACCCCGAGGTGGACATGATCGTCTGCATCCGCGGGGGCGGCGGCAGCGGGGAGCTGCTGGAGAACCTGGACTGGAGCCGGCTGGAAAAGCGCCCGGACCTGTACTTCCAGGGGTTCAGCGACATCACGCTGATTACCGGGGCGCTGCTGGCGAAGGGGTATGGCCATCCGGTCGCGGGCCCGATGGCGGGAGGCCTGCCGGGACTGCGGGCTCCCTACATCGCCGAAATGAAGGCGATGTACCACGGGGAAGCGGTCGGCCCGTGCAAGGTGGAAACGCTCGTCGCCGGGAACTTTTCCGGGTTCCCGCTCACGGGGCACCTGAAGCGCCTGGTCACGCTCGCCAAGTCGGATTACCGCCCCGACGTCCGCGGACGGGTGGTTTTCATCGAGAGTGTGCGCTCCACGCCGGAAGGGATCCGGGAGCAGCTGCGGACGCTGGTCGAGCGCAAGTTCTTCGATGGCGCGGCGGGGGTGGTCTTCTGCCAATTCGTCAAGTGCGGCGAGAAGGAGGAGGTCGATGCCGTGCTGCGGGAGATGGCGCCGGAACTCGGCGTCCCGGTCTGCCGCGGATTCCCCTTCGGCCACTCGTCGCGGTGCGCGACCATCGACTTCCGCCGCCGGGTGGTGGTGGAGGACGGGATGCTGACCTTCCCGCCAACCGCCCCATCCTCCCCCCGACTCCCGTAAACTCCCCCGTTCCGCGGGCAATCCGGTTTTCCAACCATTGGAAAAATATTTTCCAATCATTGGAAAACCTTCGTTCTTCGGGGATTTTAGTGGAACAGGAGGGATAGGGAGGGCAGGAGTCAGGCGGGGGCGGCACCTACGCGGACGAGGTCGGGCATCATGTCCAGCTTGCCGCAGTGGAAGAGGATGGACGTGCGCAGGTTCTTGAAG
>JAFXQI010000005.1 GCA_017527155.1 Kiritimatiellia bacterium
ACTGATTTTTCGCGGTGGCCCTAGACTGCCAATAACCCAAAACCAGAAGAAAGGCGCTTGCGCGCCCTCGCAACGGTCATCGGGTTGTGGAAATTGTCTAGGTTTCCGCGGACGACCCGTTTGCAGGTGCAAACTTCAGATGTCCTTCCGGCGGTCCGGGCATTCCGACGGGAAGCCCGGACAACCGGAACGTTTTACACTCCACCACACCCCCCATTCCTTGTCAACGCCAAACAATGGAGCATGGGATGCGGCATCTTCTCTTGGGGAACGGCCACGCCGTTTCTGCGACCGATTTAGATGCCGAGGTCCACGAACCGTGCGCTGCCCTCGTAGGTCTTGCCGCTGGAGGTCGTGAAGGTCACCCGCGCCCGGTCCGGCGTCAGGCCCTCGATCACGTGCACCGTCACCCCCGCCCGCAACTGTCCCATCGCCGAATACGGCGGCTCGGCGGACCCGATCAGCACGGGGCGGGCCAGCACGACATCCTGCGCGGCGACCTGCCGCGGGGCGGTCATGGCGCCGATGCGCGACTGGGTGGCGGCGGCAAGACTGCCCGCCGCCGCCGGCGCGGTCGTTCGGGGAGGCGGAGACGGCGGCAAGGCCGCTCGGGGCGCCGGAGCCGCGGGCACGGCGGTGGCGGCGGCCGTCGGCGACGGAAGCGCCAGCCGCGTCCGCCCCGGCGTGCCGCCGCTGGAATACGCCCAGCAACCGAGTTTCTCGCGCTTCGCCTCGGCCTCGGCCACCCGCAGCTTGCGCCACCAGTCGTTCTCGGATTTCTTGTACTCGTCGAGTTCCGTCAGGTCGGTTCCCTTGCCGAACACCCGCGCCAGTCCGTTGCGGACCAGCGTGTAGCCGAGATCCTGGCCGCCCACCTCGATCATGCCGTAGTCGCGCCCGATGTTCGAGCGGCCCAGCGCGTCCGCGAGGCGCGAATGCACGGTGAAGCCTTTCTTGAGGAAGTCCTCCGTGAACTTGTGGGCCATCTTGCCGCATTTCACGACGGTCTCGTGGTCGGGCAGATCCCAGTACTCCCGCTGGACCTCCAGCCGTTCGGGAAGCGACCCCTCCGACTCGGGCGTATCCACGAAATACAGCCGGATGAGCTTGTGCCGCGCAGTCGAACTCTTGAGGGAAGTGCACGTGACGTGGAAACTGTCCCCGTCGTTCCCGCCGCTCTCGCGCAGGACGCAATCGGGGTAGTCGCGCCACTTTTTGGCGGCGTCGGCGGGGCGGGCCGCCATCGCGGACAAAAGCAGCGCCGCCATCCACGGCAGGATCCGGCCGGACCGGAACAGGTCTTTCGCGCTTGTCGTCATGCCATCCATCATGCCCTCCCGGCCCCCTCCGAAACAAGCCAAAAGGACGGCAGGGCGAACATCATTTGAAAATACGGAAAACATTGACGTTCCGCCCGGTTTTCCCCCATCTCTCCCCCCATGAATCCACCACGGCCAGTCCCGTACCGGACCGGGGGGGGGTGGGGACTGCGATCCCGTGCACCCCTCCCGCCCGCAGGGAGCCGGTGGGGCCGCGGGCGCGGGCGACCGGAAACCCGGTAAAACGTCTTGCGGTGGGGCGCGTCGTTGCTATCATGGCGGAGGCATGGATGCGTTTGCCCAGAGTAGCCGAGCGGATTCCCGGTCTCCCTCCGCGGGAGCGCCGGTTCCCCACCGTGCCCATTCGCGGCGCACGGCGGACAGCCCCGGCGCGCCGGGGCTGCAGCCCGATCCGCTCTCCCGCCTGCTGCGCATGGTGGTGGCGATCGGGGTCAGCATCCTGTTGATGCTGGTCGTGCTGTTCGGGGCGGTGCGCTATCTGCAGCGCGACTGGGCCGACAAGAACCGGCGCGCCCGTTCGCACGGTCACGTTGCCGCCGCCGCCGCCGCCGCCCCCCATTCCGCCCCCGCCGTGGCCCACGACACCGCCGGAGCCGGCCGGCCCCATGCCGTTCCCGCCGCCGCCCGCACGCGTTTTCTGGCGTCCCTCGCCGGAATCGGTCCGATGGGGCACCTCTGGCTCCTGCAAGGGCAGGCTCCCGGACTCGACGACGGGGCCCGGCACCGGGCCATGCTGCTGGATCTGGCGGAAAACGGCGATGGCGTCGAGTTCCGCAACCTGCACGCGGCATTGCTGCTCAAGCGCGGCGGGGTTCTCCAGGCGGTCCGCCAGCTGCGCATTGCCGACCAGATCGCCGCGGGCTACCCCCCCACCCTCTTCAACCGCGCCCTTTGCGCGATGATGACCGGCCTGCCGGACCAGGCACTCGCGTGGATTGTCCGCTACCGCGCGCGCTTTCCCCGCGACGAACAGGCCATGCGTCTCCACTTCAACCTCCTCCTGCAGGCCGATCGCCCCGAGAAGGCGATGGACGAGCTTGCCGGCTTCCTGGCCCGGCAACCTCCCGCCCAACCCCTTTTCCTGGAAGCGGCGGTGCAGGCCGCGCACATGGGGCGCGTCCGGGAAGCGATTGCCTACCTGGAGACCGCCCGCCACGGCCAGCCCGCCAGCGCGATCGGCCGCATCTACCAGTCGCCGGCCTTCCGCGAAATCCGCCTCACGCCCGAAGGCACGGCCTTTGCCGGACGCCTAGCCCGTCAGGCCCGGGCCTCCCTGGCGACCGCGTCTGCCGCCACGGGCATCGGCTCCGCCGCCCTTTCCCCCGCCCGGCTTCCTGTCGATCCCAAATTCCACTGACTCCCCGCCCCGGTTTTTGCGTTGCGGAGACGGGGCCGGCAGGGTATGGTGCGGGGCGTTTTTGCGGGCGGGCGCCTGGATGGCGGCCGGCCCGGTACGAAAGGTTTGCCATGATCATCGTGATGAAAGAGCGGGCGCTCGAAGCCCAGATTGCCGCCGTTCAGGAAAAAATCGAGGCGTACGGCCTCAAAGCGCATGTCTTCCGCGGGGAGAGCAAGACCGTCATCGGCCTGATCGGCGACGTGACGAAGGCCGATCCGGCGGCATTCCGGATGCTGCCGGGCGTCGAGGACGCCATGCCCGTCGGCAAGCCCTACAAGCGCGCCAGCCGCGAATTCCGCGGGGAGCGGACGGTCGTCGCGATCCCGCCGGTGCGCGGCGGCGACCGGGGGCTGGAAATCGGCGGCAACGGCGTGGTCGTGATGGCCGGGCCGTGCGCGGTGGAATCGCGCGAGATGCTGCTGTCGCTGGGGGCGTACCTGAAGGAATCCGGCGCGCGGATGCTCCGCGGCGGGGCGTTCAAGCCGCGGACGTCGCCGTATTCCTTCCAGGGGCTCGGCGTGGAGGGCTTGAAGTACCTTGCCGAACAGCGGTCGATCGTGGGGCTGCCCATCGTGACGGAGGTAATGGATTCGCGCGACGTGGAGATGTTTTCGGAGTTCGTGGACCTCATCCAGGTCGGTGCGCGCAACATGCAGAATTTCGCGCTGCTCAAGGCGCTCGGCCAGTGCGGCAAGCCGGTGATGATCAAGCGCGGCCTCTCGAACACGCTGGAAGAGCTGCTGATGAGCGCGGAATACGTGCTGAACGCGGGCAACGAGCAGGTCATCCTCTGCGAGCGCGGCATCCGCACGTTCGAGAAGTTCACGCGCAACACGCTGGACCTGAGCGCGGTGCCGGTGCTGAAGCGCGAGAGCCACCTGCCCGTGGTGGTCGATCCGAGCCACGGTGTCGGCCACTGGGACCTTGTCGCGCCGATGGCGCTGGCGGCGGTCGCGGCCGGGGCGGACGGTCTGATCGTGGAGGTGCATCCCGAGCCGGCAAAGGCCGTGTCGGACGGCGGGCAGTCGCTCACTCCGCGGCATTTCAAGGAGATGATGGAGGGGGTGGAGAAGGTGGCACGCGCGGTGGGGCGCTCGCTGGCGTGAACAACGATTGCAATCGACTGCAATCGAATGGCGCAGCCGGAGCCGCACCCCCGCACGAAGAGAAAACCGCAATGACCGAGATGCAAGATCAACGCGTTGCCATCCTGGGCCTCGGCCTGATGGGGGCGTCGCTGGGGCTGGCGTTGCGCGCCAAGGGGGTGCGCGTGGTCGGCTACAACCACTCGCCGGCGAATGCCCGCACGGCGCTGGAACGGGGGGCGGTGGAGGCCATTGCGCCGACTCCTGCGGAAGCCGTCGCCGGAGCGTCGCTGGTGGTGCTGGCGGCGCCGGTGCTGGCGAACATCGCGTTCACGGACGAAATCGCGGGGGCGCTGGCCTCTGACGCGGTCGTCACGGACATGGGGAGCACGAAGGGCGAGTTCTGTCGCCGCGTCGCGGCGGCGCACCCGGGGATGGTGCTGGTGGGGAGCCATCCGGTGGCGGGGTCGGAGAAACAGGGCGCGGGCGCGGCGCGGGCGGACCTGTTCCAAGGCCGCCGCTGCGTGGTGACACCGCTTGACGGCAAGCCGGAGGAAGCGGTGGAACGCGTCGAGGCGCTCTGGTGCGCGGTCGGGGCGGTGACCATCCGGATGTCCCCGGAGGCCCACGACCGCCTGCTCGCCCGGACGAGCCACCTGCCCCACCTGGTATCGGCCGCGCTCGCGGAAACCATCGGGCGCGACCGGGCGGCGGAAGTCGGAACCTTCTGCGGGCCGGGATTCTGCGACACGACGCGCCTCGCCGCCGGCTCCGTCCCCATGTGGCGCGACATCCTCGAAACGAACCGCGCGGCCATCGAATCGGAATTGCGGGCTTTCAAAGATGCCGTGGATGCGCTATACAGGGACATCCACGCGGGAGACTCGGTCTCCTGGACCCGGTTCCTCGACCGGGCCCGGGCCGCCCGGGCCGCCCTCCTGGAAGGACGCGCGGCGTCCGCCCCATCCGAACCCCCTTCTCGCACGACATGATCCAGACCCAGAGCAAAATCGTCCATCCCGGCGGCTTCACCGGCGGAATCGTCCGCGTACCCGGCGACAAGAGCATCTCGCACCGGACCGCGCTGCTCGCCGGCATATCCTCCGGCGTCAGCACCATCTCCGGCTTCCTCCAGGCCGAGGACTGCCTGAACACCCTCAAGGCCATGGAGGCCTTCGGGGCGCGGTCCTGGTTCGACGAGGACGGCATCCTCTCCATCCAGGGCACCGGCGGCAAGATGCTCGAACCGGCCGGCCCGCTCGACGTCGGCAACTCCGGCACCGGCATGCGGCTCCTCGCGGGGCTCTGCGCGGGCTCGCCCATCACGGTCACGCTCTCCGGCGACGAATCGCTGAACTCGCGCCCGATGCGGCGCATCCAGGAGCCGCTGGAGCGCATGGGGGCGAAGATCGACCTCACCGAAGCGGGCACGGCGCCGATGACCATCCACGGCGGCTCCCTCCACGGCATCGAGTACTGCCTGCCCGTCAACAGCGCGCAGGTCAAGAGCTGCTGCATCCTCGCCGGCCTCTACGCGGACGGCACGACCACCGTCGTCGAGCCCGTCCCCACGCGCGACCACACCGAGCGCATGCTCCGGGCCGTCGGCGCGCCGATCAAGGTGGACGGGCCGAACATCTCCATCCAGGGCTACGGCGCCAAGGGCCCCAAGTTCCTCGCGCGCCCCTACGTCGTGCCCGGCGACTTCTCCTCCGCCGCCTACTGGCTCGCCGCCGCCGCCGCCATCCCCGGCTGCGAACTGCGCGCCGAAAACATCGGCCTCAACCGCCGCCGCACCGCGCTGCTGGACGTCCTGCGCCGCATGGGGGCGGCCGTCGAAGTCGAGCGCACCTCCCTCGCGGCCGACCCCGAAGTCTACGGCAACGTCACCGTCCGCGGCGCCGCCCTGCGCGGCACCGAAGTGCGCGGCGAGGAAATCCCCAACCTCATCGACGAGCTGCCCCTCGTCGCCGTCCTCGGCGCCCTCGCCTCCGGGCGTACCGCCATCCGCGACGCCGCCGAACTGCGCGTCAAGGAGTCCGACCGCATCGCCGTCATGGCCGACAACCTCGCCTCCCTCGGCGTCTGCGTCAGGGAACTCGACGACGGCCTGCTCGTCGAAGGCCCCGCGCGCGTCTCCCCCACGCGCGCCATCCGCACCCACGGCGACCACCGCATCGCGATGGCCATGGCCGTGCTCGCCATCTTCTCCGACGCTCCCGTCTGCATCGGGAACGTCGCCTGCGTCGATACTTCGTACCCCGAATTCTGGAACCAGTTGCAACAACTAGGAGTGAACGTTGAATAAGCAAAACACCATCGTCGTCGCCGTCGACGGCCCGTCCGCCTCCGGCAAGTCCACCGTCTCCCGCCGCACCGCCGCCGCCGTCGGCTGGATTTACGTCGATTCCGGGGCCCTCTACCGCGGCGTCACCTGGAAATGCCTCAAGGAAGGCATCGACGTCAAGGACACCCAGGCCGTGACGAACCTCCTCATCAAGATGAACTTCCAGCTCACCTGCAACGGCGAAGCCGTCGGCTACCTCATCGACGGCGAAGACCCCGGCATGGAAATCCGCGGCGAAGCCGTCCGCGCGCACGTCGCCGACATCGCCGCCCAGCAGCCCGTCCGCGTGTTCATCGTCGACAAGCTGCGCCAGATGACCAAGTTCGGCAACCTCGTCATGGAAGGCCGCGACATCGGGACCGTCGTCTTCCCCGACTCCCCCTTCAAGTACTACCTCGACGCCGATCCCGCCGAACGCGCCCGCCGGCGCCACGCCGAACTCGCCCAGCGCGAAGGCAACAGCGACGTCACCAAGGTCCTCGACGCCCTCAAGGCACGCGACCAGAAGGACTCCAACCGCGCCACCTCCCCGTTGCAGATCGCCCTCGGCGCCAAGATCATCAACAGCACCGGCATGACCATCGAGCAGGTCGTCGACACCATCGTCTCCGACCTCAAGGCCGCTGGCCTCGCCTGACGCCGCCCCGGGGCCCCGCCATGGCCGCGACCGGAACCGAATCGCGCTTCTGCCCCTGGCTCTACTGGACCGCCCGGCGCGTCGTCTGGTGGTTCCTGCGGGCCGTCCACCGCCTGGAAATCCGCGGCACGGAAAACATTCCCTGGCGCGGCCCCGTCATCCTGGCGGCGAACCACTGCAGCTACCTCGATCCGCCGGTCCTGGCCATGGTGTCGCCGAACCGCAACGTCCGGTTCATGGCGCGCGACACGTTGTACTCCAATCCCGTCGCCCGCTGGTTCTTCCCGCGCGTCGGTCTCATCGCCCTCGACCGCACCCGCGGCGACCTGGCCGCCCTGCGCACGGCCATTTCCTCGCTGAAAGGCGGAGACGTCGTCGCCCTCTTCCCCGAGGGAACCCGATCCCCCGACGGCCAGCTCAAGGAAGCCAAGGGCGGCATCGGCTTCCTCATCGCCAAGAGCCAGGCCCCCGTCGTCCCCCTGCGCATCTTCGGCACCTACGAAGCCCTGCCCAAGGGTGCCGCCCGCCCGCGAGCGGCCCGCATCAGCGTCCGCGTCGGCTCCGTCATCACCCCGGAAGAAATCCGCGATTCCATGCCCGAAAAAGGCGACTACGCCGCCGCCGCCGCCCTGGTGATGAAGCGGATTGCGGCCTTGGAGCCGATCACGGACTGAAAATCCGCGTGACCGGGCCCTCCCCGATGGAAACCCGCCAACAACCGGACGCCCCCTTCTTCGCCGCCTTCGCTCCCGACGCCCCCCCTCCCCTGCCCTCCCTGGCCTACCGCCAGACCCTTGCCCTCGCCCTCGTCCCCATCGGCACCGCCCTCCTCCTTGCCGCCGCCATCTACCCCGACATCCCCTCTTCCGCCTTCCTCTGGACCCTCGCCGGAGGACTCCTCCCCCTCCTCCTCTTCGCCGTCCTCTGGCCCCGCGCCATGCGCCGCGCCACCGCCTTCCGCGGCGCGGGCCTCCTCCACTACTTCGTCCGTTGCATCCCCGCCTTCCTCACCCCGGCCCTCCTCTGGCTCGCCTTCCACCGCGTCCTCCACGAAACCGCCGGCGCCTGGCCCCTGATCCTCATCGCTTCCGCATTCGTCCTGCACCCCGTCTCGCGCATCCTCCACGAAACCGCCTCCCCCCGCCTCGAACTCGCCCGCCTCTGGGTCCGCCAGACCGAAGTCCTCCTCGTCCTCCTGGGCATCCTCGGGCTCCTCTCCGGCGCCATCCTCGAAGCCCACAAAGACTATCCCACCGACCCCACCGTCCTGCTGCTCCTCCTCTGGATTCTCGGCATCCTCCTCTTCCTCGCCTCCCTCGTCCTCTCCGCCATCCAGTGGCAAACCCTCCGTTCCCGTACCGCGCCCGACCTCCTTCCCCAACTCCTCGACGACCCGCCCCCGCCCCCCGACCCTGCTTCCCCCACCCCTCTGGAGTTCCACACCGATGACTTCTGACCCCCTCCGGGAGCGCGGGTGGCCCGCCCGCCATTCCCGAAACCAAAACCGTTTCCTGCCCCTCCCCCTTCTCTTCTCCCTCCTCCCCCTCCTCCTCACCGCCTGCCGCCCACCCGCCGCATCCTATCCACCCTCCTCCGATACCCTTTCCGCTTCCATCGCCTCCGCGCAATCCCTGTCCGCCGCCCTCGATGCCGTCTCCGGCGACCGCGCCCTCCGCCTCGCCACCGACTTCGCCGAACTCGGACCCAAGATCGCCGGTACCCCCGAAGCCGCCGCCGCCGCCGACTGGCTCCTCGCCCGCTTCGCCGAAGCCGGCGTCTCCGCCGAAAAACACCCCTTCACCGATACCGCCCCCTCCGGCCCCGTCGGCTTCTGCAACGTCATCGCCACCATCCCTCCCGCCCCCGGCACCACGCCTTCCGGAACCGCCCCCCGCCTCCTCCTCGTCGCCGCCCACTACGACACCAAATCCGGCATCCCCGGCTTCGTCGGTGCCAACGATTCCGCCTCCGGCGTCGCCGTCCTCCTCGAACTCGCCCGCGCTTGGAGTGCTCATCCCCTCCCCGGGACCGAAATCCGGCTCACCTGCCTCGACGGCGAAGAATGCGCCGTCGAGTACGGTCCCCGCGACGGTCTCCACGGCTCCCGCCATTGGGCCGCTGCCCTCGAAGCCTCCGGCGACCTCCCCCGCATCCGCGCCTTCATCCTCCTCGACATGGTCGGCGATGCCGACCTCACGCTGACCCTCCCCCGCAACTGCACTCCGTCCCTCCTGACTCTCGCCTTCGACGCCTCCCGCGCCGAAGGTGTCCGGAACCGCCTCTCCCTCTTCCCCGGCGCCGTCCTCGACGACCACGTCCCCTTCCTCGACCGCGGCGTCCCCTCCCTCGACCTCATCGACTTCCAATACGGCTCCGCCCCCGGTCTCAACGACTACTGGCACACCCTCGCCGACACTCCCGACAAACTCTCCCCCGAATCCCTCGCCCTCGCCGCCCGCCTCGTCCTCCGCATCGCAACCGACCTTCCATAGGGGCTGCAAGATATTTGTTTCTTTGTCGCCCCCCCGGCGAATGGTCGCGCGGAAGCGCGACCCTCCCCTTGTCCCCTCCACGGGGAGGGACGCGCTTCTGCGCGTCCGCAACGGAAATGAGGGCGAGGAAAAGGACGGCGAACACCTGTTTTCCGCCCCCCAAATCCATCCGTCACGGTGCAGCGGCGGCAGGGAAGCGGAGGGGAATGGAGAGGACGACGGCGATGGCTTCGGTGCCGGGGTTGTGGAGGCCGAAGGAGGCGTTGGAGAGGTGGAAGGCGGTGATGCCCAGGCGGACGCCGCTGTGGAAACACCAGTCGAGTTGGAGGGTGCTGCGGAATTCGAGGGGGAAACCCAGGTCGAAGTCGTCGTCGTCATCGCCGGGGTCGTACCAGCCGGTTGCGAAGGCGGGGGTGAGGACGAGGCGGGAGAAAAGGGGGAGTTCGCAGAAGAAGCCGGCGGCGACGTAGCGTTCGCCGTGGGTGCCGACGGCGACCAGGAAGTCGGCACCGAGGTGGTCGGCCAGGCGGGCGGCGGGGCGCCAGCCGATGCTGCCGAAGGGGCGGTCGGCGCCGTCGAAGAGTTGGGCGGTTCCGCCGGACAGGGTGAGGAGGGGGACGGGCGCGGGGTGCGGTGGGGGGGCGGCATCGGTCTCCGCGCAGGAGGCCGGACGGGGGAGGAGTAGCAGCAGCGGCAGGAGCAGGAGGGGGAGGATGGGACGGAGGGGGGGCATCGGTCAGCGGCGGCGGGAGAGGGCGAGGGGGAGGAAGGGGAGGACGAGGAGGGTGAGGGCGCCGGCGACGAGGATGCCGCCGACGCTCGCGGCGCCGATGCCGATGCGGTTGATGGCGCCGATGCCCGTCGAAAGGGCGATGGGAAGCATCCCCAGACCGGAGGCGATGATGACCATGACGACGGCGCGGAAGGTCTGGGCGACGGCGCGGCAGATGGCGTCGGCGGGGGGCTTCCCCGCGCGTTCGAGGCGGGTCTGGGCGTCGACGATGAGGACGGCCGGGTTGACGACGACGCCGATGAGCATGACGACGCCGAGAAGGACGAAGATGGAGATGTTCAGTCCCGCCAGGTGCAAGGCCCCCAGGACGCCGGCGAGGGCCATGGGGACGGTCAGGAGGACGAGGAGGGGCTTGCGCCAGCTTTCGAGGATGGCCGCCAGGGTGAGGAGGGTGAGGATGACGGCCAGGAGGATGGCCTCCATGAAGTCGAGGACGGATTCGCCCAGGATTTCGCTGAAGCCGACGGGGACGAGGGTGTAGCCGTCGCCGTCGATGTGGTTTTCTTTGGCGAGGGCCTCGATTTGGGCGTTCAGGGCGGAGGCGGGGGTGCCGGCGCGTTCGTTGCCGGCCAGGAGGCAGGCGCGTTGTTTGTCGTGGCGGAAGATCATGACTTTCTGGCCGGTGCGGATTTCCCGGGTGAAGGCGGAGAGGGGGACGGGGGGACGCCCGGGGACGGCGGGGAGGGGCAGGGTGGCGATCTGGGCGGAGCCTTGGCGTTCGGCGAGCTTGACGCGGATGTCGATGGTCTTGAGGTCTTCTTTGTAGGAGGCGGCTTCGAGGCCGTCGACGGAGGCGCGCAGGGTGGCGCCGAGAAGGGCCGGGTCGGCGCCCATGTCGGCCATGACGGCGCGGTCGGGCAGGACGCGGATCTCGGGTTTGTCGTCGCGGGCGGTGGTGTCGAGCTGGGCGATGCCCGGCAGGTTCATGGCCAGGGCCTGCAGGCGCCGGACGCGGGTGGCGAGTTCGGCGAGGTCGGGGCCCTTGAGGTTGTATTGGACGGTGGAGCCGATGCCTTCGATGTAGCCGGGGGCGGTGACGGTGGCGATGAGGTCGGGTTCGGCGCGGAGGCGCGCGCGGAGGTCTTCGAGGATGGCGGTGACGGGGCGGGAGGGGCGGTCGGCGGCGGGGCGGTAGACGATCTCGATCTGGGCGAGGTAGACGCCTTCGTTGGCCTGCCCGGCAAGGGCGTCGGCGCGTCCGGGCATGGCGAGGACGGTGACGGCATCGGGGTCGTCGCGGAGGGCCCGCGCGATGGCGAGGGTGCGCTCGGTGGTGCGGTCGAGGTCGTAGTAGTCGGGGTATTCGAGGCGCAGGAAGGCGCGGCCCCAGTCGTCGTCTTCGAGGAGGGAGAAGCCGAGGCCCCCGGCCCCGGCCTTGATGCCCGCGGCGACGAGGAAGAGCGCGGTGAGGAGGACGGCGGCGGGGACGGCGCGGCGGGAGCCGGTGCGGCGGAGCCAGGCGCCGTAGGCGACGCCCCAGCGGGCGAGGGTCTTTTCCCACGCGCGGCCGGCGCGGGCGAGGCGGCCGTCGCGGTCGGATTCGGGCCGCATGACCTTGGCGCAGAGCATGGGGGTGAGGGTGAAGGAGATGAAGATGGACGCGAGGTTGACGATGAGGGTGGTGGTGGCGAAGGGGACGAAGAAGCGGCCGACGAGGGAGGTCATCATGGCGATGGGCAGCATGACGACGACGTTGGTGCCGGCGGAGGCGAGGATGGCGACGGTCTGCGCGGAGGCGCCTTCGCGGGCGGCGGCCCAGCGGGCTTCGGGGAGGCGGGCGGCGGCGCCGGCCGCGGAGAGGCGCCGGACGATGCTTTCGAGGACGACGATGGAGTTGGAGACGAGGATGCCCGCGGACAGGCCCATCGCGAGGAGGGTGGCGAGGTTGAGGGTGAGGCCGCAGAGCTGCATGAACCAGAGGGAGACGATGATGGTCACGGGCATGGTGACGGCGACGACGAAGGTGCTGCGCAGGTTCAGCAGGAAGGCGAAGAGGATGAGGGCGCAGAGGGCGACGGAGGAGGCGATGTCGGAGAGGGTGTTGTCGACGTTGGCCTGGACGATTTCGGCGTCGTCCTGGAGCCAGCGGAGGGTGGCGCCGGGAGGGAGTTCGCGGCGGATTTCTTCGACGCGGCGCTTGACTTCGCGGACGGTCTCGACGGTGTTGCCGTCGGATTTCTTGACGACCTTGATGGCGACGCCGGGGACGCCGTCGAGGTAGGCGCGCTGGCGGGGCTCTTCGGTGGCGAGGCGGACGGTGCCGAGGTCGCGGAGGTAGCGGCGGGCGCCGTCGGCGCCGGCGACCTGCAAGGAGGCGATTTCGTCGACGGTGCGGCATTCGGCGTCGAACCGGACAGCCAGCTCGGTGCCGCTTTCGCGGACGCGCCCGGCGGGCACGGAGAGGATGCCGGAGCCGAGGGTGCGGGCGACGGCGGCGGCGTTGAGGCCGGCCGCGGCCAGGGCGTCGCGGTCGAGTTCGACCCAGACTTCGCGCTCTTCGCCGCCGATGACCTTGACTTCGGCGACGCCGCGCACGGAGGCGAGGCGGTCGTGGATGCGGTTGACGGCTTCCCAGTAGAGGTCGTCGGGCGCAAGGCCGCCGGAGAGGAACATGGTGGCGATGGAGGCGGCGTTGAGGTCGAGTTTGGCGATGGAGGGGCGCTCGCAGCCGGAGGGGAGGTCGCCGACGATGGCGTCGATCTTTTCGCGGACGTCCTGGGAGGCGACGTCGACGTCGGTGCCGAGGGCGAACTCGATGAGGGTGTTGCCGGCGTTCTCGATGCAGGTCGAATATGTGTGCTTGAGGCCTTCGACGCCGGATACGGCGTCTTCGATGCGGCGGGCGACGTCTTTCTCGATGTCCTCGGGGGAGGCGCCGGGCCAGACGGTCGTGACGGTGACGTACGGGATGTCGACGGAGGGGAGGTTTTCGAGGGAGAGTTTTCGCCAGGAGTTGAGGCCCAGCAACACGAGCGCGATCAGGAGCGCGCTCATGGCGATGGGGCGGCGGGTGGCGGCGGTGGTCAGGAACATGGGAGGCAGCCTTTCGGAGTGAAAAGTGACAAGTGAAAAGTGAAAAGATGCGGAGGGGCGTCAGGGAGTTGCTGGGGATTCGACGGCAATCTTGCGGCCGTCGTAGAGTTGGGTCTGGCCTTGGACGATGACGGGATCGCCGGGGGCGAGGCCGGAGAGGATTTCGGCGCGTCCGGCGTCGCGGAGGCCGAGTTGGACGGGGGTTTCCCTGGCGGTGCCGTCGGGCTGCGCCAGGAAGACGACGGTGCCGGCGGCGCGGGAGAGGACGGCTTCCTGCGGCACGGAGAGGCCTTCGCGGTGCTCGAAGACGACGCGGATGTCGGCCATCGCTCCGGGCACGGCGGAGGGGGAGCCGGGCAGGAGGGCCTTGATCTGGAACACGCGCAGGCGCGGGTCGATGGCCGGGGATTTGGCGGAGACGATGGCTTCTACGGGGTCGGCGGCGCCGTTGGGGCGGATCTCGACGCGGGTTTCGCCGGGGACGACTTCGGCATAGTGGCGGGCGGGGAGGTAGGCGAGGGCCTTGAGGGAGTCGGTGCCCTTGACGAGGACGACGGGGGTGCCGGGGGCGACCATTTCGCCGGGTTCCTTGAGGCGGGCGTCGACGGTGCCGGTCACGGGGGCGAGCACGGTGGCGTCGGAGAGCTGGCGCTCGGCGATGGCGAGCTGGGCCTCGGCCTGCGCCACCTGCTGGCGGGAGAGGTCGAGGGAGGCCTTGGCGACGGCGACTTCGGCGGCGGCGGTGTCGCGCTGGGTGGAGGCTTGCTCGAGTTCGTTGTCGGTGGCGTGGTCGGCGGCCTTGAGGCGGGCGTAGCGGTCGGCGTCGAGGGCGGCCTTGCGGGCGACGGCTTCGGCCTTGGCCACGCGGGCTTCGGCGACGGCCACCTGCGCGCGGGCCGTCGCGGCGGCTTCGCGGGCGATGGCAACCTGGTTGGACACGGTGAGGGGATCGACGGAGAAGAGCTTGGTCTTGCCGGCTTCCACGCGGTCGCCGAGATCGACGCAGACGTCGGAGAGCGGCCCCGGTATGCGCGCGGAGACGGTCGCGGAATCGACGGCCTCGAGGGTCCCCTGCACCGTCAGGGCGCGCTCGAACGGCGCGGTGCCCGCGGCCTCGGCGACGACGGGAAGCGGGGTGTCGGCCAGGGATGCCGACTCGACAGCCCCCTGCCGGCTGCAGGAGACGAGGAGGAGGGAGGAAAGGAGGAGGACGGGAAGGCGTGTGGTCATGATTTTTCTTTCATTGAAGGCTATGAAAACCGCTGCGCGGACATTGAAAAAGGGAGAAGGGGGTCATGGAGAGGAGGGGTTGGAAGGGTGGTAGTCGGGACGGTTGGAACAGGCTTTGATGGCGACACGGGGATAGGCGCCGAAGTTGACGAGGAGACCGAGCTGGAGGCCGGTGGCCTTGAGATAGTTGATGAGCTGGGCTTCGTGTTCGGGCAGGAGGGCTTTGCCGGCTTTCAGCTCCACGATGATTTTTCCATGGCAGACGAGATCGGGAATGTAGGTTTTCCGGAGCCAGTTGTCCTTGTAGAGGATCCGGAGACGGGGCTGTGCCTCGAATGGGATGCCGCGGTCGCGCAGTTCCATTTCCAAGGCTTCCTGGTACACCTCTTCGGCGAAGCCGTTCCCGAGCTGGGAATAGACTTCGAACACCGCGCCGCGGATGGCATAGCATTCCCGCTCGTAGATCATGGACATGGAAGCCCCCTTTTCAATGTCCGCGAAGCGGTTTTCATGGCCTTCAATGCCTTCATGCTCCAGCGGGTTCCGCGGCGGCGGCGGCTTCTTCCGCTTCTTCCGCGGGGGAGAGGGCGGGGAGTTCGTGGCGGGGCTGGCGGAGGGAGGGGTCGAGGGCCTGGTTGAGGAGGAGGGCGAGGCGGACGCCGCCCTTCTTGAGCTGGTCGCGGACGATGGGCAGGTGCGAGTCGATGTAGTTGTCCAGCGTCAGGTCCATCCCCGGGCGCGACCAGGTGAAGGGGACTTTCGCGCCGTCCGTCCAGCGGTAGGCCTGCTTGCGGGCGATCCAGTAGCTGTCCACCGCCCAGCGCAGCACGTCGCCGCCGCGTGTCCAGGCGGCCTCCTCCTCCGGCGTGATCTCGCGCGACAGGATGCGCGCCATGCCCAGCACCGTGTGCTTGCCGATCAGTTCGTAGACGAGGCTTTCGTCCCAGACGCTGTGGAGGCTCGGCGGACCCCAGTCCTGGGGCGTCGTCTCGTCGAAGGCGTAGTTGCGGCCGGTGAACGAGTTGACGGGCAGCATGTTGCCGCCCATGTCGCCGTAGCGGTAGGCGCAGTGCAGCGGCTGGTGCATGTCGCCGACGAGGTGGACGAGGAAGCGCAGGGCGTCGAGCCGCGCTTCGCCTTCGAGCTTGCCGGGCTCGGCGAGGTCGTCGCGCCAGCGGTAGATCTGGCTGACGACGTCGTCGCCGCTGTCGGAGACCGTCAGCGAGAACGATTCGTCGTACCACTGCTGGACGTCGAAGTCGATGTAGTGCCAGCGGCCCTGGCGCGGATAAAGCTCCTCATAGGCCTTGTTGCCGCGGATGATGTCGGGCCAGGACGCGATTTCGTAGTCACCGATTTCGTAGTCGTCGCCGAGGATGCGGCGGAGCTCCGCCTTGGCCGCCGGCGTCAGGCGCGGCACCGCCAGGCGCGCGATGATCGAGTGGCCTTCCGGCCCCCACGCGAGGGCGGGGCGCGGCGCGGCGGCGGCCAGCGCCAGCAGGGCGGCCGCGAGGATGGTGGACGTTCGTTTCATTCTGCTCCTCCTTCCGGTTCCGGTTCGGTTTGCTCCGCGTCCCCCGGCGCGCGCACGATGCCCATCGCAAGCTCGAGGGCCGCGACGGCCACCGTCTCCTGGTAGCGCGAGCGGATCAGCGCCACCTGCGCGAAATCGGCCTCGGCGCGCGCGTCGAGCGCGTCCGAGACGGGCAGCAGCCCCTCGGCGGCGCGGTCGGCGCGGTCGGCGGCCTTGGCGACGGCCACGTCGGCGGCCATCCGGCGCACGGCCACCGCCTCGCGCGCATCCCGTACCTGCGCCTCCGCCGCCAGCACCCCGACGATCACCGACAGGAACGCCTCCTCCCGCTCCGTCTCCGTGCGCCGCAGACCCGTCTTCGCCGCGCGGTAGGCCGCCGAGTTCGCGAAGCCGCTGAACAGCGTCCACGCCCCCTGGAACCCCGTGCTCCAGCCCACCGCGTCCGCCACCAGCCCCTCGCCGCCCCAGGCGTGCGTCGCGCGCACCGACAGCGTCGGCAGGAACGCGCAGAACGCCCGCCGCACCTGGTGCTCGTTCATCACCACCAGACGGTCCGCGATCGCCAGCCGCGGATGCGTCTCCAGCGCCCGCAGCACCAATTCCTCCACCGTCCCCTCCGGCATCTGCGGCCCCGCGCAGTCGCCCGAGAGCTCGATCTCCGCCTCCGGCGGCAGCCCCATCGCCGCCAGCAAATCCGCCTCCAGCACGCGCAGGCGGCGGCGGGCGCTGTCCAGCTCCGTGCGGCGCGCGAGCGCCTGGAGGTCGGCCTGGCCGCGCTCCCAGTCCGCCGCGTAACCCTCCGCGGCAAGGCCGCCGACGCGGTCCGCCAGTTTCGCGGCGGCGTCCGCCTGCGACTCCAGCGCGCGCACCGTGTCGCGCTGCGAAAGCACGTCGCAGTAGGCCGCCGTGGTGCGCAGCACGATGGCCTGGCGCACGTAGTCCGCCGCGATGCCGGCCGCCGCGTGCCCGTGGCGCGCCGCCGCCCAGAGGAACCACGTCGAGGGCGCGAACACCGGCAGCCCGACCGTCAGCGTGCCCACCGTGTCCTCCTGCGGACCGAACGCCAGCTGCCCGCCCGACGTCATGCCCAGCAGGTTGTCGTAGTCGCGGTCCGTGTACCCCACGCCCGCCGCCACGCGCGGCAGGAACGCCGAGAACGCCGCCGTCTGCCCCAACCCCGCCAGCACCCGGTTCAGGTCCGCCTCCCGCACCGCCGCGTTGTTCGTCAGCGCCACCCGAACGCAGTCCTCCAGCGACAGCGCCCGCTCCGGCAGCGCCTCCAGCCGGTTCCGCAGCGTCTCCCGGAACGCCTCCGTCTGCTCCCTCCGCGCCTCCGCCGGATCGAACGACCGGCACCCGGCCGCCAGCACCAGCGGCAGCAGCGCCGCCACGACAAGCGCGCGCCGTGTCATGGCCGCTCCCGTGCGGGAACCGGATACGGGGCGATGCCAGCGCCGCCGACGGCCGGCGGCCGGCTCCGGTTCAGGCGGGCGAGTTCGCCCGTGTAGGCTTCGAGGAGCGAGCGGATTTTCGGGAGCAGCTCCGGCTCGATGACGTTCATGGCCGCCTTTTCGACGTCCAGCAGATCGCGCAGCACGGCCTTGGCGAGGCGGGATCCCTTGGCGGTGATGACCATGATCTTTTTCCGCCGGTCGCTGGGATGGGGGGTGCGGCGGGCGAGCCCGTCGCGTTCCAGCGAATCGAGGAGCGAGGTCATGGTCTGGCGCGGCACGCAGCACGCCCCGGCGACCTGCGCGGGCCCGGATTCGTCCGGATGCGCGTGGATGTGGATGAGCGCGGCCGCCTTTTCGAGGGACAAGTCCCAGTGGCGGATCCGCCACGCGTACGCATGGACGATCTGCCGGAGGAACGGCAGCAGGCTGTTGCCGAAGGACGGTTCGGCGGGGGGGGGGGGTGGAAGGTTTTGTCATCTTGTCCGGGATTGTACGAAACCGGATTATTCTGTCAAGGCGGACCTGCGTGCGGGAAGAGGGCCGGCGGAGTTTTCCAACCATTGGAAACGTTATTTCCAATCATTGGAGTTGTCAGGCGAAGAA
Source organism: Kiritimatiellia bacterium (assembly GCA_017527155.1). Classification (GTDB taxonomy): domain Bacteria; phylum Verrucomicrobiota; class Kiritimatiellia; order CAIQIC01; family Lenti-01; genus CACXEY01. Next base: position 17,948 of record JAFXQI010000005.1, read on the forward strand.
CTTGCGATTTCGTTCATGCCAAGCCGGGTAGGGCGGCGAGTCCCCTCGCCGCCGGAAACCGGAACGTGCAAGCGAAGGCCATGGGTGATGCGGATGCAATTCAGCCCGGACTTGGGAAAACAGGCGTCCGCACATTTCCGGCGCCGTCCTCCGGCATGACGGACACCGGCGGGCAGGGACTGCCCTCCCTACCCATCCTTGCACATGGGAAATCGCAAGGTTTTCACCTGCCAACTCCATTCGGAAAACGGCCGGAAATTTTTCCAATCCTTGGAAAAGCGGCGGGGAGCCGGACAATTCTGTCTCTGCCTGGTCGTTGCGCGGTTGTCCGCCGTGCTTCAGCGGGAGGCGGGGGTGTCGAGCCAGGTGCAGAGGGCGTCGAGCCAGGTGGGCGGGTCGTCCATCGCGGCGAAGGCGGCCGCGGCGTCGAAGGAGCGGCCCGCAAGGGTGTCGCGCCCCGAGATGGACGAGAGCCGGTACTCCCGGGCGTCGCGCCGGGAGGCGGGGTTGGCGGCGAGGGCCTCGGCGGAGGCGGGCAGCGGCAGGAGCGACTCAGGGGCGTCGGGAAGGCGGGCGCGCGCGGCGGCGTTGGCTTCGCGGGCGAACGTCCAGTCGAGGATGTCGCCCGGTTCGATCCGGAGTCGCAGGCCGAGCGGGTCGAGCTCGAAGGCGCGGCGCTGCAGGTCGGCCCAGTCGGCGCGGGGGCGGTCGAGCTTGCCGCGCAGCGCGAGCAGGTCGGCCAGGGCGTCGAGGTAGCCGGGGTCGGCGTCGAGCGCGGCGCGGAAGGCGTCCCAGGCCTCGGGGAAGCGTCCCTGCTCGGCGCGGAGCATCCCGAGGAGGCGGTGCGTGGCGGGCAGGGCGCCGGGGCGGGCGGCCAGCCCGGGGAGGATGCGCTCGGCGGCGGAGAGGCTTTCGCCGCTCTCGAAGACGCCGGCGCAGCCGAAACATAGCGAGGCGACGCGGCCGAACTGCTCGGGCATCTGGCGGAAGGTTTCCTCGTAGTGCCGGGCGGCGAGCTCCGGGAAGCCGCGTTCGCGGAGGCGTTCGGCGAGGCGCCACTGGACGCAGTAGGCATCCTCGAAGAGGGCGGCGGCGCGGTCGTAGGCGTCGAGCGCGCGCGAGACGAGGCCCGCACAGGAGAGGTCGTCGCCCTTTTCGGCGAGGCGCACGGCGGCGACGACGCTGCGCAACGTGGCGGCCTCCTTCGCGGCGTCCTCCCCGCCCTTTTCTTCGAGGATCGACGCGAGGATGGAATAGGAGCGGATGCGGTCGCCGTCGGGCGATTCGCCGTCGGTGGGGTCGATCTGGAGGGCGAGGCGAGCGGCTTCCTCGGCTTCCGCGAGGCGGCCGGCGCGGCGGAGGGCTTCGGCCTTCCACTGGACGGGGCGTTCTTCCCACGGCACGAGGCCGTGCATCCGGTCGGCCAGCGCGAGGAAGTCCTCCGCCGGGAGGCGTTCGAGCAGCAGTTCCCACGGCCAGTCGCGGTGGTAGGCGCCGGCGACCTCGATGGCGTGGCGGGCGACGCGCACCGCGTCGTCCGTGCGCCCCGTTCCGTCGAGCGCGCGGGTGAGGAGGCGCGGGGACTTCCCGCGGAGTCCGGAGGCGTCGGCGACGCCCCAGAGCGGGACGCGCTCGAACAGCGCGAGCGCGTCGGCGGGACGTCCGGCATCGAGATAGAGTTCCGCGAGGGCGTCGAGGTCGCGGGTGAAGAACGGGTAGGCTCCCGACGCCAGGTCCAGCTCGCCGGACTCCTTGCGTTCGCGGATTTTCCGGAGGAGGTCCTCCGCGTAGAGCGCCTGCGCCCCGGCGGTGCGCCCGGCGCGGGCAAGCAGTGCCGCCTCGTCGGCGGCGGAAGGGCCGTCTCCGCGGGAGCCGGCCGCGGAGTGGAGGAGCGCGAGGGCCTGGTCGAAGCGGTTCGTCTCGCCGGCGGCCAGCATCGCGCGGGCGAAACCCAGGAGGAGTTCGGATTCTTCGTCGTCCTGGTCGTCTTCGCCGGAGGGCGGACGTTTGGCCGGCTTGCGTTTGGCGAGGCGGCGGGCGGCGGCCATGGCGTCGTCGAAGCGGTTGTCCGCGAGGGCGGCGGCGAGGTCGGTGGCGAGGCGTCCGCGTTCGAGGGCGGCGAGGGCGGCCGGGGGCGTGTCCGGATCCGCCTTGAGGCGTTCGGCCAGCGCGGCGAGACGCGCGGCGGAGGCGGCGTCCGCCTTCTTCGGGAGGGAGCGGAGGAGCACCTGGATCGCCTCCTCCGTCGCCGGGGCGGCGGGAGGGAGGGCTCGGCGTTCGACGAATTCCGCAAGCGCCGCCGACGGGGCGGAGGGGCGGAAGAACATGGTGACGGGATCAAACCCCCGGCGCGCCGACGCAGCCGCGGCGAGCGCGACGGCGGGGCGGATGGCTTCGGGGAGCGCCGCATCGAGGCGGGCTTCGGCGTCTTCGATGCGCCCGGCCGCGAGGTCGCGCCCACAGAGCACGGTGACGGCACGCAGGTAGGCGGTCGGTTCGGATGGGTTCGGGGTCGGGGTCGGCCGCATGTGGAAGCTCAAGCCCCCGACTTCCACCCAGCGCTCGGAGAGCAGGACGTCGGGACCGCGGGCGGCGAGGCGGGCGAATTCGTCCTCCCACGCGGCGGGGGCGTTGCGGGCGGCCGCGCGTTCGGCGAAGTAGGCCAGGCCGTCCGGCGTCGTGTCGGCGAACGACCACATGACCGCCGTGGCGGGCGCGTTCGTGCCGGCGGCGCGGACGAGGGCGCGGAAGCGGGCGAGCGCCGCGTCGGAGCCGTAGACCCAAGGGACGGTGGGAGAGGCGGGAATCACCGCGAGCAGTTCTTCCGGCAACTCCAGGTCCTCGTCCGTCACGACCAGGTGATCGGCCCAGTACTTCTCGAGAATCCGGGCAAACGCTTCGACCGGCGTTTCGTCCTGGGTCTCTCCTTCGATGGCACGGAGGAGTCCGGTGATGACTCTGCCTCTGCCAGCGCCCCTTGCGCGACGGGGCTGTTCTCGGCCGAAGAGGGCTTTGCGCAGTGCCTTGGTTTTGGCCTTGTCCGCAGCCCCCGGCGTGCGTTGCAGCGCCGAGAGCGCCTTGGACGCCGCGGCCTTGTCGCCGGAGAGGCGCGCCAGGGCGAGGCGCAGCGCGGAGAGGGCGGGCGGCGGGTTCGCGGGGTCCGCCACGGCAGCGCGCCCGTCGAGGGCCTCGCGCATCGCGGGCCAGCGCGAAGGGGGCGGCAGCGCGGCGACGAGGTGCCGGACGACTTGCGGGAGCGCGCGATTGCGCATCCACCGTCCCTCGGGGGTAGGATCGAGCGGATCGGCCAGTCCGATGGCCTCCGCGCGCGCCGCCAGTTCGAGCCAGCGCGCCGCGCGCAGGTCCGGGTCGCGCCGCGCCGCGCCGTCGTTGCGGAGCGCCGTGATGGCGTCGATCAGGTTCCGCGGATCTTCCGCCGTCGGCGCGGGCGGCGGCGGCATGGCCTCGGCAATCGCCGCGACGAGGGCGTCGGCGCCGGACAGCCTCTCCGGCGCGTCCGCGGCGGCCACCGCGCTTGCGGCGGTTGCGGCAATCGCCGCAGCCAGAGACAACAGGCGGATGGCGGGTCTTTTCATGGCGGGCCTTTCGGTTTTGGAGTGGCTGACCGGACCATAACCCGGGCCAGCCTTTTGTGTCAAGTGGCATCCGCTGCGGGCGGGAAGGGAACGGGGAAACACCCTCCCTAGATACCTAGATTTCTAGATATCTAGTACACAGTTCGGCATGAAGTTCCGCTTTTGTTGATGTCCGTCGCTGGGGGGACGGGCAAGCCCTTTGTGCGCCCTGGGCACACAGCGGGCGGCAGGGCGGGCCGCTCAGACCTCGGGAGAGGCGGGGGCGTCGGCGGGGAGCGGGGAGGCGGGCGGTTCGTCGTCGGGCGGGGGGAGTTCGCCGGCGGCTTCCATCTGGGTCAACAGGGTCAGGACGTTGTCGCCTTTTTCGATGGCGTGGTCGAGGACGAAGTGGAGATGGGGGGTGTAGCGGAGGATGACGTTGTCGCGGATCGCTTTCTGGAAGTCGGTGCGGGCGTGGCGGAGGATGCCCAATACCCGCTCCTGCTCGGCCGGGGTGCCGCGGACGCTCACGCCGACGCGGCACGTGCGCAGGTCCACCGCGGTCTCGGCTTTGGTGAACATGACTTCCGCGGGGTTGAAGTCGGGGCGGTTGATGACGCGGTAGAGCTGGGTGCCCAGTTCGCGGAGGATGAGTTCGTTGACGCGGGTGATGCGGTCGGGTTTCATGGGGGGGGGCTCCGGGGATAGGCAAACCGCCGTCCCGCGAGGGGGCGGCGGCGCGGGGTTCTCGGGGGAGGGTCGGATCAGAGGGACTGGGCGACTTTCTCCACTTCGTAGGATTCGATGACGTCGCCTTCGACGAAGTTGGTGAAGTGGTCGAGGACGATGCCGCATTCCTGGCCTTCGCGCACTTCGCTGGCTTCGTTCTGGAAGCGCCGGAGGGACTGGATCTTGCCTTCGTAGAGGATTTCGTCCTTGCGCTTGACGCGGACGCGGCCCTTGAGGGTGACCTTGCCTTTCATGCACATGCAGCCGGCGACTTTGCCGCGCTTGCCCATGTCGAAGATCTGGCGGATGGAGGCGTGGCCGTTGACGTGTTCCTTGATGATGGGGTCGAGGAGGCCGGTCATCAGGTTCTTCACGTCGTCGAGCATCTCGTAGATGATGGAGTACAGGCGGATTTCGACGCCGCGGCGCTTGGCTTCGGCCCCGGCCCCGTTGTCCTTGGCGACGTGGAAGCCGAGGATGACGGCCTGGGAGGCGGTGGCGAGGAGAACGTCGTTGACGGAGACGTTGCCGACGCCGGTGCCGACGATCTCGAGGTCGACTTTTTCGCTCTTGATGGCTTCCATGGCGCCCTGGAGGGCTTCGAGGGAGCCCTGGACGTCGGTCTTGAGGATGACGGAGAGTTTGCGTTTGTCGGACCCGGCCTGGGCCTGGAGGAGGTCGGCGAGGGTCAGGGGGCCGCTGTGCGCGGGTTCTTTGTCGGAGAGGGCTTCGAGGCGGGCGGCTTCGGCGCGGGATTCGGCGACTTGCCGGGCTTCGCGGTCGTTTTTGTAGACGACGAATTCGCTGCCGGGCATGGGTACGCTGGTCAGGCCGAGGAGTTTGACGGCGGCGGACGGCGGGGCGGTGCGCACTTTGTGGCCCTGGTCGTTGATCATGGCCTTGATGCGGCCCCAGCAGGAGCCGGAGACGACGGCGTCGTTGAGCTGGAGGGTGCCGTTCTTGACGAGGACGGTGGCGGTGGGGCCGCGGCCGGCTTCGAGGCAGGATTCGATGACGTATCCGGTGGCCTTGCAGCGGGGGTTGGCCTTGAGTTCGAGCATTTCGGCCTGGAGGAGGATCATCTCGAGGAGCTGGTCGATGCCTTCGCCGGTCTGGGCGCTGACGTTGCAGCAGATGAGGTCGCCGCCCCAGTCTTCGGGCGCGAGGCCCATCTGCTGGAGCTGGCGCTTGACGCGGTCGGGGTTGGCGGTGCGCAGGTCGCATTTGTTGATGGCGACGATCATGGCGACCTTGGCGGCCTGGGCGTGCTGGATGGCTTCCTTGGTCTGCGGCATGATGCCGTCGTCGGCGGCGATGACGATCACGGCGATGTCGGTGAGGTTGGCGCCGCGGGCGCGCATGGCGGTGAAGGCTTCGTGGCCGGGGGTGTCGAGGAAGGTGATGGCGCGGCCCTGGCGCTCGACTTGGTAGGCGCCGATGTGCTGGGTGATGCCGCCGGATTCGCCGGCCGCGACGTGGGCCTTGCGGATGTAGTCGAGCAGGGAGGTCTTGCCGTGGTCGACGTGGCCCATGAAGGTGACGACGGGCGGCCGCGGGAGCTGGGCGTCGGGATCGACGGCGGCGGTCTCTTCGGGCTTGGGCTCGGGTTTGGGCGGGGGCGGCGGGGGGGCGCCCTTCTTTTCGTGTTCGAGGCGGACGCCGAACTTCTGGGCGACGCGCTCGGCGGTCTTGAAGTCGATCTTCATGCCGATGGAGGCGAAGATGCTCAGCTTCATGAGCGCGGAGATGAGGATGTTGGGCTTGACGCCGAGCAGTTCGGCGAATTCGCGGACTTCGACGTGGCCCTTGATGGCGATGGTTCGCTCTTCGGGCGCGGGCTCGGCGGGGGCCGCCGGGGCGGCGGGCGCTTCCGGCGCCGGGGCGGCGGCCTCGGCGGCGGGCTCGGAGGGGGCGGCGGGCTCCCCGGCGGGAGCGGCTTCTTCCGCGGCGGGGGCGGCTTCTTCGGCGGCGGGGGCTTCTTCGGCGGCGCCGCCGTAGTAGAGGCGCTGGATTTCCTTGCGCAGGTACTGCTCGAGCTCGGGCGTGAGCGTCGCCTGGGGCGAGCGCACGGAGCATCCGCGGTCCTGGAGGAGCCCGATGAGCTCCTTGCTGGTGGTGATCAGTTCCTTGGCCAGATCGCAGACTCTCATGCTCACTCCTCCGGTTTGCCGTTGGCCGCCTCGAAGGCGGTGGCGGCCGCGTTGCGCACGGCCAGCGCCGTGCCTTCGTCCCAGCCCGTCGCGTCGGCCAGGTCGCTGGCCTCGGCGGCGAGGATGCCTTCGAGCGAGAGGAAGCCGGACTGGACGAGCCGTTCGGCGTTGTCGCGGCCGATGCCCTTGACGGCGGCCAGCGAGGAGGTCGCCTGTTCGAGCTTCTCCTCGAAGCTGATGTCGCCCTCGTCCTTCTGTACGTCCACCTTCCAGCCGGTGAGGCGGGCGGTGAGGCGCGCGTTCTGGCCCTTCTTGCCGATGGCGAGGGAGAGCTGGTCGGCCTCGACGCGGGCGTGCACCGTGTGGGTGTCCTCGTCCACTTCCATGCGGAGCATCTTGGCGGGGGCCAGGGCGTTGGCGACGTAGATCTTGATGTCGGGGTTCCACTTGACGATGTCGACCTTTTCGCCGGAGAGCTCGCGGACGATGTTCTTCACGCGCTGGCCGCGGAGGCCGACGCAGGCGCCGACGGGGTCCACCTTCTCGTCCTGCGAATAGACGGCGAGCTTCGTGCGGTAGCCGGCCTCGCGGGCGATGCCCTTGATCTGGACCGTGCCGTCCGCAATCTCGGAGACCTCCAGCTCGAAGAGCTTGCGGATGAAGTTCGGATGGCTGCGCGAAAGCACCAGCTGCGCGCCCTGGCCGTTCGCCGTGTCGAGGCTGAGGAGCAGGAAGCGGATGCGGTCGCCGGGCTGGTAGTCCTCGCTGCCGACGCGTTCCTTGTTGGGCATGATGGCTTCGGCGTCGCCGAGGTCGACCACCACGTCACTGCGCTCGAAGCGGCGGACGGTGCCGGTGACGATGTCGCCGACGTGGTCCTTGTACATGGCGAAGACCTTGTCCTTCTCCGCCACGCGGAGCTTCTGGATGATGGCCTGCTTGGCGGTCTGGGCGGCGATGCGGCCGAAGTTGCGGGGGGTGACCTCGACCTCGAACTTGTCGCCGATCTTGTAGTTCTTGTCGGGGTACTTGGCCTGTGCGACCTCGAGGGAAATCTCCTCCTGGCGGTTGCGGACGAAGTCCACGACCTGGATCGTCGCGAAGGCGCGGATGTCGAGGGTGCGGCGGTCGATGACGACGCGCAGGTCGCGCACGGGGCCGATGCTCTTGCGCCCGGCGACCTGGAGGGCGGACTCCACCAGCTGGATGAGGGTCTCGCGGTCCAGCTTGCGCTCCCGCTCCATGTATTCAAATACGGCCAGCAACTCGTTATTCATCCTGTCAACCTCCAACCCCGCGGACGGGGGAAAGCCAAAACTCGACAACCCGGCGATACGCAAAAGAGTGGGGGCGACCCACTCTTCCCGCACAGCCGGAATTGAACCAACACGCCTACCATACCCCATCCCCCCCCTCCCGTCAACCCCGCCCGCGCCGAATTTTTCGCCTGGGTGGCAGGCCCGGACCGTGACGTTGGATATATCGATCGGGAAAAGGAGATGAACTCCGATCGGCCACTTTCCCGGCGGTTCCCTCCCACAAGGTCGCGCGGAAGCGCGACCCTCCCGTTGCGCTCTCCACGGGGAGGGACGCGCTTCTGCGCGTCCGCAGTGGAAATGCCTGGCGGGATAAAAGGGAGAGGACACCCTGTTTCCTGGTCCGCCCTGGAATCCCCGCACAGCCCGCATTTCGCACTTTCCTCCACCCGCCCCCGGAGTACACTTTCCCGCATGGCGCACCACACCATAACCTTCTCGCAGAAAGTCCGCGACAAGCTGGCGGCCCTCCCCGGCAAGCCCGGCGTGTACCTCATGCGCAACAGCCTCGGCCGCATCATCTACGTCGGCAAGGCCGCCTCCCTCCGCAACCGCGTCTCCTCCTACTTCCGCCCGGCCACCTTCGCCAAGGCCGACCCCAAGCTCCGCGGCCTCATCCGGTCCATCGACGACCTCGACTTCATCGTCCTGCGCTCCGAGGCCGAGGCCACCCTCACCGAGTCGCGCCTGATCAAGGACTACCGCCCCCGCTACAACATCGAGCTCAAGGACGACAAGCGCTTCCTGCTCCTCAAGGTCCGCCCCGACGACCCCTGCCCGCGCTTCGAGGCCGTCCGCCTGCGCAAGGACGACGGCGCCCGCTACTGGGGGCCCTTCGCCTCCTCCGCCAGCGCATGGGCGTCCCTCGAATTCGTCGAGCGCGAATTCGGCATCCGCCACTGCGCCGCCGCGCGCCCCGGACCCGACGACCACAAGCACTGCATCGACGACGTCGTCCGCTTCTGCTCCGCCCCCTGCATCGGCAAGACGGACCCCGACGCCTACCGCGCGCGCGTCCTGGAAGCCTGCGCCTTCCTGGACGGCGACCGCCCGGGCCACCTCGAAACCCTCAGGAAGCGGATGGAAGAAGCCGCCGCCGAGATGCGCTTCGAGAAGGCGGCCGCCCTGCGCGACTGGTACCTCCTGCTCGTCCGCGGCCTCCGCGAGCGCGCCGTCGTCCGCAAGACCCCGCCCATCCAGCGCGCCGAAGCCGACGCCGGCCTCGCCGAACTCCAGCGCCGCCTCGGCCTCCCCTCCCCTCCGCACCGCATGGAATGCTACGACATCTCCAACATCTCCGGCACCCTCTCCGTCGCCTCGCAGGTGGTCTCCATCGACGGCGTCCCCACGCCCGCCCACTACCGCATGTACCGCATCAAGACCGTCGAAGGCTCCAACGACCCCGCCTCGATGGCCGAAGTCATCCGCCGCCGCTTCACCCGCGCCCTTTCCGAGAACGAGCCCCTGCCCGACCTCGTGATGGTGGACGGCGGCCTCACGCAGCTGCGCGCCGCCCGCGCCGAACTCGACGCCCTGGGCCTGCGCGACCGTCCCCGCCTGACCGGCATCGCCAAGCAGTACGAAGAACTGTACCACGACCCCTCCGCCGAACAGCCGCCCCTCCGCTTCTCGGCCAACTCCCCGGCCCTGCACGTCATCCAGCGGCTGCGCGACGAATCCCACCGCTTCGCCCTCACCTACCACCGCAAGCTCCGCGCGCGCCTCATCCGCGAATCGGTCCTCGACGACGTCCCCGGCATCGGCGCCAAGCGCAAGGCCCAGCTCCTGGCCCACTTCGGCTCCCTCTCCCGCATGAAGGCCGCCTCCCTGTCCGACCTCGAATCCGCCCCCGGTCTCTCCCGCGAAACCGCCCTCCTCCTCCACGCCGCCCTGCACCCCTCCGACGCCTCCCCTGCCCCGCCGCCGGTTTTCCAATGATTGGAAAACTTTTTTCCAATGGTTGGAAAAAACGGGCCGGTTTTTCCAATGATTGGAAAAATCTTTCGGCCATTTTCCAATGATTGGAAAAAATTTTCCGCCGCCGCGCAGCGCGCCAGAGCGGTTTGCGAAACAGTGTGGCCTCCATTCCTTGGGGTTGGGAGGAAGCCCCCGACCAGAAACCGCAAGGTTTTCCCCTGGCAACTCCCTTGTGTCTCCACCTTTTCTTTCGCGGACGCGCAGAAGCGCGTCCCTCCCCGTGGAGAGCGCCCGGGAGGGTCGCACTTCCGCGCGACCATGCGATTGGAAAACGCCTGGGAAGCTGCAGACAATCTCCCCCGCTCCAGCCTCGTGCGAACGGGCGTTCCGAAACCGACCGGCATTCGGGCTTCCCCCTGGTGTACCTCCCTTTCCCGTGCCGGCTCCCTTACGCCCGCGGATGGAACTGGTGGTGGATGGCCTGGAGGCGCGACTGGTCGACGTGGGTGTAGATCTGCGTCGTGGAGATGTCGGCGTGGCCGAGCATCTCCTGGATGGTGCGGAGCGACGCCCCGTTCGCCAGCAGGTGGGTCGCGAAGGAGTGCCGCAGCGTGTGCGGGTGGATCGGCTTCCCGATCCCCGCCTCCCGCGCGTACTGCCGGATGTAGCGCCAGATCACGGTCCGGTCCAGCGGCAACCCCAGCCGCGACAAGAACACGGCACGGCACGACGGATTCCGCCGGGCATACTCCCCCCGTCCACCCCGCATCCACGCCGCGATCGCCGCCAGCGCCTTGTGCCCGATCGGCACCACCCGTTCCTTGTCGCCCTTGCCCACGCACCGGACGAACCCCGCTTCGGCCTGCACGTCGTCGATCGTCAGCGCGGACAGCTCGCTCACCCGCAACCCCGTCGCGTAGAAGGTCTCCAGGATCGCCCGGTCGCGCCGTCCCCGCGGCGTCGACGGGTCGGGCGCCTTCAGCAGCGCATCCACCTCCTCGACGGTCAGCGTCGGCGGCAGGATCTTCCACAGCCGCGGCGACTCCATGGCCTCGGTCGGGTCCGAGGCGACCATTCCCTCGTTGCGCAGGTAGCGGAAGAACACCTTGATCGCCACCAGATGCCGCGCGAGGCTGGGCGTGGCCAGCCCGGCCTTCTTCTGCTCCATCAGGTGGTCGAGGATGTCGGCGCGCGTGGCCTCGCCGGCGTCGCGGCGGCCGCGCCGGGCGAGAAAACCGGCAAACACTTCCAGGTCGTGCGCGTAGGCCTCGCGCGTGTTCTCGCTGAGCCCCCGCTCGAGCATGAGGTAGTCGAGGAACTGGTCGAGTTGCGTCTGCATGGGTTGCAGGTAAAGCGGTCTCCCCTCCCCCCAAGCCCTAGATACCTAGATATCCAGAAACCTAGTTCTCCTCCCCCGCCTCCAGCCACGCCGCGAGCAGCCGCGCCCCGGCGAGGGTGGCCCCGGCGGCACCCCAGGCGACGGCGCTCTCGTTCCACGCGGTCCCGGCGATGTCGAGGTGTGCCCACGGAATCCCGTCCGGCACGAACTGCTTGAGGAACATGCCGGCGGCGATGGTCCCCGCCGCGCCCGGCGCGCCCATGTTGCGCAAATCCCCGAACGTCCCCTTCAGCGGCTTCGCGTACTCCTCCCACATCGGGAAGCGCCATATCCGCTCCCCGCATGCCGCCGACGCCGCGTCCAGCGCCGCCAGCAGCGCGTCGTCGCTGCCCATGACGCCGCTCGCCTCGTGGCCGAGCGCAACCACGACCGCGCCCGTCAGCGTCGCGACGTCCACGATGGCCGCCGGCTTCTCCTCCGCCGCGAAATCCAGCGCGTCGGAGAGGATGAGCCGCCCCTCCGCATCGGTATTGAGCACCTCGACCGTCTTGCCGTTCCGGGCCGTCACGATGTCGCCGGGCCGTTGCGCGCCGCCGCCGGGAAGGTTCTCCGCCGCCGGCACCCACGCCACGACCGGACGCGGCAGCTTCAGCCGCGCCGCGAGAACCACCGCCGCGAGGACGGCCATTCCGCCGCACTTGTCGTACTGCATCCATTCCATCCCCTTCGCGGGCTTGAGGCAGATGCCGCCCGCGTCGAACAGGATCGCCTTGCCGACGAGCGCCACCGGTCTCGCGCCCTTCGCGGCCTTCGCCGGTTTGTACTCCAACCGCACCAGGCACGGCGTCCGGTCGCTCCCCTGCCCCACGGCGAGCAGCGCGCCCGCCTTCTCGCGGCGGAGCGCCTTCTCGTCGTACACCTTGCACGACAGCCCCGGCGCCGACGCCGCCAGCTTCCGCGCGAAATCCGCCAGCTCCGCCGGACCGAACCGGTTCGCCGGCAGGTTCGCCGCGTCGCGCATCTCGTTGACCGTGTCCGCCGCCAGCGCCCCCCGTTCCACCGCGCGCCGCACCGCCGGCTCCTCGAAGTCGCCCCCCGTGCACGCGACCGCGATCGCCGCCGCGCCCTCCCCGCTCCGCAGCTTCGCGAACCGGTACGCCCCCATCCCCAGCCCCTCCGCCATCAGCCGCGCCAGCGCCTCCCGTGACGGCGCTCCGTCCGGCAGCCGGTCGAACACCGACCCTTCCACGCGCCCTGCATCCGCCTTCGCGTCCGCGAGCGCCTTCCCGGCGGCGGCCCAGCCGCGCAGCCATCGCGCCGCGTCGAACGCCCCCGACGCCCCGACGCCCGCCAGCAGCACCGGCGACGACATCCCCTGCGGCCACGCCGTATCCCCGGCCTCGCCCTTGAACTCGTGCTTGCGGAGCCAAGCCGACAGCGCGGCGGCATCCGCCTCCGACAGCGCTTCCGCGCCCCACACCGCCCCCGCCCGCACTGGCAGTATCCGCACCGCGCCCGCCGCGGCGGCGCCCGCGTTCCCCGGGCACGCGGCCCGAACGGCACTCATGGCTGATTTCTTTTCACTCATGGCCTTGCATCTCCTCCGGGAGTTTGGCCCGCGCCTCTTCGTCGGCCGGCCAATCGTTCACCGCGAACCCGGCATGGGCGACCGCGACTTCCACGTTGCGCCGCCCGAGCCGTACGTTGTCGAATTTCACCACCGCACGGCGGTGTTCCACATCCACGTCCATCCCTTTCACCGCGTCCCCGAGTGTCTTGAGGCCCGCCTCCACCCGTGCTGCGGCCGCCGGCGACGTCATCGCCGGGATGTCCAATTCCATCTCCGAAACCGTGTTCCGGAAACACCCCGCCGCCGCTCCTGCCACCAGCAGCAGCGCGACGGTCCATGCGCCCGTGTTCTTCATCGTTCCATGCTCCTTGCAAACATCATGCGCGCACTATCCCACCCCGCTCCTCCCCTGTCAACCGCCCCTACCACACGCGGATGCGGTAGAAAAGCGGCAGGGCGTCGTCTGGGGCGTCCACTTCGGCTGGGACGGCGTTGGTCTGCCAGCCGATGCGGCGCCAGCTGTCGGGGTCGAGCAGGTTGGTGGTCGATTCGATGTTGTAGCCCTTGGCGCCCGTCGCGGGGTCCCAGTCCAGCGCAACCGTGCCGCCGGCGACGGTGGCGCGCAGGCCGCGGGTCCAGGTGTCCAGTTCCAGGTCGGGGTTGTAGGGCGGGTTGTCGGGATCGATTTCGCCGGAGCCGCCGCCGGAGGTCGTCACGGCCTTGACGGCGGACCAATCGCTCCAGCCGGCCTGGCCCCAGGCCCTCACGCGCACATAATAGGGGGTGCCGGACACACAGCCCGTGACCGTCTTGGCCGTGCCAAACACCCCGTTTTCGTTGACCAGCAGCGTGCCCGTCAGCGAAATGCCGGAAATGAAGCGCTGGGCCGTGCCCGACGGACGCGTGTCCACCCAGCGCAGGTACACGTTCCTCTTCCCGCGGAGGTTGGCCGTCATCGCCACGGCCGTGGCGAGTTTTTGCGTGACGGTGACACTGCGGATGGGGATCGGCGTGGAGAAATCGGTGGTGGGACTGGCCTGCAGTTCGTAGCTCCATTCGTTGGTGCTCGTGGTGGCGTGGTGCCACGTCAGCGTGGCGGGGTTCGCCACCATCGGCGTCCGCAGGAACTTGTTGGCCCCCTTGAACACGACGGCCCCGCCGCCGTCAAGCGCATAGGACGTGCCGTTGGTCAGGACTGCCGTCGTCTCCCAGCCCACCGGCAAGTCGCCGGAGAAATCGCCGGTGAGGATGGGCTCGTCGTCGAAGGTGGGGCTGTCTGAAACCTGCACGTGGTACATCTCCGCCCCGCTCGGCACGCTCCAGGCGATGGTAAATCCGTTCTCGGTCACTCCCGTCGCGTCGCCCAGCACCGGCGCGGCGGGCGCGCTCGGCAGGTCGGCGGTGGTCACGGTCGCAGGCGCCGACCAGGCGCTGTCGCCCGTCGACGTCGTCGCCTTGACGCGCACGTAGTACACCGTGCTTGCATCCAGCCCCCCGAATGTCGCGGTCGTCGCGGTTGTCCCGGTCTCCGCGGCAAGCCCATCCAGCACCGTGATGTCGGAGAGGTAGCGTTGCGCCGTGCCGCTCGCCCGGGTGTCGCGCCAGCGGACGTAGACGTCCCGCTGGCCCGTCAAGTCCGCCACTTCGGCAACCGGGGCGGTCACGGCGTCATTCACTTCCACCGCCTCGGACCATGTCACTTCCGCGAAATTCTCGGTGGCGCTGCATTCCACGACATACGACCACGCCGTGCCCGCCGCGCTGCCGGTGTTCTTCGCGTGGCTCCACCCCACCACGCCCGGACGCGCCAGCTTCGGCGTACGCAGCCAGTGCCCGCTGCCCGCGAAGACGGCCACGCCCGTCCCGTCGCCGGAGAAGTTGGTCTTGGCCGTCGAGAAGGTCACTTTGTTGGTCCCCCACCCCGCCGGGAGCGCGCCATCCGCAAAGCTCGCCTGCACGGCCACGCCGTCGTCGAACGTCGCGCTCTCCGCGACCTGGACGGTGTAGCGCACCGCGCCCGAAACGCCGCTCCACGCGATGCTGAACGCGCCCGTCGTCACGCCCGTCGCGGCGGAAAGCACGGGTACGCCCACGGCTTCCGCCTCGCACGCCACTTCCAGCGACCGCGCTTCGCCGGCGGCGAGCGTCACGGTCTGCGCCGCGGGCGGAATGTATCCGTCCGGCGCGCCGAACGCGACGCGGTAGGTGCCCGCCGCCAGCTCCGCCGTCGCCCCGTTCGCGTACATCACGCCGCCGACCGTCCACGTCCCGCCCGCCGGAACCAGCGTCACGGTGAGGGTCGCGGGCGCTTCGGCCATCGTGACCGTCTTCACCCCCGACCACCCGCCATCGCCCGACGCCGTCTCGGCCTTCGCGCGCACGTAATACGTTTTGCCCGGCTCCAGCCCCGCGAACGATGCGCGGGTCGCCGTGACCGTCTTCTCCGCCGCCAGCGCCTCGCGCACCGACACGGCGGAGATGTAGCGCTGGGCGCTCCCGGCCGCGCGCGTGTCGCGCCACCGGACGTACACGTTGTCCAAGCCCGAAACATCCATGCTCTGCTTGGCGGGAGCCACGCCCGCCGCGGTGTCGGTGACGGAGAACGTCTCGGTCCACTCCAAGTCGGCGAAATTCGTGCTCGTGCTGATTTCCACCTCGTAGTGCCAGGCGTTGGTGTTGCTGGTCGTCGCGTGCCACCACGTCACCTTCCCGGGGCGCGCCAGTTGGGGCGTCGCCAGCCAGTGTCCCTTCCCCGCGAATACGGCCACGCCCGTTCCGTCTCCGGAATACGCGGTCTTGTTGGCCGCGAAGGTCACCTTGTTCGTGGTCCACCCCTCCGGCAATCCGCCGGCAAAATGTTCCGCCAGGATTTCCCTGTCGAAGTCCGCGCTCTCCGCGACCTGCACGACGTAGCGGCTCGCGCCCGCGACCCCGCTCCACGCGATGTCGAACGCGCCCGTCGTCACGCCCGTCGCCGCCGACAGCACGGGGACGCCGACCAACGGAATCTCCTCGTAGCTCACGCTCCGCGACACCTCTTCGCCCGCCGCCACCGTCACGCTCTGCGCGGCCGGCGCGACGTAGCCCTCCACCTCGCCGAACGTCACCTCGTACGTCCCCGCCGCGACCTCGGCCACCGCGCCGCTCGCGTAGTTCGTCCCGGCGAGGGTCCACGTCGCCGTCGCCGGAACCAGCGTGTACGTCACGCGCCCCGGCGCGACCTTGTAGGTCAGCGTGATGGTCTTGCTGCTCGCGCCGACGTTGAGCGTCACGTTCGTCGCGGCGGGCGTGGTCCATCCGGCCACGTCGCTGCACGTCACGGTATAGGTGCCCGGGTCGAGCGGGACCTTTTCGGCGTTCGTGTAACTCCCCGTGACGCCCACCACGCTCCACCTCGCGCTCGCCTGGATGTCCGCGGGATTCAGCTTCACCGTCAGCGGCACCTGCTTGACCTCGTACTCGGCCGTCCCGCGGTACATCCCGTTCGGCGCCACCTCGATGGTCTGCGAGGCGGGCGCGGTGTAGCCCTTCACCGCCCCGAACGTCACCGTGTACTCCCCGGCGGGGACGCTGGCGACCTCGTCGCTTTCGTTCGTGGTCCCGGCGATCTTCCACGTCCCCTCGGGCGGCGTCAGCGTGTAGGTGACGTCGCCGGGCAGGCCGTCGTACTTGACGCTGACGGTCTTGCCGCTCGAGCCGACGTTCAGCGTCACGTTCGTCGCGGCGGGCGTTTCGTAGCCCGCGACCGCGTTGAACGTCACCGCGTGCTCGCCGGGGTCGAGGCGCACGGCCGTCCCGCTGGCGTAGGTGCCGCCTTCGACGTTCCAGGTCGCGTTGCTCGGCGTGAGCTTGACGGTGAGCGGCACCTGCTTGACGGCGTAGCTGGCGGTCCCCTCCACCGTCTGCCCGGCCGTCACGGTCACGGCCTGGTTGCTGGGCACCGTGTACCCCGTGAGCGCGCCGAACGACACCGTGTAGTTCCCCGCGGGCACCTCGGCGACCGCCCCGCTCGCGTAGGTCTCTCCGTTGATCTTCCACGACCCCGTGTCGGGCGTCAGCGTGTAGGACACGTTCCCCGGCGCCCCCACGTAGGCGACCGTGCGCGAGATGCTCTTCGACGACTCGATCGTCACCTCCAGCGCCGCCGGCGCCGTGTACCCCGCGACCGCCTCGAACGTCACCGCGTGCGTCCCCGGTCGCAGCGCCGCCTTCTCGCCGTTCGCGTAGCTCCCGCCGTCGGCGAACCACCGCGCCGCCGCGACCGCCGCGACGTTCGTCGGGTTCATCTTCACCGTGAGGTGGCCCGGCTTTTCCGTGTACTCCGCGGTCCGCTCCACCGTCTCCTCGGCATCCACGACCACTGTCTGCCCCGCCGGCGCGGCGTACCCCGCGACCGCCCCGAACGTCACCGCGTAGGTCCCCGACGGCACCTCCGCCGTCGCCCCGCTCGCGTAATTCGTCCCGTTGATCTTCCACGTCGCGCTCCCCGCGACCTCGGCGGGCGACAGCACGTACCGCACGCTCCCCGCCAGCCCCGGATACCGCACCGTCATCGTCTTGCTCCCGCCCGCCGAGAGCGTCACGTTCGTCGCCGCCGGCGTCGCGTACCCCGTCTGCGGATTGAACGCCACCGTGTACGTCCCCGGCGTCAGCGTCGCCGTCGCCCCGCTCGCGAAGTTCGTCCCCGCCACCTTCCACGTCCCGCCCGGCGGATCGAGCGTCACCTTGAGCGTCCCCGGCTTGACCTCGTACGTCGCGCTCGCCGTCGCGGCCCCGCCCGGCGGCACCTCCACGCTCTGGCCGGCGGGCGTGACATATCCGTCCACCGCACCGAACGTCACCGAATACGTCCCCGCCTTGAGCGTCGCGCTCGCCCCGCTCGCGTGGTTCGTCCCGGACGCCTTCCATACCGCGCTGCCGCGCACGTCCGCGGGATCCAGCGTCACCGTCAGCGTCCCCGGCTGCGCCGCGTACGTCGCCTTGATCGACTTGGACGCGCCGGCCGCCACCGTCACGTTGCTGCTGGCGGGCGCCGTGTAGCCGGCCACCGCGTTGAACCCCACCGCGTAATTCCCCGCGACGACCTCCGCCGTCTCCCCGCTCGCGTACGTCCGCCCGCCGACCGTCCACGTCGCCGTGTCCGGCACCAGCGTCGCCGTGATGGTCCCCGTGCTGGCGGCCCCCGCGTCGTCGTTGCCCTTGACCGTAACCGCGTGCAGCACCACCGTGCTCTTCGAGACGTCGCCCACGCTCGTGTCGATCACCCGCAACCGCACCCCCGCGCTCCCGCCGCAGACCGACCCGCTCTTGCTGCGCCCCAGCACGCTCGTATAGCTGTTGCACGTCCACGTCACCCAGTCGACCCACCCCTGCCCGAGATGGTATTGCAGCGTCAGCTTGCGGTCCTCGAGCCCCGTGTTCCAGCCCGCGCGCAGCTTCACCGACACGTTCGACACCGTCCCCGCGAACGCCGGCAGCTCCACCCAGTTCCCCGTCTGCTCGATGACGACGTACCCCGTCTCGTTGTTCGTCGCGTACGTCGGGAAAATCTTCACCCCCTCCATCTTCCACGTCTCGCCCGCCACGTTCGTCGTCAGCGACGCCACCACCGACGCCCGCTCCTTCCACCCCTCCGCCACCGTGAAATCGTACCCCTGCGTCCAGGTCCCGTTCCCCGTGTAGCTCTTCGAGATGCTCTTGCTCCCTCCGCGCGCGAGTACCACCTCGACCGGCTCCGGCGCATCGTATCCGTCCAGCGCGTTGAACGTCACCGTGTACGTCCCCGCCGCCAGGCTCACCGTCTCCCCGCTCGCGTGGTTCGCGCTGCTTCCCGACACCTTCCACGTCGCCGACGCGGGCGACAGCGTCACCGTCAGGCTAGCCGGCTTCTCCGTGTAGGCGCCCGTGATTTCCTTCCCCTGGCTCGCCGCGATGGTGACCGACTGGTCGGCCGGCGCGTTGAACCCCGACAGCGCGTTGAACGTCACCGTGTACGACCCCGGCGCCAGGCTCACCGTCTCCCCGCTCGCGTGCGTCGCGCTCTGCCCCGACAGCTTCCACTTCGCGCCCGCCGCCGCCTCGTCCGGCGTCAGCACCACCGTCAGCGCCCCCGGCTGCTCCGTGTAGGCGGCCGTGATGCTGTTCGTCTTGTTCGCCGTCACCGACACGCTCCGGTCCGGTGGCGCGATGTAGCCGCTCTTCGCGTTGAAACCCACCGTGTATGTCCCCACCGGCAGCTTCACCGCCGTCCCGCTGTTGTGGTTCGTCCCCGCCACCCGCCACTGCGCCGAAGACGGCGTCAGCGTCGCCTGGATCCACCCCGTCTGCGGCGCCGCCACCTCCTTCGTCCCGCGCAGCACCACCTGGTGCAGCACCACCGTCGTCTTGTTCGTGTCCCCCGTCCCGGCGTCGAAGAACCGCAACTTCGTCCCGCCCGTCGCCCCGATGCTGCACGACTTCGTCCGCGTCACGCTCGCCGAATAATTGTCCGCCGCCCACGTCGCACTGGTGGACCACGACGTCCCTCCGTCCGTGCTGTACTGCACCTCCAGCTTCCGCCCGTCCAGATTGCTGTTCGCGCCCGCGCGCACCACCCCGACGATCTGCGTGATCGTCCCCGAAATGGCGGGCGTCACCAGATAGTCCCCCGTCCCGTCCAGCGTCGCGTACCCGATGTTGTTCTGGCTGTTGATCGTCGGATTCACCTTCAGCCCGCGCGCGCTCCAGGCCTCCCCCGCCACGTTCGTCGTCCCGGCGAAACACCCGTCCGTCTTCGCGCTCCACCCGTCGCTCGACGCGAACTCGATCGTCCGCGTCCAGTTCGACGCCTCCGTGTACGTCGCCGACACCGACTTGCTGCCTCCCGCCACGATCGTCACCGACTGCGCCGCCGGCGCATCGTACCCCGCCAGCGCGTTGAAACTCACCGTGTACGTCCCCGCCGCCAGCGTCACCGAATCCCCGCTCGTGTACGACGTCCCGTTCAGGCTCCACTTCGCCGAAGACGGCACCAGCGTCACCTTCAGCGTCCCCGTCGTCGAATCCCGGCCCTTCACCGCCATCTGGTACACCAGCACCGTCCCCGTGTCCGTCGACGTCGATTCATCCAGCAGCTTGAACTTCACCCCGCTCCCCCCTCCGTCCACGTTCGGGAGCGACACATTCTGCATGACCAGATTGGTGTACGCCGTCGCCGACACCGTCCCCGCCTTCGTCCAGCTGCTTCCCCCGTTCACGCTGTAGTACACCCCCACCTTGCGCCCCGCCAGATTGCTGTTCGCCGCCGCCCGCACCGTCAGCACCGCCTGCGTCGCCACCATCCCCTTCACCGCGGGCGTCACCGCGTACGACCCCGGCACGTCCAGCCACAGATCCCCCGTCGCCGTCCCGTACGTCGCCGACGGATACACCCGCGCCTCGTTCAGCGCCCACGCCTCCCCCGCCACGTTCGTCGTCCCGGAACAATTGGACGTCTGCGACGCCCACCCCTCCGCCCCCGAGAAATTCCACACCACCATCGCGCTCCCGTCCTCCACCGTCCCGCCGCCCGACGACCCGCCGCCGCCCCCGCCCGCCCCCGGCCCGAACTTCTCGTACAGCAGATTCCAGAACTTCGCCGTCCCCGGCTCGTGGCTCAGCGCCCATATCCCCACGCCCCCGAGCCCCTTCGAATTGACGTAGTCGTACTTCAGCCCCAGACTCTCCACGTCGTCGTAAAAACACTGCCAAGCCCCCCCCGCGCTGTCCGTGTACGTGAAATACGGCACGCTCCCGTCGCTGTTCCACTTCCGCCCGTACGTCGACGCCGAACTCGCGCACGTCGACAGCACCGGACTGCTCGAATAGGCACTCCCCAGGCTGCTCGCCCCCAGCGCCGTGCTCGCCGCCTTCCACTTCCGCCCGTAGTACGGCACCGCCAGGTACAAGTGCGACGCATTCGTCATCTTCCCGAGATAATACCGCACCGAATAATCGTCGCACAACTGCGCCCCCCACCGAGTGCTCGGCATCAGCGGTGCCACCGGCCCCGGCTTGCTCGCCCCGCTGTAGTAGTAGTCGTAGCCCATGATGATGCACATGATGCCCAGCTTCTCGAACGACCCCACGTCGAAGTCCGCGTACCAGTCCACGCTCGGCAGCGCGATGCTCACTTCCAGATTGTGCGCCTTCGCCGCATTCGCCAACTTCGTCATGAACGCCGTCAGCGCCTTCGTCGCCCCCGTCCAGCTCCCCACGCTCTCGAAGTCGATGCATATCCCGTCGCCCCCCGCGCCCGTCACCGCGCTCATCAGACCGTTCACCAGCGTCGTGCAGCTCGTCTCGTTCTGCAGCAGCGCCTTGTTCCCGCTGGACCCGAACAACGTCGCCGTCAGATGGATCTTCACGCCGTGGTTGTGCGCCTTCTGCACGATGGACGATCCCCACGAATGCTTCGTGCTGCACCCCCCGTCCGCCGAATTCACCTCGTACGAGAAATACGCCACATGCGTCAGCCGGTCCCACTGGAACTGGTCCATCTGGGCCGACGTCGCCCAATACGGCAGCCACCCATACACGACCTTCCCCACCGTCGCCCCCGATTTCGGCAGCGCCTTCGCCTTGACCTTCCGCCCCTTCGCGTCCCGCAGATCCACATCCCCCTCCCACCCGTCCCCGACGCCCCGGTGTTCCAGCCACGACAACCAGTTCCCGCCCCCGTACGTCGGCGCCGACACCTCCGCCCACTCCTCCTCCGACACCACTCCCACGACATCCCCCTGCTCCTCCCACGGATCCTGCCCGCGGTCCGCCCGCACCCCGCCCGCCGCCGCGCCCCACACCGCCGCCGCCAGGGCCAACCCCAGCCAACCGAATCCGCAATCCCGTTTCATCTGCATGTCCATTGCCTCTCTTCGAGTCCGTCCCGCGATTTTACACCCCCGCCCCCCCGCATGCAAGGCCTCTCCCCACTCTTTCTTTTACGGAAATCCTTGCATTTCCCATCCCCATCCCCCATACTCCCCCCACCATGAACATCCTCTCCTCCACCCTCCGCAAGACCGCCCGCGCCGCCCACGCCGCCTCCTCCCTCGTCGCCGCCACCGGCGTCCGCCATCCCGCCGCCCAAGTCCTCGGCGCCGGCATCGTCGCGACCGTCTCCGCCGGCGCCTTCGCCGCCTTCCTCGCCGGCGAAACCGGTGCCGCGATCCTCGGCGAACTCCGCCGCCGCCAGCGCCTCCGCGAGCCGCGCCCCGCCAGCCCTTCCCTCCGCGGCACCCCGACTCCCGAAGAACTCTCCTCCGACTGCACCGCCGCCCCCCGAACCTTCCACGTGCGCCTGCGCCTCGGCTCGCGTCTGGCCGACCTCGCCCCCACGCTCGACACCCACGTCCGTTACACCGCACCTTCCTCCGGCTCCCGCCGCATCCGGGGCCGCGGACGCGGCATGAAAGGCTATCTCGCCGACAACCGCATCCCCGCCAACTACTCGACCCTGATGCTCTACAAACGCCTCGCCGTCCGCCTCCGCCGCCTCCTGCAGCTCGACGAACGCATCCCTCTCGAATGGCTCCTGCCCGGCGAATTCCCCGACCGCGACCTCCCGTCCGACCTCCGCGTAGCCTTTGCCACCTCCCGCCGCCGTCTCGCCCGGCTCCTGCGCGAACACCCCAATTTCAACCGCCTGCGCCGCCACGTGGACGCCCGACTCGGCATCACGCCGCTGCTGACGGCGCGCCGTGCGGCCCGGCTGGCCTCGCGGGCCGCCCCGCCACGGGCCCGGAACACGCGCAATCCTCGTCCCACGGCCCTCCAGTACGCCGCCGGCACCTGGCTTTCCCTGATGGACACCAACCTCCTCGACGCCACCCGCCACGCCGTCGCCGATTTCCTCCGCGAGCGCGACCTCTCCCCCAGGCTCGCCCGTCTCCGGGACCAGGCCCTCTGCCACCTCGGCACGCACTGACCGTCCCCACGAGTCCCGCCCCTGTCCGCTGGACCTGCGCCGTGCAGGCAAATCCGGTTCCCCTGCCCTCCCCGCGCGGAATCATCTGCGCGGTGCGTACTTCGCCTTGATTTCGGGCAACGCCTTTTCGATGGCGGCGACGCGGGATGCGTCGGATGGATGCGAAGAAAGGATTTCGGGGGATTTTCCGCTGCCCTTTGCGGCCATCTTGTGCCAGAAGGCGGGGGCGCTGTCCGGGTCGTACCCCGCCATCGTCATCAGCGCAAGCCCCATGTAATCGGCTTCGGCCTCGTGTTTGCGCGAGAACGGCAGCAGGGCACCGACCTGGGTGCCCAGTCCGTAAATGCCCGAAGCGGCGGCCTGCACCATGGCGCTGCGGTCCTGGGTGGCAAAACCGACCGCCTGGGCCCCGGCCGCCGCGAGCATCTGCTGGCTCATCCGCTCGTTGGCATGCTTGGCGACGGCATGCGCGACCTCGTGACCGAGCACGACCGCGAGTTCGTCGTCGGAGGAGATGAGTCCCATCAGCCCCGTGTAGACGACGATCTTGCCGCCCGGCATGCAGAAGGCATTGATTTCCTTGTCCTGGACGAGGTTGAATTCCCACGCGAAGGCCGAGACGTCCTTGCCGAGCCCGTTGTCGCGCAGGTAGCGTTCGGTCGCGTCCGCGATGCGGCGGCCGACGCGCTCCACCTGCGCCGACTGGCTGCGGTTTCCGGATACCGTGGCCTGGCCCATGTAATTCCGGTACTGGGTGAGGCTGGAAGCGAGGACCTCGGAATCGGAGACGAGCGAGAGCTGCCGCCGGCCGGTGATGGGGACCGTGGCGCAGCCGGCGGCGAGGGCCGCGAGGACGGCAATGGCAATGAGGCGTTTCATGGCAGACATCCTACCACGCCCCCGCCTCCGCGGCAATGGCCGGTCCCCCGCGCCCCGTCCGCGGGGGTCGGACAGAACAGCGACTTTGGACATGACGATCGTGATCATCCTCTCCTGGAATGGTTTATCCGAAGTCGCAGTCCCGTCCTGCCCCCCGTCCGTCTCGTCCAGCCGCCCCGTTTGCCTTCCGGCACGCCCCGGTCTCCATTCCCGCCCCGGCGCTTCCGGCTTGCATTGCCGCCCTTTCCCGGCCAGAATGTTGTCCATGCCATATCCCATCGAAAAGAAACTGGTGGTGGCCGTTTCGTCCACCGTGCTGTTCGACCTTTCCCGCGAACACGACATCTACCTCAACCAGGGCCTCGACGCCTTCCGCGCCTACCAGCGCGAGCATCGCCATGACATACCCGAGCCCGGCGTCGGGTTCCCGTTCATCCGCCGCCTGCTCATGCTCAACCGGCTCGCGCCCGACGAGCATCCCGTCGAGGTCGTCATCCTCTCCCGCTACCACGCCGACGACGGCGTGCGCGTCATGGACGCCGTCGCCAAGTACGGGCTGGACATCTCCCGGGCCTTCTTCATGGCCGGACGCAAACCGTACCCGTTCATGGATGCGGTCAACGCCTCCCTCTACCTCTCCACCAACGCGGAACAGGTCCGCGAGGCCGTTTCCCTCGGCTACCCCGCCGGACACGTCCTGCCCTGCGCCGCCACCGACGACGCCTCCGACGACCAGCTCCGCCTCGCCTTCGACTTCGACGGCGTCCTCGCCGACGACGAAGCCGAGAAAGTCTACAAGGCCGGCGACCTCGAGCAGTTCCAGCAGTACGAGCTGGAGAACAAGGACCGCCCCCTGGGCCCCGGCCCCCTCACCGCCCTCATGCGCCGCCTTGCGCACTTCCAGGAACTCGACGCCTCGCTCGTCAAGGCCGATCCCACCCGCCAGCGCCTTCTCCGCGTGGCCATCGTCACGGCCCGCAGCGCCCCTGCCCACGAGCGGTTCGTCCACACCCTGTCCGCCTGGGGCATGGAAGCCGACGAAGTCTTCCTGCTCGGCGGCATCGAGAAGAAGCGCGTCCTGGACATCCTCAAGCCCCACCTTTTCTTCGACGACCAGATGGCGCACCTCACCCCCGCCCACGCCAGCACTCCCTGCGTGCACATCCCCTTCGGCATCGCCAATCCCGAGCCCGGCACCTGACGCCGCGCCCATTGTCCCGCCGCCTCCGTGCCCTGCTCCCCGGCATGCCCGATCTCCTCCCCATCCACGACATCCGCCCCGCCCTCCGCGCCGCCGCCGCCCGCTCGCGCCGCCTGGTGATCACCGCGCCGACCGGCTCCGGCAAATCCACCCAAATCCCCCAGTACATCCTCGACGACGGACTCGCCACCGGCGGCCAGGTCGTCGTCATCCAGCCCCGCCGCCTCGCCGCGCGCATGCTGGCGTCCCGCGTCGCCCGCGAACGCGGCTGCGAGCTCGGCGGCGAAGTCGGCTACCGCGTCCGCTTCGAGTCCCGCGCCTCCGCCGCCACCCGCATCCTCTACGAAACCGAAGGCATCCTCCTGCGCCGCCTCCTCGACGACCCTTCCCTGCGCGGCGTCGGCGCGGTCGTCCTCGACGAATTCCACGAACGCCACGTCCACGGCGACGTCACCCTTGCGCAGGCCCTCCTCCTCCAGCGCTCCCGGCGCCCCGACCTGCTCATCGCGGTCATGTCGGCGACCCTCGACACCGCCCGCCTCGAACCCTACCTCTCCCCCTGCGAACTCCTCCGTTCCGAAGGCCGCACCTACCCCGTCGACATCACCTACCTCCCGCCCCTCCGCCCCTCCGCCCCCCCGCGCCCGCCCGTATGGGACCTCGCCGCGCAGGCCCTCGAAGACGACGCCCGCCGCCACGGCGGCCTCGACGGCGACGTCCTCGTCTTCATGCCCGGCGCCCACGAAATCCACCGCACCATCGACGCCATCCGCCGCACCGCCGCCGCCCGCGGCGCCGCCATCCTCCCCCTGCACGGAGAACTCCCCCCCGCCGACCAGGACGCCGCCGTCGCGCCCGGCTCGGGCCCCAAGATCGTCGTCGCGACCAACGTCGCCGAGACCTCCCTGACCATCCCCGGCATCCGCCTCGTCATCGACTCCGGCTACGCCCGCACCGCCCGATTCGACCCCTGGCGCGGCATCAACACCCTGATGGTCGAACCCATATCCCGGGCCAGCGCCGACCAGCGCGCCGGACGCGCCGGACGCACCGCCCCCGGCCGCTGCATCCGCCTCTGGTCCGAGCGCGAACACGACGGCCGCGCCACCGCCGACCTCCCCGAAATCCTGCGCATCGACCCCTCCGAAATCCTCCTCACCCTCAAGGCCCAGGGCATCGACGACCTCTCCGCCTTCCCCTGGCTCGACCCTCCCGCCGAAAAAGCAGCCGACCGCGCCCTCCAGCTCCTCCGCGACCTCGGCGCACTGGACGCCTCCGGCGCCATCACCCCCCTTGGCCGCCGCATGCTCGCCTTCCCCCTGCATCCCCGCCATTCCCGGATGATGCTCGCCGCCGCCGAACAAGGCGCCGTGCGCCCCGTCGCCCTCCTCGCCGCCCTCGCCCAGGGACGCCCCATCCTCGAGCGGCGCGCCGACCGCGACCGCGCCGAAGCCCGCGACGACCTCCTCGGCGACGCCACCGCCTCCGACGACCGCCTCCTCCTGCGCGCCTTCTCCTACGCCGAAAAACACCGCTTCGACCCCGTCCCCTGCCGCCGCCTCGGCATTCACGCCGCCGCCGCCCGCCAGGCCGCGCCCCTGCGCGACCGCTTCATCGCCATCGCCCGCGCCCAGGGCCTCCCCGTCGAATCCGCCCCGCCCGAAGACGACGCCCTCGCCCGCTGCATCCTCGCCGGCTTCTCCGACCAGGTCGCCCGCCGCCTCGACCGCGGAACCCTCCGCTGCGAACTCGTCCGCGGGCGCCGCGGCGACCTCGCCCGCGAATCCGCCGCGCGCGACGCCCCCCTCCTCGTCGCCACCGAGATCCGCGAAATCGGCCAGCTCGACGGCGCCTCCCGCGTCCTCCTCACACAAGCCACCGCCATCCGCGAAGAATGGCTCCGCGAAATGTACCCCGCCGACTTCCTCGACGGCCAACTCACCGTCCGCTGGGACCCCGCCGCCAAGCGCGTCACGGCGGCGAAAGAAACCCTCTTCCGCAGACTCGCCTTCGGCGCCCGCCCCGCCGAGCCGCCCCCCGACGACGCCGCGCGCATCCTGGCCGACACCGTCCTCCGCGGCGAAACCACCCTCAAGAACTGGAATCGCGACGCCGACCGCTGGATCGCCCGCACCAACGCCCTTGCGGCCGCCTGGCCCGAGTGGGCCATCCCCCCCTACGACGACGACGCCCGCCGCACAATCCTCGAACAAATCTGCCACGGGGCCCTTTCCGCCAAGGACGTCAAGGACCGCCCCGTACTGCCGGCCCTCCGCTCCTGGCTATCCCCGGCCCAGCAGGCCATGGTGGAAAAACACATGCCCGAGCGCATCACCCTGCCCAACGGCCGCAACGTCAAAATCCAGTACACTGACGGCGTCCCCCACATCGCCGCCCGCATCCAGGAACTCTTCGGCGTCCAGGCCCTTCCCCCCATCGCCTCCGGCCGCATCCCCCTGGCCGTGCACATCCTGGCGCCGAGCCAACGCCCCGTCCAGATCACCTCCGACCTCCCCGCCTTCTGGCGCGACCACTACCCCCGCATCCGCCAGGAACTCCGCCGCAAATACCCCAAGCACGACTGGCCCGAAATCCCCTGATCCGAGAAACATTCTGGCATTCTGCAAGCGCATGGAGTATACATGGTGGAATGAAAGCGACATTGGCATTCCTTTTGGCCGTCGCCGTGGCAAACACGGCATGTGCGAAGCAGATACCCGCGCCCGCGGACGCGGTTCCGGCCCCCGTGGCGATTGGTGCAAAACCACCTGCCCCCGTATCGACCACCCCGGAATGGACCTCCACCCCCGTCGCGCCCATCCGGCCCGCGGAGCGCTTGGGATGGAGCGAGACCTACGCGCTGGAGAACGGCAAGGCCTCCGCCGTCATCGTACCCGCCATCGGCCGCCTCGTCTCCTTCTCCTCCGCCGACGTGCCCAGCCTCTTCCGCATCGACGAGTGGTGCCGCGGAAAGCTCCCGTCCAACCCCGGCGACTTCTTCAACGCCGGCGGCGACTGGATCTGGCCCGTCGCCCAGTCCCGCTGGCCGTCGTTCTCCGGGAGCGGCAACGACTGGCCGCCCCCGGCCGTGATGGCCGACGGCCCCTGGGACTGCTCCGCGTGGGAGGACGCCGAAGGCGCGAAGTGCGCCATGCTCACCCGCAAGTACGGCGCCCCGCTCCACATCATCATTTCGCGCCTGTTCCGGCTCGAACCGGATTCCGCGGAACTCGTCGTCCGCCAGCGCATCGAGCGCACCGAGCCCTCCGACATCCCCGTCGTCCTCTGGAACGTCTCCCAGATCGCCAAGCCCGACGCCGTGGCCCTGCCCGTCGCCGCCGACAGCCGCTTCGAGGGCGGCCTCCGCACGCTGACCGCCAGCGGCCCCGCCCCCGGCTCCCTCTCCGACTGCGGCGACGTCCGCATCTACACCGTCACGCCCGGCGGCGAAGTCAAGCTCGGCGGCGATTCCCCGCGCGCCTGGCTGGCCGCCGCGCGCGGCAACGCCGTCATCTTCGAGTGCGCCGCCGCCGGCAACATGCCCGGCACGCCGCCCGACGGCGGATGCGTCATCGAAATGTACTCCAACGAAGGCCTCGGCTACACCGAAATCGAAACCCTCGGCCCCGAAGTCGCCCTCCAGCCCGGCACCATCCTCGAAAACACCCTCCGCATGCGCCTCGCCACCCTCCCCGCCGACGCCGCCCCCTGCGCCCTCGCCGACACCGGCCGCGCCCTCGCCGGCGAAGCCCCCGCCGCCCCCTGACCGCATCCCCATGAACGCACCCACCCACCCCCACCCTGGATTTCTAGGGCTTCTAGGATTTCTAGCCATTCTAGTTTCCCTCCTCCTCGCCGCCTGCTCCCGCACCGCCGACACCTCCAAGCCCATCCGCCTCACCTACAGCATCTTCTTCCCCCCGATGCACGTCCAGACCCAGACCGCCCGCGCCTGGGCAGACGAAATCACCCGCCGCACCAACGGCCGCGTCGAAATCCGCACCTACCCCTCCGGTTCCCTCACCAAGCCCGAGCAGTGCTGGCAGGGCGTGCTCAGCGGCATCTCCGACCTCGGCATGAGCTGCTTCGCCTACACCCCCGGCCGCTTCCCGCTCCTCGAAGGCCTCGACCTGCCCCTCGAATGGCCCGACGGCCTGACCGCGACCCGCGTCGCCACCGCCCTCGCCCGCAAGTACGAGCCCCGCGAACTCGCCGGCGCCAAGCTCCTGATCATCCACGCCCACGGACCCGGCGTCCTGGCCACCCAGCACCCCGTCCACCGCCTCGAAGACATCAAGAACCGCCGCATCCGCGGCACCGGCCTCTCCGCGGGCCTCGTCTCGCTGCTGGGCGGGACCCCCGTCGGCATGCCGCAGTCCGAGACCTACGACGCCCTGCAGAAAGGCGTCGTCGAGGGCACCTTCTGCCCCGTCGAGACGCTCAAGGGCTGGCGGCAGGGCGAAGTCGTCCGCAACGTCGCCGACACCAAGGCCGTCGGCTACACCACCTCCATGTTCGTCGCCATGAACGCCGACACCTGGGACTCCCTCCCCCCCGACATCCGGCAAACCTTCCTCGACGTCAGCGACGAATACGTCGACCGCCACGGCCGCGCCTGGAACGACGCCGACGAAGCCGGCTGGGCCTTCGTCCGCGAACTCGGCTGCGGCATCACCACCCTCCCTCCCGAAGAAGAAGACCGCTGGCGCGCCGCCGTCGCCCCCGTCAAGGCCGCCTACGTCGCCCGCTGCGCCGCCAAGGGCCTCCCCGGCGCCGACTTCCTCGCCGACGCCGAATCCCTCATCGCCGCCGAAAAAGCCAAAGCCGCCCGGGAAGGAACCGCCCCATGACCCTCCTCTCCGGCACCAGCGCCCGCACGGGCGCCCTCCGCACCCTCATCCTCGGCCTGGCGGCCGTCGGTTGCCTGGCCATCGCGGCCCTGGCCCTCGTGACCGTCACCGACGTCGTCGGCCGCCAGTTCGGTCACCCCGTCCCGGGCGCCTACGACCTCGTCCGCCTGCTGGGCGCCGTCGCGATGGCCTGCGCCCTGCCGCTGACCAAGGCCGTCAAGGGCCACATCGCCATCGAATTCTTCTTCCAGAAGATGAACCGCCGCGGCCGCGCCGCCACCGACACCCTCATGCGGCTGGCCCTGCTCTTCCTCTTCGGCGCCCTCACCTGGGAATTCGTCCGCCAGGGACGCATCTTCCAGGCGAGCGGCGAACAGACTCCCACCATGCACCTGCCCGTCTTCTGGGTCTTCTGGGTACTCGCCCTCGCCTGCGGCCTGACCGCGTGCGTGACCCTCTGGCACCTGCTCCACCCCTCCCGTTCCATGATGAGGCCCGGCCGTGAGTGAAATCCAGATCGCCCTTCTCGGCATCGCCGCCCTGTTCCTGCTGCTCCTCCTGAGCATGCCGGTGGGGTTCGCCATGACCCTCGTCGGCCTGGTGGGCTTCGCCGTCGTCGTCAACCCGCACGCCGCGCTGGCCGTCCTGGCCGCCGACTATTACGACGTCTTCTCCAGCTACGGCCTGACCGTCATCCCCCTCTTCGTCTTCATGGGGCAGGTCGCCTTCCACACCGGCATCTCCAAAAAACTCTTCGCCGCGGCCAACGCCTGGCTCGGCTGGCTGCGCGGCGGCCTCGCGATGGCGACCGTCGGCGCCTGCGCCGCCTTCGGGGCCATCTGCGGCAGCGGACCGGCCACCGCGGCCACCATGGCCTCCGTGGCCCTCCCCGAGATGAAGCGCCGCAAGTACCACCCCGGCTTCGCCGCCGGCACCGTCGCCGCCGCGGGCGGCATCGGCATGATGATCCCGCCCAGCGTCGTCTTCATCGTCTACGGCATCATGACCGAGCAGAGCATCGGCAAGATGTTCGTCGCCGGCATCATCCCCGGGATCCTCGTCAGCCTCCTCTTCGTCGCGGCCATCGCCCTCATGTGCCGCCGCCGCCCCGCCCTGGCCCCCGCCTCCCCGCGCGCCACCTGGCGAGAGCGGATCAAATCCCTCGGCGGCGTCACCGAAATCCTCCTCCTCTTCGCCCTCGTCATGGGCGGCATGTTCGCCGGATGGTTCACCCCGACCGAGGCCGCCGCCGTCGGTGCCGCCGGATCCGTCGCCATCGCCGCCATCGCCCGCAAATGCACAATCAAGATGCTCGCGACCGCCCTCATGGAGACCCTGCGCACCTCCTGCATGGTCCTCGTCATCGTCGCCGGCGCCTCCGTGTTCGGCCACTTCCTGCAAATCACCAACCTCCCCACCGGAATCGCCACCTGGCTCGCCGGACTTCCCCTGCCCCCCGTCGGCATCATGGCCGCCATCCTCGTCTTCTACATGATCGCCGGCGCCTTTCTCGACGCCCTCGCCCTCGTCCTCCTCACCATCCCCATCTTCCATCCCGTCATCCTCAAACTCGGCTACGACCCCGTCTGGTTCGGCGTCATGATCGTCCTGGTGACCCAGATGGGCGTCATCAGCCCGCCCGTCGGCGTCAACGTCTACGTCGTCGGCGGCATGGACCGCTCCATCCCGCTGCAAAGCGTCTTCAAGGGCGCCATCCCCTACCTCGTCGCCCTCGTCGCCGCCACCATCCTCCTCATGCTCTTCCCCACCCTCGCCACCTACCTCCCCTCCGCCGTCCACTAGCCCCGCCCAACTTCTTCACTCATCCAACCACCAACCATCCAACCACCAACCACTAACCATCCAACCACCAAACCATCCAACCATCAAACCATCCAACCATCAAACCATGCCCTCCTTCACCCGCATCCTCTACTGCACCGACTTCTCCGAGAACGCGACCCAGGCCTTCGCCTACGCCGTCCGCGCGGCCACCCGCAATCCCGGCGCCGAACTCCACCTCCTGCACGTCATCCCCGAGCCCTCGGCGCAGTTCTGGCGCGGCTACATCAACGCGGTGGACGAAGACGTCGACGCCAACGCCCGCCGCGAAATCGACGAAAAGATCGCGACCACCTACCGCCCGCTGGTCCCCGGAAGCGTCCCCTTCACCGTCGCCTTCCGCATCGGCGACGCCTCCCAGAAGATCCTCGAATACGCCGCCGAGACCCACCCCGACCTCCTGGTGATCGGCCGCCAGGGCGCCGGCACCTCCGTCGGCAAACTCCTCTACGGCAACGTCGCCGAACGCGTCGTCCGCAAATCCCCCGCCCCCGTCCTCGTCATCCCGCCCCGCTGATTCCCCGTGTTCACCGGACTCGTCCAACACCTCGGCCACCTCGAACGCATCGCCCGCCAGGGCGCTACCGCCCGCCTGACCGTCCGTGCCGACCTCCCCTCCCCCGACCTCGGCGAAAGCATCGCCGTCAACGGCGTCTGCCTCACCCTCGTCTCGCACGGATCCGGCTGCCTCTCCTTCGACGTCCTCGGCGAAACCCTCGACCGCACCGCCCTCGGCACCAAATCGCCCGGCACCCCCCTCCACCTCGAACGCGCCCTCCGTGCCGGCGACCCGCTCGGCGGCCACTTCGTCACCGGCCACGTCGACGGCACCGGGACCCTCGTCTCCGGCGACATCACCGGCCCCGACCGCGTCCTCCTCGTCCGCACGTCCCCCGCCCTCCTCGACGGCATCGTCCCCAAGGGCTCCGTCGCCCTCGACGGCGTGAGCCTGACCGTCGTCGAACTCGACCGCACCCAAAACCTCTTCGGCGTCCACCTCATCCCCCACACCTGGACCCACACCGCCTTCCCCGCCCTCCTCCCCGGCGCCCTCCTCAACATCGAAACCGACCTCCTCGGCAAATTCGCCCGCCAATACGCATCCTCCTCTCCCTCCGCCCCCCCCGCCCCTCCCCCCCTCACCCTCGACCGCCTCCGCTCCGCCGGCTTCCTCTGATCCTCCTCCCGCACCCTCCTCCCCCCCCGTCCCTCCCACATTTGAGATTATTTCATTCTTGCCCAAATCCCCTTCTTTTGCCATCCTCCTCCCCACCATGAAAATCCTCTCCCCCGCCATCCGCAAGACCTCCGACGTCGCCCGCGACACCCTCCACGCCCTCACCCACACCGACTCCCGCCTGCTCCTCGTCAACACCGCCCTTTTCCTGACCGTCACCGCGACCGCCTTCACGGCCTTCCTCGTCACCGAGACCGGCGCCGCGATCCTCGACGAACTCCACCGCCGCCACCGCCTCCGCATCCCCCTCCCCGAAAGCCCCTCCCTCCGCGGCACCCCCACTCCGCAAGAACTTGCCGCCGCCTGCGCCGCCACTCCGCGCAAACTCCTCGAGCGCCTCCGCCTCGGGTCGCTCCTCGCCGACCTCGATCCCACGCTCGACCGCACCTTCTCTTTCACCGAACTCCCCAA
>JAFXQI010000074.1 GCA_017527155.1 Kiritimatiellia bacterium
GCCTGCGCCCCGTCCCGGATCCGCGCCTCCTGCGCCTGTTCCTCTCGCAACACGTGCCCAGGCGCGTCGAAGGTGGCAACCGCATTGAGTATCTGGGGCGCAAGTGGACCATCACTCCCACCCGCCGCCAAACCGTCTGGCTGGCCATCCGTCCCCTCGGCAAAGGCTTCTATGTCCTGGAAACGAGGCCCGATCCGACGCATCCGGCCATCCCTCCCATCCTCGGCCGCTACCGCTTCTGAGCCCCTGTCCGAATGCATTCCCCGCCCGTCGGCCCTCCTTCCACTTTTGCTCGCCCGGACCTTTCCACTTTTGCTCGCCCAAGGATTCCACTTTTGCGCGCCCGCCAACATGCCCGGGATTGGGGATTGATTCCGCCCCCCGTTTACGGCATGATTCCCCGGTTGCGCGCCGCCGCTCCCGCGGCGCGGACAAGGAGTTTTCTACCCGTGTATCTCAAAGCCCTCGAAATGGTCGGTTTCAAAAGCTTCGCCGAGCGGACGAAGCTCGTCTTCGAGCCTGGCATGATGGCCATCGTCGGGCCCAACGGCTGCGGCAAGAGCAACGTCTCCGACGCCATCCGCTGGGTCCTCGGCGAGCAGTCCCCCAAGGCCCTCCGCGGCGGCCAGATGACCGACGTCATCTTCGGCGGCACCGACACCGCCCGCCCCCTCGCCATGGCCGAGGTCAGCCTCACGCTCGCCGACTGCGAGTCCACGCTCGGCACGGAGTACAACGAGGTGACGGTCACCCGCCGCGTCTTCCGCACGGGCGAAGGCCAGTACTTCCTCAACAAGGCCGCCTGCCGCCTCAAGGACATCCAGCGGCTCTTCATGGACACCGGTCTCGGCACGAACTCCTACTCCGTGATGGAGCAGGGCCGCATCGACCAGATCCTCTCCTCCCGCCCCGACGACCGCCGCGAAGTCTTCGAGGAAGCCTCCGGCATCAGCAAGTACAAGGCGGACAAGAAGGAGGCCATCCGCAAGCTCGAGCACACGGAAGCGAACCTCCTGCGCCTCGGCGACATCCTCAAGGAAGTCAAGCGCCAGATCATCTCCCTCCAGCGCCAGGTCGGCAAGGCCAAGCGCTACAAGGCCCTCCAGGAGCGCCTCCGCGCGAGCGACGTATGGCTCGCCCGCGGCAAGCTCGCCGAACTCGCCACCTCCATATCCGCCCTCGAAACCGAACTCGCCGCCCGCACCGCCCGCGAGACCGAGCTGCGCGCCACCGTCGAGGAAGCCGAAGCCCGAGCCAACGCCCTCCGCCAGGATATGGCGGCCGTCGAACAGCGCATCGCCGCCGCGATGGACGCCTCCTCCGAGGCGACCGGCGCCCTCGACCGCGCCCGCGAGCTGATCCGCGTCAACCGCGAACGCGCGCAGGAACTCGACGCCCTCTCCCAGCGCGACTCCCGCGAAACGGAGTCCGCCAAGCTCACCCTCGAACACCACCGCGCCGAACTCGAGACCCTCCAGAAGGACCTCGCCGCCGCCGCCGAATCCCACGAGCAGGCCCGCGCCGCCGTCGAGAAATCCCAGGCCGAACTCTACGCCCACGACCTCGAAACCCAGAAGGTCCGCGCCCGCCTCCAGGCCATGCGCAACGAGGCCCTGTCGCTCGACTCCCGCCTCTCCTCCCTCCAGAACGAGCTCGCCGCCCTCGAAGCCCGCGAGCGCACCGACCTCCTCCGCCGCGAGCGCGCCGCCGCCGAGAAGGCCGAAGCCGAACGCGCCGCCGCCTCCTACGCCGAGCGCCTCGCCGCCATGACCACCGCCCGCGCCGCCAAGCAGGCCGCCGCCGAGTCCGCCCGCACCGCCGCCGAATCGCTCCGCCAGGCCCAGACCGACCGCGCCGCCCAGCTCGCCGCCCTCCAGCGCGACCTCTCCGCCCTCGCCTCCTCCACCGCCGCCCGCGAAGCCCAGATCCACCTCCTCGAACGCTCCCAGGCCGAAGCCCAGGGTTTCTCCGCCGGCGCCAAAAAACTCCTCGAAAAGAAGACCGTCCCCGGCGTCAACCCCAAGGACGTCCTCGGCGCCCTCGCCGACAAGCTCCGCGCCGACAAGGCCCACAAGACCGCCCTCGAAGCCGTCCTGCGCTCCTGGCTCGACGCCGTGCTCGTCGCCGACCCCGCCCGCGCCCTCGACATCGCCAAGAACCTCCAGGCCGCCAAGGCCGGCACCGTGCGCCTCCTCCCCGTCGACGGCCCCGACGCCGACGCCCCCGCCGACGACACCCTCCCCGGCGAGCCCCTCCTCCCCCACGTAAAGGCCGCCGCCCCCCTCGCCCCCCTCCTCCGGCGCCTCCTCGCCCCCGTGCGCGTCGTGCCCGCCGCCGCCGACCTCCCCTCCCCCATCCCCGCCGGAGCCATCTATGCCACCCGCGACGGCCTCGTCGTGCGCCCCGGCGGCTCCGTCGAGTACTGGGCCCCCGGCGAGAAGGAAAGCACCCCCCTCTCCCGCGCCCACCAGCTCGCCGAGTGGCGCGACGACCTCGACCGCCTGCGCGCCGACACCGACGCCAAGCGCTCCGCCCTCGACCTCCTGCGCAAGGACGAAGCCACCGCCAAGGACGCCCTCCGCTCCGCCCAGGACACCCTCGAAAAAGCCCACCGCGAACTCGCCCTCGCCGACGGCGAAATCCGCATGGTCGAACGCGAATCCGCCCAGACCCAAAAGCGCCTCGAATCCATCACCTGGGAACTCGAAAGCCTCCTCAAGAAGACCGGCGCCGGCACCCAGCGCCGCGAAGAAATCGCCACCGCCACCGAGACCGCCCGCAACCGCCAGAACGAACTGCGCGCCCAGTCCGCCGCCGACTCCGAAACCCTCCGCCAGCGCGAAGAAGAGCGCACCAAACTCCTCGATGCCGCCACCGAATGCCGCGTCGCCCTCTCCGGCCTCCGCCAGCAGCTAGACGGCCTCCAGGCCCGCTCCGCCCCCCTCCAGGCGCGAATTTCCGAACTCGAAACCCTCATCCGCGAGCGCGGCCAGGGCATCGACACCTACCGCGCCCGCCTCGCCAAACTCGCCGACGAAACCGCCGCCGCCGAGCAGAAAATCCCGCCCCTCGAAGCCGAACTCGCCGCCCGCCGCACCCAGCTCGCCGACGCCCGCTCCGAACGCGAAACCCGCCAGACCGAGCTCGTCCGGCGCGACGCCGAACTCCACAGCGGCCGGGCCGAACTCGACACCGTCCGCGAGCGGCGCAACGCCATCGAACTCGACCTCTCCCGGCAGAACCTGCACCGGCAGAACCTCCTCGACCGCATGGCCGCCGACTACACCCTCCAGCCCGCCGACATCGCCAAGGCCACCGCCCCCGAATGGGACCAATCCGGCGAACCCGCCGACCGCGACGCCTTGGAAGCCCTCGTCGCCGACCTGCGCGCCAAACTGCAGGCCCTGGGCCCCGTCAACCTCGTCGCCATCGAAGAATCCCAGGAACTCGAAGAACGCTACGCCTTCCTGACCCAGCAGAACGACGACCTCGTCCAGGCCAAGCAGCAGCTCACCGACCTCATCCGCAAGATCAACGACACGACGACCACCCTCTTCACCGACACCTTCAACAAAGTCAACGAAAGCTTCCAGGAACTCTTCAAGCACCTCTTCGGCGGCGGCTCCGCCAAACTGGTCCTCGTGGACGAAGCCAACGTCCTCGAATCCGGCATCGACATCATCGCCCGCCCGCCCGGCAAGAAACTCCAGACCGTATCCCTCCTCTCCGGCGGCGAGCGCACCCTGACCGCGGTGGCGCTTTTGTTCGCCCTCTTCAAGGTCAAGCCCAGCGCCTTCTGCCTGACCGACGAACTCGACGCCGCCCTCGACGACACCAACATCTCCCGCTACCTGGGCATGCTCAAGCAGTTCCTGGCGACGACGCAATTCATCGTCATCTCCCACAACCGCCAGACCATTGCCGAAGCCGACGCCCTCTACGGCGTGACGATGGAAAAGCGCGGCATCTCCAAGATCGTCTCCATGCGCTTCCGCTCCGACCTCGAAAAAGACACCGGCGGCCGGTAGGCGCCGCTCCGTCCCCCACCCCGATTGCCATCGATACCTCCCGCCTGCAAGCACCCGGAAGAAAGGAAAACCCCATGAAAACCCTCCTCGTCAACGGCAGCCCCCGCAAGAACGGCAACACCGCCGTCGCGCTCGGCGAAATCGCCAAAACCCTCGAAGCCGAGGGCGTCGCGTGCGAAACCTTCTGGATCGGCACCAAGCCCGTCCGCGGCTGCATCGCCTGCGGGCGGTGCCGCGAGGCGGGCGGGCGGTGCGTCTTCGGCGACGACCCCGCCAACGCCCTCGCGGAGAAGATGGCCGGGGCCGACGCCGTGGTCGTCGGCTCCCCCGTCTACTACGGCCAGCCGAACGGCGCCCTCCTCGCGCTCCTGCAGCGCGCGCTCTTCTCCGCGCCCGGCTCGGTCCACGGCAAGCCGGTCGCCACGGTCGCCGTCTGCCGCCGCGGCGGCGCCACGGCCGCGTTCCAGTGCCTGAACCTGCCCTTCCAGATGCTCGGCTGCACCGTCGTCGGCTCGCAGTACTGGAACATCGCCTACGGCCGCGAACCCGGCGAAGCCGCCCGCGACGCCGAAGGCATGCAGACCATGCGCACCCTCGCCCGCAACCTCGCCTGGCTCCTGTCCAACCTCTCCTCCGCCGCCATCCCCCGCCCCGAACCCGAACCCTGGCAGCCCACCCACTTCATCCGGTAAAGCCCCCACCCACCAAGCAAGGACACCCCCATGAGAACCCCCTCCCTCCTCCTCCTCGCCGCACTGCTCCTGCCGTCCGCGGCCTTCGCCCGGGAACCCGCGGCGGAGGCAGAGGCCGCCCCCGCCGCCAAGGAGCCCGCCGCCGTCTACTTCACCCACGACATCTCGTCCGGCGGCCTCGCCAAGGCCTACCGTGCGCTCGGCCGGCCGCTCGAAGGACGCAAGGTCGCCGTCAAGATTTCGACCGGCGAGGCCGGCAACAACCACTATCTCCAGCCCGCGCTCATCGGTCCGCTCGTGCAGTCGCTCGGCGCCGACATCGTCGAATGCAACACCGCCTACGGCGGCTCCCGCCAGGAGACGGCCGACCACCGCCGGACCATCGCCGAGCACGGCTTCGACGCCATCGCCGCGGTCGTCATCCTGGACGAGTTCGCCGAGACGGAACTCCCCTGCCCCGCCGGTTCCGTCCACCTGCAGCGGGACCGGATCGGCGCCGCCTTCACGAACTACGACGGGTTCGTCGTCCTCAACCACTTCAAGGGCCACCAGATGGGCGGCTTCGGCGGGGCACTGAAGAACCTGTCCATCGGCGTCGCCTCCACCGCCGGAAAGGCGCGCATCCACTCCGCCGGCAAGACCGACAAAACCCCGGACTGCTGGGGCATGCTGCCGCCGCAGGCCGACTTCATCGAATCGATGGCCGAGGCCGCCGGCGCCGTCGTGGCCTTCATGGGCGACCGCGCCGTCTACATCAGCGTGATGAACAACCTCTCCATCGACTGCGACTGCAACGGCCACCCCGCCAAGCCCGAGATGGCCGACGTCGGCATCCTCGCCTCGCTCGACCCGGTGGCGCTGGACGCCGCGTGCGTGGACCTCGTCTACGCCTCCGACCCGGCCAGGAGCGCCTCCCTCCGCGCCCGCATGGAGCAGCAGCTCGGCCCCCACATCCTCGACCACGCCGAACGCCTCGGCTACGGCTCGAAAACCTACCGCCTCCTCTCCCTCGACGGCACCAATCCCCCCTCCACCGCCCGCGTCGACCGCTGAGCCCCCTCGCAGTTTTCTCGATTCGGCATTGCACTTGCAAAGTGCAGATTTTCCTCCCCGCACTCCGTCCCCGTCCGACCGTCTGATTCCCAGGTACGATTGCAACTTGTCTTCCGCTTCCGCTCGTGCAAGACTGAAATAGTTTGAACGCCCTGCAATCCATGCCACGCCGCCTCGCCATCATCGGAGCCTCCTATCTCCAGCTGCCTCTCGTGCTCAAGGCACGCGAAATGGGGCTGGAAACCCTCTGCTTTGCATGGCCCGAGGGTGCCGTTTGCAAGGATCATTGCGATGAATTCGTCCCGGTGTCGATTGTCGAAAAGGAGCGCATCGCCTCCATCTGCGCCGAACGGGGCATCGACGGCGTGGCGACCATTGCTTCGGACGTGGCCGTGCCCACGGTCTGCCATGTGGCGCAGCAGCTGGGTTTGAATGGCAATTCGGAGCGAAGCGCATTCCTCTCCACCAACAAGAATGCCATGCGCGCCGCGTTCCGGGCGGCTGGCGTCCGTGTCCCGGCGTCCCGGATGGCCCGTTCGGAAGAGGACGCCCGGGCGGCGGCCGACGAAATCGGCTGGCCGCTCATCGTCAAGCCCGCCGACCGCTCCGGCAGCATGGGGGTGGTCCGGGTGGAGGATATTCCGTCCCTCCTGGAAGCCGTCCGGCGGGCGCTGGACATCTCCTTCTGCGGCGAGGCCGTCATCGAACGCTTCGTGGCGGATGCGCGGGAAATCAGCGTGGAAGGCATTTCACACGGCGGAGAGTACCATGTTCTCGCGGCCACCGACAAACTCACGACCGGCTCGCCCCATTACGTCGAACTCGCGCACCACCAGCCCAGCGTTCTTCCCGAGGCCGTTCTGGACCGGGCCCTGGAGCAGGCCCGGCTCGGTGTCGCGGCGCTGGA
Source organism: Kiritimatiellia bacterium (assembly GCA_017527155.1). GTDB lineage: Bacteria > Verrucomicrobiota > Kiritimatiellia > CAIQIC01 > Lenti-01 > CACXEY01. The sequence continues at coordinate 6,681 of JAFXQI010000074.1, forward strand.
AATCCGCGAAGGCGCCACCCACGCCGAACTGATGGTTGCACCGGGCGGGGGTGTTTTCGTCACGGAAATCGGGGCCCGCATGGGGGGCGACTTCATCGGGTCGGACCTGGTCCGGCTCTCCACCGGCTATGATTTCGTCCGCGGCGTGATCGAAGTCGCCATCGGAAGCTTCACCCCTCCTGTCCCCTCTTTCCGCAAACACTCCGGCGTCTGGTTCTATTCGGCCGGCACCCCGACCGTCGGCGACGCCATCCGTGCCGTTCCCCGCCATCCCGCCATCGTCCGGGCCGAAATCACCGATCCCGTCCTTCGCCCTCTCACCCGCAGCGCCGACCGCTCCGGCTACCTCATCTACCAGGCCGACCGCCGTCTTGGCCGCTGCGACTTCACAACCGGCTCCAAGGAGTAACCCACCATGAACTACATTTTCGGTGCCACGGGATACATCGGCCGCTATCTTTGTGTCCATCTCAAGGAATTGGGCGTCCCGTTCACGGCCATCGGCCGATCGGAAAAAGTGAGGCCGTTTTTCGAACAGAACGGCATCCCGCTCGAAATCTTCGACCTTTCGGGTCCCGTGAAACCGGAAGAGCGCTTCCCCGCGGTCCCCGGCGATGCCATCGTCAATCTTGCGGCCTGCCTGGCGGAACACGAAACGCCTGTCGAGCGGTTTTTCGAGGTCAATACGCTGGGGACGCAGCGGTTGCTGGAATTCGCCCGCGTCCGCGGGGTGAAAAAAGTGGTCGTGACCAGTTCGCACAAGGTCTACAACGACGTGGATGTTCCCCCGGTGACCCCCATTTCCGAAGAGACCCCTCCCCGATACAGGGGGGACCACACGCCGTACATCATTTCCAAGATCGCCGCGGAACACTTTGTGGAATATTACAACAAGGACTTCGGCCTGAAGGGGATTTGCCTGCGCCTGACCGGGGTCCACGGCTACGGGGAAATCCTCGGGCACCTGAACCCCGACGGTTCCTACCGGAAAAGCACCTTCGAAATCTTCTTCGAAAAAGCCCTCCGTGGCGATTCCATCGAGGTTTGGGGCGACCAATCCATCCGCCGCGACCACATCTACGTCAAAGATGTCCTGGGTGCGATCCTCGCCGCCATCCTGGCACCGGATGCCTCGGGAATCTTCAACATCGCCATGGGCCGGGCTTACTCCCAGTACGAAGAAGCATGCGCCTTGGCCGACGTTTTCGCGGGAAGCAGACATTCCACGGTAACCGCCCGTCCCGACCTCCCGGGCCTGGTTCGCGGATATCTCTATGATATTTCCAAGGCTCGGGCGCAATTGCGCTGGGAACCGGCTTTCACCGACCTGCACGCCCTCTACGCCGACTACAAGGCCGAATGGCAGAGCAAACGCTTCCGCAACTACCATTTCATCCGGCCCGAAGACCGGCCGGCCACGCTTTAGGCATGGAGCCCTTTCCCCCCACCCCCACACTTTTTGTCACCGGTCGTGCCGCGACGGCGCTCTTCCTGCTCCTCCGAGTCCGGTTCCCGGACGGGGATGGTGAAGTCATCCTCCCGGCCAACATCTGCCACGCGGCGGTCTATCCCGTCCTCCACGCCGGCTTGCAACCCGTCCTCTGCGATGTGGATGTCCGTACCGGGAATGTCCGGCTGGCCGACATCCTCCAGATTCTCTCGCCGCGGACCCGTGCCGTGGTTCTGCCCCACATGTACGGGTGTCCCGCCGAAGATGCAGGCGCCATTGCCGCCCTGTGCCGGCAAAACGGACTGGTTCTCGTCGAGGATTGCGCATCCGCGCTGGGTGCCGACGGAACCGGCGGATTCGGCGACGACGTTCTCTTCAGCACAGGGCACGCCAAAACCGTTGACCTGGGCTGGGGCGGCATCCTGTGTACTTCCATTCCGGAGAAGGACCTCCGTGCCCATGAAACCGAGCTGTTTCCGGATGACGAGGAAAGCCGAAGCCTCGAATTTCGTTTTGGGCAAATGTACCGCAACTACCTGAACTCAAGGCGCTCCTTATCTGAATTTCCAATGAAAGATTTTTTCCGTGCGGATTTTCGCCGGATTCACCTGCGCCTTCCTCGCGGCGGGAGGCAGGAACTGTTGACGGCCGTCCGACAGGCCCTTCCTGCTGAAATCACCCGCCGACGCACGCGGCAGAAGCTGCTGGAAGATTCTTTCCGGCAATCGAGCGCTCCTGCCGCGGGTGCAGAGGTCTTTGTCTGTCCACCGGGAGGCGTTCCTTGGAGATTCTCCTTCTTCGTGCCGCCGGAACGGCGGCCGGCAGTCGCCGCCGCCCTCCTCGGCGCCGGCATTCCCGTCAGCGATTGGTACCCGTCCAATGCCGACTTTTTCTCCTCCTGCCATCCCGCACCCAACGCTTTCCTGCACGGCCGCTCCATCCTGAATCTTCCTCTTTCGCTCCCCGATGACGATGCACGCCGCGCATTCGACCTCGTCGCCACTGCTTTGTTCCAGTCGCAATCAGAAAGGAATTCCTCATGAAACACGTGTTGCCAAGGACGTCAGCCGTCCGGTCTGCCCGTGGATCGAGAGCCGCTTGAAGACCGAAAGGAGAGAAGCCGCATGAAAATCAGTTTCGTCATTCCCTGCTACAAGAGCGGGCTGACCATCGGCCCCGTCGTCGATGAAATCCTCGCCACGGTCGCCCTGCGCCCCGAGACCGTTCCCGAAATCATCCTCGTCAACGACTCCTCCCCCGACGATCTCGCCTCCATCCTCCGTCACATCCTCGACACGCGCCCCTCTTGCGTCGTCGTCGAACTCGCCCGCAATTTCAACCGTCCCGGCGCCGTCATGGCCGGCCTCGCCCACGTGTCCGGAGACGCCGTCGTCGTCATGGACGACGACGGGCAGTGTCCCATGCCCTGCCTCTGGGATCTGATCGACGCCTTGGAGGATGGAGCCGACGTCGCGATCGCCAAGTATCCCGAACGCAAGCAAAGCGCCTTCAAGGACTGCGCCACCTGGCTGAACCGCAAGATGACCGAACTCGCCCTCGGCCGGCCCCGGGACCTCGAATTCACCAACTTCATGGCCATGAAGCGGTCGATCGCCGACGAAGTCGCCCGCTACGAGAACCCCTATCCCTATTTCACCGGCCTGCTGCTGCGCACCACGCGGCACATCCGGAACGTTCCCATGGAGGAACGCGAACGGCAGGCGGGAACGACCACGTTCACGTTCCGCAAGATGGTGGCCCTGTGGGTCAACGGCCTGACCGCGTTCTCCATCCTGCCCTTGCGGTTCGCGTCCTTCTGCGGGCTGGCCAGCGCGGCCTGCGGATTTGCCTACGGCATTTTCGCGGTCGTGCGCAAGCTGCTGGGGGCGGACATCCAGGCCGGCTACAGCTCCACCATCGCGCTGATCCTTTTCCTGGGCGGCATGGTCCTGTTCTCCCTTGGGGTCATCGGGGAATACGTGGGGCGCATCTACATGTGCATCAACCGATCGCCGCAATACGTGGTCCGGAGCGTCACGAAGAGCGGAGTGGCGGCGCCATGAAGCGCATTCTGCCCATGGCCGCGGCCCTGACGGCGCTCAATTTCGTGTATGCGGGAACGAGCGTGTGCACGAAAATGGCTTCGCGGACGGCGTGGATGTCGAAGGAATACGTGCTGTGGATGGCGGGAGCGGTGGGCGTGATGGGGCTGTACGCGCTGCTGTGGCAGCAGGCGCTGGCGCGGGTGCCGCTCGCGGCGGCCTATGTATTCCGAGGCACGAGCTTGATTTTCATCCTGCTGCTCTCGGCCTGGCTGTTCGGCGAGCCGATTACGGCGCGCAATGCCGCGGGGGCGGTGTTGATTGTCTGCGGCATCGCGCTCCATGCGGGGGCTTGACGGTGCACGCCCTGGTCGTTTTCTTCGTGTTCTGCGCGTCGGTGGCGCAGATGATGCTCAAGCGGGGGGCGCTGGGCGGATACCGCGGGTGTTGGCGGCAGTATGCCAATCCGTGGGTGGTCGGCGGTTACGCCATCTTGGGGGCAACGCTTGCGGGAAACGTCTTCTGCATGTCCCGCGGCGTTCTCGTCAACCAGATTGCCGCCTTGGAATCGCTTGGATATCTCTTCGTTCCCCTTCTCGCCCGATTCTTCTTCCGCGAATCCTTCACTCCGCGCAAAATCGCGGCCACGGCCGTCATCATGGCCGGTGTCCTGGTGTTTTTCTCGTGAACATGCAGGGAGCCGCGGGGGATGCTGGGGAATGCTGACAGACCAGACTGGAAACACTTCCGGAAACGGCCGGTGTGTGCTAAACAGGGTAACGGCAAACGTGATTCGTCCGGAGCAACAATACATGCAAACATACGTCATCCCTTTCAACAAACCCTTCATCGCGGGACGGGAGCTGGAACACATCACGGAGGCGGTGGCGGCTGGCAAGCTGTCGGGGAACGGCGCGTTCACGAAGCGGTGCCAGGTGTGGTTCGAGGAACGGTACGGGTTCGGGAAGTGTTTGTTGACGACGAGCTGCACGGATGCGCTGGAGATGGCGGCGATGCTGACGGGGGTGGGGCCGGGGGACGAGGTCATCATGCCGAGCTACACGTTCGTGTCGACGGCGCTGGCGTTTGTCCGGCAGGGGGCGAAGATCGTGTTCGCCGACAGCGGGGCGCGGCATCCGAACCTCGACGCGTCGCGGCTGGAGGAGCTGGTGACGGAGCGGACGAAGGTCATCGTCCCGGTGCACTACGCGGGGTGCGCGTGCGACATGGACGCCATCATGGGCATCGCGGACCGCCATGGGCTCAAGGTGGTGGAGGATGCGGCGCAGGCGGTGGATTCGTGGCATGTCGGGAAGGACGGGAAGAAGCGGGCGCTGGGAAGTATCGGGCACTTGGGGTGTTTTTCCTTCCACGAGACGAAGAACATCATTGCGGGTGAAGGCGGAATGTTGGCCGTCAACGATCCGTCGCTGGCTCGGCGGGCGGAAATCATCTGGGAGAAAGGGACGAACCGGGCGGAGTTCTTCCGCGGGGAGGTGAACAAGTACGGGTGGGTGGACATCGGGTCGTCGTTCCTGCCGTCGGAGCTGACGGCGGCGTTCCTGTGGGGGCAACTGGAGCACCTGGACGCCATCCAGGCGAAGCGGAAGCGGTTGTGGGAGCTGTACCGGGAGGAGCTGTCCGGGGCGCCCCGCGACGACTTCGCGCTCCCGGAAATCCCGCCCTGGGCCACGAACAACGCCCATTGCTTCTATCTGGTATGCCGCGACCTGGAAACGCGGACCCGCCTGATTGCGCGCCTCAAGGCGCAGGGCATCCTCGCCGTGTTCCACTACCTGCCGTTGCATTCGAGCCCGTTCTTCGCGGACAAGCACGATGGCCGGGCACTGCCGAACTGCGACCGCTACGCGGACACGCTCGTCCGTCTGCCGCTCTACTACGAGCTTGGGGAAGACGACGTCCAGCGGATTTGCCGCATTGTGCGGGAAGGCTGATGCGACGGGACAAGACATCCAAGCGCTTCACGAGGGCATGGTCCATCATGCTTGCGGTGGGAATTGCCGGGGCGGTGGCATTCGTGTGGATCGGGCTCGCATTGGCCTGGGGAGGGGCAGCCGTGAAATGGGCGCGCGGACTGGGTGATTGGACGGTCTGGGAGGCGCTGGGGACGGTTCTGGCCCTGCTCTGGGCGTCGGCGTGCGCGGCGGGGGTGGAATGTGCGGGGCGTCGCTGGAGCGATCGGGTGTACATTGCTACGGCGACCGGTCTGGCGTTGGCTGCCGGCCTGGGCTGGGCGTGGTTCACACGCGGGATGGGGCGTTGGCCGATGGACAGCGGGTTCTTCCGGTGGTTCCTGGATCGGCTCGCCGAAGGCGGCTACACCGTCGAAAACCTGCGGGGCCTGACGGAGCACTACGATTACGGGGCGTGGTGCACGCGCGCATGGCCGGTGTACCTGCCGTTGCGGTGGTGGACCGGGCCGGAGGCGTTCGGTTCGGCGGTGCAGGCACTTCAGGCGGTGCTGGCGGCAGTCTGCATACCGTTGGCATGGCGGGTGGCGCGGCTTTTTTGGGGGCGGCGGGCTGCCCGTTGGACCGTCGCGGCGATGGTCGGAATGCCGGGTTTCGCCATGCAGTGCATCGGCCTCAACCACCAAGTGCTGGGGGCGAGCGAGTTCCTGGCGGCGACCTGGCTGCTGGCGGAATGGATGTTCGGCGGCGGTACGGCCTGGAAGAAGGCCGCGCTGGCCGCGGGTATGTGCGTGCTGGCGGCGGCGGCCCGGTTCGAAGGTTCCGCGTGGAGCCTCTTCCTGTTTGGGGCGACGGTTTTGCTTGCGCTCGAGTGCGTTCGCCCCGGCGGGCGGCGTCTCGCGGCAGTCGTGGCGCTCGCGGCAATGGTCCTGGTTCCGGCGCAGATCGGACGGATGGTCACGGACAAGGTGCTGGCACCGGCACGGGAGGCGAATCCGGAATCGATCAACGGCGGCTCGCTGGCCTTCATGGCGCGGGGGTGGGACTTCGAGTGGGGCGGCGAGTATTCGGACGCGATGCAGACGCTCGACGTGCTGACGCCGCGGGCGGACAAGGAGCGCGTGTTCAAGGCGTATCTCGCCGGCCAGTGCGCCTACAACGGCCCCGCGCTCGTCACGCGGCTGTTTCCCTCGAAACTGGCGAAGTTCCTGCTGGCGGGATATGCGAGCCTGGCGGAGGAGATCCTGTGGGCGAACGGGGCGGAGCGGACGGCCAGACTGGCCCGCGGGGCTCGCACGGGGTGGTTCGTGCTGTTTTGCGCCCCGCTGGCGCTGTGGGGGTTGTGGCGTCTCGTGCGGCACGCCGGACATCCACGGACCGCATGGCTGGTCATCCCCGTGGCCCTGACCGGCGTGGCCGTGATGCTCGTTGGCGAAACCTCGCCCCGCTATTCCATGCCTGTCCAGGCTTTGCTGTTCGCCGCCGCGGCTTGCGGGCTGACGTTTCGGACGGGAAAGAGCGGCGACGCAGTTCCCGTGGAAGACGGCGCACCGGTTTTTCCCCGTCCGTTTGCAGTCGGTCTGGGGGTCGTCCTGGTGGCGTATTTCTCTTTTGCGGCCGGGTTGCTCGCCTTGCGCGGGACCGTCCGGTCGTCCGCCCTGGCCGACATGCGTGCCGCGTCGCTGGAATCCGGCCATCCCAGGGACAATCCGCGCTTGGCCCCATTCGAGGCCGTGTTCCCCGACGGAACCGGCAGCGTCGTCTGGCCAGGCCGGGGCGGGCGTGCCACCGCGTACCTCCGAGGGGCCACCTGGCGTGACCGCGGAACGGCCGAAGTCGAATGCCCGCCGGGCACCTGGCGGGAGGTGGTCCTGCCCGCCCGCCTGGAGTTCGACTGGGAAGATACCGCCCCGCGACGCGTGGCTCTCCGCCGCATCCCGTCCGGCGCCCCGCTCCTCCTCGGTCACGTTGCCATCCAGCCATAGGCAGGGCCCTCATGCTTGTCCCAGCCAAGGAACGGGTGGATTCCGTTTCCATGTGCTGGAAAATGCACGGAAGATTTTGCCAAGCACGGGGGAGCCGGTTCATCCGCCGTCCGGCCACCGGATTGTGCCCAATCGGTCCGGTAGCAGGGGGGGGCGTACGCCGGCGCCCAAACATCAGGAGAGCGTGCGGAGCTTCCCGAGCAGGGCGGTGGCGGCGGGGGAGAGCGGCACACCCTGTTTCCAGGCGAGGTAGACGTCGCTTTCGAGGGCGGGGCGGAAGGGGCGGAACACCAGAGAGTGCGCGAAGGCGGCCGGGAGGACGCCGTCGATGCAGACCGCCGCGCCGAGGCCCGCGGCAACGAGGGCCAGGGCGTTGTAGGCGAGGTTGTAGGTGGCGGCGACGTCGAGGGTCGCCGCGTCGCGTCCCAGCCATCCGGAGAGGAATTCGGAGACGAACGACTGCCGCGAGAGGATGACGGGACGGCCCGCGAGGTGGCGCGGGCCGATGCTCCGGCGCGCGGCGAGGGGATCGCCCTCGCGCAGGTAGAGACCCCACCGGTGGACGTGCGGGAGGACGAGGTAGTCGTAGCCGGGGATGCGGCCGGGGCCGACGAACAGCGCGAGGTCGAGGAGCCCCGCGCGCACGGCTTCGTCGATCTGCGCGCCGTTGCCGGAGGTGATTTCGATTCTCAGGCGCGGGTTCTCCTCGCGCAGGGCGGCCGCCGCCCGCGCGACGGCGGCGAAGGCCGGGGTTTCGCCCGCGCCGATGGCGAGGGTCCCGGTGAGGCCGCCGGAGCCTTCGGCTCGGACTTCCTCGCGGGTACGGTCGGCCAGCGCGACGATGTCGTCGGCGCGCCGCAGGAGGCGGGCGCCGCGCTCGGTCGGTTCGACCCCGCGCGCGTGGCGCACGAGGAGGGGGCCGCCGAGTTCTTCTTCGAGTTCGCGCAACTGCATCGAGAGCGCGGGCTGCGAGATGCGGAGGGCGGCGGCGGCGCGGGTGACGTTACCGGCCCGCACGACGGCGGCGAAGTTTCGGAGGGTGCGGATTTCCATGGCGCAGGGCATCGTGGCACGGGGAGGGGGCAATAAGCAAATCAAATCGTGAGGGGAGCGCAATTGGCGGGGACGATGGAAAGGGCGGGCGGCACGGGGCCGCCCTGCGGGACGGGGACAGGAGGGCAAGGCAATGGGGCGCACCTCAATCGGGGCGGTGTCCCGGTTGTGCAGCGGCGGCCCCGTCCGCCGCGGAGGGGCGCAGCGCGGCCAGGAGGAGGTCCCCCATTTCGTGGCAGCGGCGGTGGAGGGTGGCGTTGTCGGGGCTGGCGGCCTGCGGGGGCCAGAGGGAGAGGAAGAGCATCCGCCCTGCGGCGCAGAGAGCCTCCTTGGCGCGGGTGGGGTGCCAGCGGGCGGAAAAGCCTTCGGGGGAGAGGACCACGAGGGCTCCGCCCGCCTTGTGGATGGCATTGCCGCAGGCTTTTTCGCAGGGGCTGAGGAAGGTGCCCACGCCCGCGCCGCCGGGGCCGGTGCGCGAGGCCCGGAGGAGGGCGACCCGCCATTCGGGGCCGTCTTCTGACCACGAGCGGGAGCAGCGGAAGGGCTCGAGGACCGGCAGTTGCAGGAGGGCGGGGTTGCCGTAGGCGTGCCAGTCGCGTCCGGCGAAGGAGAGGGTTCCGGGGCGGGTGAAGTAGCGCCGGTTTTCGCGGCGGCGCCAGGCTCGTTCGGGGTTCTCGCGGATGTACAGCGAGAAGGCGGCGAGCTGGCCGCGGCGGAGAACGATCCAGTCGTGCCAGGAGGGGTCGAAGATCGGCGGCACGGGGGCCGCCTTGCGGGACGGGGACATGGGGGAGGACGGGGGCGGGGCGGGGAGGGACCAGTAGGCGCGGGCGAGGGCGCGTTCGAGTTGCCAGACATAGGTGCCGAGGGGGAGGCGGTCGGGGATGTTCTCGATTTTCAGCAGCAGGTGGATGTGGTCGGGCATCACGGCGAAGGCTTTGATGGGCGCGAGGCCGCGCAGGGTTTCGTGGAAGGAGCGGATCGTGCGGGAAAGGGCGCGGGTGGTGTCGTGGGGGGCGAGCCAGCGGGGGCGGCCCAGGGCGTCGGGGGGCGGGGGCGCTCCGGGCGGCGCGAGGACGGCGAAATCGGGGAGGCCGGGACGCTTCTTCAGCGTGACCATGTAGTAGAGGGGTTGGCGGTAGTCGAAGCCGGGGAGCCTACCCATGGGTGGCTCCTTGCGGGCGGGAGAGGCGAATGCGCGCGGTATTGGCTGGAAGGGGGGAGTGCATGGGGTGCATCGGAGTGTAGGGGAAACGGGAGGGGATGCGAGCTTGTTTTCGGGGGCAGGCGGCACGGGGGCCGCCCTACGGGACGGGGACAGGGAGCGCAAGGCATCAGGTAAACAAATCGCTTGATATCGAAAATCGGTATTTGTGATTGCATGGGGGTTTTGCGATGCTCCTCTCCAGCCGGACGGGGCGGATCCCGCCGCGGCGACAGGACAAACCCGAAGGAGTACCGCCATGAACAAGAGTATCGCCACCCTCGCCACGGCCGCCTGCGCGGCGTTCGCCGCTTCCGCTTCCGCCCTGGAGCTGACGCAGGAATGGGACAAGACGTTCCCGCTCTCCGACAAGGTCGAGCACACCAAGATCACCTTCAAAAACCGCTACGGCATCGAGCTGGCCGCCGACGTCTACAAGCCCAAGGGGGCGGAAGGCCCGTTCGCGGCGGTCGCCGTCAGCGGCCCCTTCGGCGCGGTCAAGGAGCAGTCGAGCGGCCTCTACGCGCAGCACCTCGCGGAAAACGGCTTCCTCGCGATCGCCTTCGACCCGTCCTTCACCGGCGAGAGCGGCGGCGAGCCGCGCCGCATGGCCAGCCCCGACCTCAACACGGAGGACTTCCTCGCCGCCGTGGACTGCCTTTCGGTGCGGCCGGACGTGGACCCGGGGCGCATCGGCATCCTCGGCATCTGCGGCTGGGGCGGCATGGCGGTGAACGCCGCGGCGCTTGACCCGCGCATCAAGGCGACCGTCGCCTCGACGATGTACGACATGACGAAGGTCACGCGCGAGGGATACTTCGGCGCCTCCGACACGACGGCCGACCGCATGGCCGCCCGCCGCGCCATGGCCGCCCAGCGCACCGAGGACTACCGCAGCGGCACCTACAAGCGCGCCGGCGGCGTGGTCGATCCGCTGCCCGACGACGCCCCGTGGTTCGTCAAGGACTACCACGCCTACTACAAGACGCCGCGCGGCTTCCATCCCCGCAGCGGCAACTCCACCGACGGCTGGAACGCCACCGGCTGCCAGTCCTTCCTCAACATGCCGCTGCTCTCCTACGCGCACGAGATCGAGACCCCCGTCCTGCTGGTCCACGGCGAAAAGGCCCACAGCCGCTACTTCAGCGAGTACGCGTTCGAAAAGATGACCGGCCTCTCCGTCCGCGGCGAAAGCGCCAAGGCCGGCAACAAGGAACTGCTCGTCATCCCCGGCGCCTCCCACGTGGACCTCTACGACGACGTCGCGGGAGTGATTCCCCACGACCGCATCGCCGCGTTCTTCCGGGACAACCTCAAGTGAAGGCTCGCACAGAGGCACAGAGGCACGGAGGAGGGAGAAAATGACCGAAAATGAAATCAGCGGCGACGTGCTGGACGCGGCCATCAAAATCCACAAGCAATTCGGACCGGGGCTGCTGGAATCCGTTTACGAAACGCTGCTGGCCATCGAATTGCGCAAACGCGGGCACACGGTCGAGACGCAGCAACCGGTTTCGTTCGAATACGAGGGTGTCCGCATCGACAACGCCTTCCGGCTGGACATGCTCGTGGACGGAAAGGTGGTGGTCGAACTCAAATCGACCGAACAGATGCACCCGGTGTTCGCCAAACAGGTCAAAACCTACCTGGTCGTCCTGAAACTCCATTTGGGTCTCGTCGTCAATTTCGGGCTGGCGACGGTCAAAGACGGCTTTGTCCGAATCGTCAACGGATACAACTGACCTCTCCGTGTCTCCGTGTCTCTGTGTGAGAAACCAAGGACCCCCGCCATGAGCAAAAACATCCTCATTATTTCCGCCTCCGGCCGCAAGGGCGGCAACAGCGACCTGCTTTGCGACCAGTTCGCCAAGGGCGCGCGCGAGGCCGGGCACGCCGTCGAGAAGGTGCGCCTCGCCGAGAAAACCATCGGCTATTGCACCGGCTGCTACGCCTGCCAGAAGCTCCACAAGTGCATCCAGAAGGACGACGCCAACGAGCTCGTCGAGAAGATGCTCGCCGCCGACGCCATCGTCCTCGCGACGCCCGTGTACTTCTACTCCATGAACGCCCAGCTCAAGGCGCTCATCGACCGCACCGTCTCCCGCTGGGACGACTTCGGACGCTTCAAGGGCACCGAGTTCTGGCTCGTCGTGACGGCGGCCGACGAAGACAAGTCCATGATGGACGCGACCCTTGCGGGCCTGCGCGGCTTCATGCGCGACTGCATGGAAAGCAGCATCGAGCGCGGCGTCCTCTACGGCACCGGCGCCTACGAAAAGGGCGCGGTCAAGAAACTCCCCGTCTTCCAGGAAGCCTACGAAGCCGGCAAGACCGCCTGACCCACCTCCGGTGCATATACGAAAATGCACCCCGGCGACTCCCTCGGGTCGTTCGTCCTTGACATTGGTTAGACATCTAACTTATGATCCCGCCCATGCAACGCAATGCCATCATGCTGGTTTCCCGCATCCACGAGGCGGCGGAGAAGTGGATCGCCGCCGAGCTCGCCGCGGCGGGGCTGAAGGGCGTCGTGCCGTCGCACGGGGACGTGCTCGCGCTGCTCTTCCGGCAAAAGGAGGCGACGATGCACGAGCTCGCCGCCTTCGCGCGGCGGACGAAGCCGACCATGACCGTCCTCGTCGGCAAGCTCGAACGGATGGGGCTCGTCCGCCGCACGCAGTCGCCCCTCGACGCGCGCTGCCAGATCGTGCGGTTGACGGCGGAAGGGGAAAAACTGCGGCCGGCGTTCGAGTCGATTTCCCGCCGTCTCGCCGGGCGGGCCTACGCGGGGCTCTCCCCGGCCGACGCGCGGCGCCTCGAAGCCGCCCTTTCCAATCTGAATTTTTCCCGGCCTTTTACTCCGAATAAGCCACAGGCGGGTTTACCATGGGTTTTACCAGGAAATGGCTTGCATCCCGGTTTTTATGGAGTATATTTATACTCTATATGAGACCCCCGCCTCGGAAAGGATGCCCCATGGGACGCAAGAAAGACCCGCAGACCGATTACCGCCTGCAAGAACACCGCATCAACGGATACGTGTACGCCACCACCCAGCGCACGGTGCCCGGCAAGAACGGCCCGCCGGTACGCCGCCACGTGCACTGGGGGCGGGTGGACGGCGGGCGGTTCATTCCGTCGGCCCGGTTCCTGCGTCTGGATGCGGAGGAGCGGGCGAAGTTCATCTTTCCGGCGGGGTGGACGCTTGAGGAGGCGCCGGAGGCCGCGGAGCCCCGGGAA
>JAFXQI010000049.1 GCA_017527155.1 Kiritimatiellia bacterium
AGCAGGCGGCGGTCCTCCAAACCACCGCCACGCTCCAGCGCCACCGCGATGACCGCGAATCGGTCCGCCGTCTCTTCAAGAACGAAAAGGTCCGGTATGCGGCCGAATAAACATCCGATTATCTATGGCCAGCACAATAAATATACAACTCAGGGGGCGCTGTCTTCCTCGACCTATGTGGGAAAAGAGGTGGTGCAACCCATTCGGATGCTGGAATGGACAGGAGGCACACCATTCTTTGCGACTTCCCATCGGTGCCCTTTTGAATCCATCGGTTCCAGTAGTAAAACAAACTCCGGAACGTCGTTGCAATCAGCAAGCCCTCACTTTTGCGGAGGATCTCGTTTCAATCAATCCCATTACGATTGGAGTTATATTTCCGTTCCAGGATACAATTGTTTGATGGATTTGGACGGAGTCAAGCAAATCTCGTATCAATATAAATCTTACGAAGGGCAATTGCTTTGGGCCAGCATTGTTAAATGGCCCTTCATCAAATACATTGGGTCCAATTGCTATGCAGGTGCCACCTTCGCTGAAGTCGCAATTCCCGAAGGGGTTACCCACATTGAGGATGGGGCCTTTTGCAACAATACTTCGTTGAGTACCGTAACATTGCCTTCGACACTGGAATTCATCGGCGAAGGCGTTTTTTCCGGGTGTCCCTTGTCAACGGTGACCGGCCCCTACAGATTTCGAGGACAGTTTCCCGAAACGGTTTCATACATCCCCACGGACGTTCAGATAGCACATATCGTGTTCAATGCCATGGGCGGGAATGTATCTCCTTCGTTCATGGACTTGGTCTGCAATGACAGTGTGGCATCACTGCCTACACCGACACCGCCACAAACGGGATATGCGTTCGCGGGGTGGTGGACCTTGCCCGAAGGGGGAGTCCAAGTGTTCGATGGTTTGGTTGCATCTGCTGATGCGACATACTATGCCCATTGGGCTCCTATCCAGCATACATTGACTTTTGATCCGGTCGGAGGAACCTGTGCGGTGCCGAACATAACAATCACCGAAGTGGCTCCCGTGGGGGAGCTCCCGGAAGCGACACGGTACGGATACCACTTCCAAGGATGGGTCACGGCATGGGGCATGCAAATTACAAGGGAAACCATCTTGACAACGGACGCCATCTGCTACGCCCAATGGACGCCCATTGTCCAAACCGTGACTTTTGCGGGAGAAGGCGGTTTCCCGGAGACGCAAACCATGACATATTCATACGGGGAGAAATACAATCCGCTTCCAAGTGTCCAGAAGGCTGGTTATGTGTTCGATGGCTGGTTCAGTGCCGCCGAGGGCGGCGAGCCCGTCACGGCGGAAACCCTGGTGACGGGAGATGAAACGCGCACCTTGTACGCACAATGGACCGCTGGCAAGCAGACGGTGACGTTCGCCCCCTGCGGCGGGGAATGCGCGGTCGAGTCGCTGGAATACACCGTGGACGGGCTGTACGGGGACTTGCCGGAGGCCAACCGGGCGGGATATGTGTTCGCCGGCTGGTTCACTGCCGCCGAGGGCGGCGAGCCCGTCACGGCGGAAAGCACGGTGACGGTCGATGACACGCGGACCTTGTACGCCCAATGGACCGCTGGCAAGCAGACGGTGACATTCGTTCCGTGCGGCGGGGAATGCGCGGTCGAGTCGCTGGAATACACCGTGGACGGGCTTTACGGGGACTTGCCGGAGGCCAACCGGGCGGGATATGTGTTCGCCGGCTGGTTCACTGCCGCCGAGGGCGGCGAGCCCGTCACGGCGGAAAGCACGGTAACGGTCGATGACACGCGGACCTTGTACGCCCAATGGACGGAGACTCCGCTGGCGGAACTATCATTCTTTACCCCGGACGGTTGGCCCACATCGGCGTTCTTGGCCGCCACCCCTGGCGGTACAAATGCCGCCACGTGCTTTGTCTTGGGCAACCCGGTGTACCTGCATTTCTCCTACGCCAACAGCGGAAAGGCCGCTGCGGGAGAACACCTGGCCAAGGTTGCTGTCTCGGACGCCTTCGACAATGAAATCTCTTATTGGTACTGGTTGCAGGAGGAACTGGCCCCCAACGACCATTTATCCGTCACGAACGACAACATCCGAGTCGATACCGAAACGAACGTGACCCTCACGGTCGCAGGGAGCTACAAAGTCACTGTCGTGCTGGATGCTGAAGGAGATGTGGAAGAAAGCGATGAAAGCAACAATGCCATCACCTTGGGTTTCACTGTCGTGCACCCGATCCAAAAGGTCACCTTCGATCCCACCGGCGGCACTTGCGTGACGGAGACGGAAACCTACACCATCGGGGGTACCTACGGGACAATGCCGACAGCAACCCGGGCCGGATATGACTTCGACGGCTGGTGGACGGCGGCTACTGGCGGTCTGCAAATTACGGGCTTCAGCACGGACACGACGGATGCAACCCGGATTCTCTACGCGCACTGGACGGCGGGGACGCAGACGGTAACCTTCAGTGTCTATCCGGAGGGCAGTGGGTCTTGTTCACCGTCGAACCATACCTATACGATGGGACTTCCATACGGCTGGCTGCCGACACCGACCTTGGCTGCCGGGTGGATGGGCGTGAACAAGTTCGGGGGGTGGTACACGGAGGCGTACGGGGGCGAACTCATCACGACGAACAGTATCGTCGGAACGAACGCGGCCATGACACTGTATGCAGAATGGGTGGCGGTCCCGGACCTTTGTTTTGAAAACCAGCCTTTCTTTGCAATCGGGGCTGCCAGCACAAACGCGGTGACGAATTTCTCGCTATCGGACCCTGTGTATCTGCATACAGAACACTGGAACGTCGGCTTGAGTTCGACGGGGGAACACGTCGTTCGTGTGAGTGTGTGGAATTCGGCAGAGGAAGTCGCCACGTGGGACTGGATTGCCGGAGACCTTGCGCCGTGGGATTGGATGTCGTGGGAAACAAACGCCGATTTCATGGCGCTTGCGGGCATTGGAGAAGCGGGAAACTACACGTTGACGGTCACGCTGGACCCCGATGACGAAGTCAATGAAGTGGATGAAACCAACAACTCCTGCATTTTGCCGTTCACGGTAACGGCTTCCAAGAAACAGACGGTCACATTCGACGCCAACGGCGGCACGTCGGCCATGCAGACCCAGACGTACACGGTGGGTGGAACCTACGGGCCGTTCCCGTCCGTGTCCTGGAGCGGACATGCGTTCGCGGGCTGGTTCACGGAAAAAGGCGGAGGCACCGAGGTGGCGGAGGGAACCATCGTGACGGCGGAAAGCGAAAGGACTCTGTACGCGCATTGGCGGGATGATGTCGACGGGAACACGGTGCGCTTCGCGTTCGGCACCGATGGCGGTACCCAGACGTTGGTCCTCGGCGGCGGGAATTCGACATCGCAGTCGAATCCGCTGGCGTGGGTCGAGAGCAGCCTGCAGGTGGCGTTGGCCGGCGGAGCCCGCACGACCACCCTCACCGTCGCCTGCGCCGCCAATTCCGGGGCGAAACGGATGGGCAGCCTGACGGTCACCGTGGACGGAACCGTGTACACGGTCGAGGTGGTCCAGGACGGCGGTTTCGGCGTTGCGGAATGCGCGGTGGATTCCGACGCCGGGCTGTTCCGGATCCAATGGGTCGGCGACTCCGGCAAGACCTACACCCTCCAGCGTGCGCCGTCGCCCGACGGTCCGTGGACGGCCGCCGGGAGCGTGGCCGCTTCGGCAGACGGCATCGTTTCGCTCGACGCCGCGATGCCCGGCAAATGGATGAGCGGGTTCTACCGGCTGGCAACGACGGAATAGGACACACCGCGCTTTGCGAGGGGGCGGAGAGCCGAACGGTCTCCGTCCCCCCGTTCCATTGGCCCCGCCATTCCCCGCCGGGCCGGTAGATTGCGTGTTCCCCTCCGCCCGTTCTGTCCGCGAACAGCACGCCCCTGCTCCCTCTTGTTCCCCGGACGGGGGAGCCGCCCGTCGCCCCAGTGGCAACGCCCCGCCTGCCGCGGGCGCTCCGTCCGCCCATCATGAGATTATGGAAAATGCGGATGTTTTCCCCGTTTTCCGTCATGTCTCCCACCATGAACAAATGCCCCCCGGCACGATCTCCCTTCCACCTCCCTCCCGCCTTCCTCCTGCGGGACAATGGTCCGTTCCCGTCGTGCCGTCGGGGTCCGCTTGCGAATCCGTTGCCTTGGACGGAATTTTCCAACCATTGGAGTTGTCAAATAAATACTTTCCCATTTTAAGCTTGTGCCGTGACGGGAACGGACTTGTCCTCCCACCCCCATCGGAGGACAAGTCATGGAAACAGCATTCACATCGGAAAACGTATGGGCCCAGGCCCGGAACATCCTGGACGAACGGGCCCTGCGCCTGCTTGCGGCGTGTTTCGCTCGCGCCCTCGGACATGGTGGCGTGCAGAAGATGGCCCGCCTCAGCGGGCTGTCCCGGCGCACCCTCAGCACGGCCAGGCGCGAACTCGCGGCCCTGCCGGCGAAACCGGCGGGCAGGCCGTCGGGCGTCGGCGTGCGGCGGAAGGGGAGCGGTCCGAAAATCGACCTCGAACTGCGTGCGGCGCAGAAAGCCGCCCTGAACGAACTGATCGAGCCGCACGTGCGCGGCGACCCGATGTCACCGTTGCGCTGGAGGACGAAAAGCCTCCGGAAGCTGTCGGAGGAAATGGCAGGCAAGGGCTTCGCCGTCAGCCACGAAACCGTCCGGACTCTCCTGCTGGAGGAGGGCTACACGATGCAGTCATGCAAACGTTCCCACGAAGGCGGCGCCAAGCCGCAAACAAGCAAAACCCCGCATTCCCCATGCTCCCACCTCCAGCGGCACGGCATCCTGCCGGTGGGAGAATCCGCGGCCGAAGGCCGCACCGCATCTTGTCACTGTTCTCTTGTCTGTCCCGAAGGGCGCTGCGGCATCCTGCCGCGTCACGGCGGATGGGGAGCGGCAGGGATGCGGGAGGGATGCGGGAGGGAAGAAAACGGTCGTCATCGGTCAGTTTGGACTTGTGGAAGGATGAGTGATGGGGGAGTATGTGGTGGATACAAAAGATGAAAACAAGGACCAAGTTCAATCAAATGTCGCCATCCGACCGCTACCAGCAGCTTCTGGACGCGATGGCCGGCGGGCGATGCGTCGGGACGAAGGATGCCGCGCGGATGGGCATTTCCAGGGGGCGGCTCTCGAAGTGGGTCAAGGCAGGGAAAGTGCGGCGTGTGGCGCGCGGTGTGTACCACTCGCCGGAGGCCGTCCCGGATGACCTGGAAATCCTGTTCAAGCTGGCGCCGGATGCGGTCCTGTCGCACGAGAGCGCACTGTATCTGCTGAGGCTGTCGGAGCGGTGTCCTGTGCGGCATTCCATCACCCTTCCGACGGGTACGAATCCGCCGCGCGCCTTCGCGGGGCTGATGAAGGCGTATTATGTCAAGGCGGCGTGGCTGGGGGCGGGGCGGACGCGGGCGCGGACGCCGACGGGATTCGAGGTCCCGTGCTACGACGCGGAGCGGACCATCTGCGACCTCCTGCGGTCCCGCGGGCGCATCGACGAGGAAACCCTCAACGACGCCATCCGCCGCTATGCGGCCTGGCCGGGAAAGGATTTGAACCGCCTCGCGGAACGGGCCCGCCTGCTGCGGGTCGGCCGCGTGCTCCGCGAACGGATGGGGGCGTGGCTGTGAACCCTTCGGCGCGGTCGATGAGCGTACGGGCGAAGGCGAACAACCTCTTCAACCGGGCGGAGTTGTCCGCTCGGCGCCCTTGCAAAAGTTGTCCGGGTTGTCCGAATTGTCTCGTTTTCAATGTCCGCGAAGCGGTTTGCATGTTGTTCAATGCAACCCCGGGCTCTGCGTCTCCGCCGCTCGGCGCCTCCGCGTGAGGTTTCCCGCCCGTTCCCCTCCCGCGTTCCGGGCCCGGCCGGAAGTTTTCCAACCATTGGAAACTTTTTCCCAATCGTTGGAAAACCCGTGGGGTGCCCGGCCAATCGCTTGACATACCCTACGGGGGTATGGTATGGTGATGCGCGTTCCGGGGGGGAGAGAAAGGACAAGGTTCCGAGATGAACAAAGGCATGGTGGACGTGACGTCGCTCCAGCTGCGGCTGAAGAAGGTCGTCGGACAGCTCAACGGCATCCAGAAGATGCTCGCCGCGGACGAACCCTGCGAGAACATCCTCACCCAGCTCAACGCCGTGAACGGCGCCCTCCACCGGATCTCGTTCATGATTCTCGACGGGCACCTCCGCCACTGCGTGCGCGAGGGCATCGAGAAGGGCAACGCCGACGAAACCATCGAGTCCTTCGCCGAAGCGCTCGAGAATTTCTCGAAGATGGCATAGGAGGGACGCACCATGGAAAAAGCCCTCGATCTGCTGATGGCGTTCGCCAGTGTCTTCGCCGCGATGTCGCCCTGGCTCGTGGCCGGTTTCTTCGCCGCCGGCGTCATGGCCGTGTGGATCCCGCGCGCGTGGGTCAACCGCGTGATGGGCGGGCGGTCCGGATTCTCCGGCATCCTGCGGGCCGTGCTCATCGGCGTGCCCCTGCCGATCTGCTCGTGCGGCGTGCTGCCCATCGCCGCGGGCCTCCGCCGCAACGGGGCCGGCAAGGGCGCCACCGCCGCCTTCCTCATCTCCACACCCCAGACCGGCATCGACTCCATCCTCGCGACCTACGCCCTGATGGGCCCCGTCTTCGCCATCGCCCGGCCCCTCGCCGCCGCGTTCACCGGGCTCGTCGGCGGGGCCGTCGTGTCGGCCGTCGGCGGCGACGACGCCTCCGCGCCGGCCGAAGACGCCGCCGCGGCCGTCTCCCGCGGACTGCGCGCGATCCTGTGGCAGGCCTACCGGCGGCTGCTCGGCTCCGTCGTCAAGCCGCTCGCGATCGGCCTCGCCGTCTCCGCGCTCGTGACCGTGCTCGTCCCGGACGGCTTCTTCGCGGGCGCCTTCGGGGGCCGTGACTGGCTGGCGATGCCGGTGATGGCGCTCGTCGGCTTCCCGATGTACGTCTGCTCGACGGCGTCGATCCCCATCGCCGCGTCCCTCGTGATGAAAGGCGTCTCGCCGGGCGCCGCGTTCGTGTTCCTGATGGTGGGCCCCGCGATGAACGCCATGTCCGTGACGACGGTCGCCAGCCTGATTGGCCGCAAGGCCGCCGCCGCCTACGTCGCGACGATCCTCGCGGGCGCGATCCTGTGCGGCTGCCTGGTCAACGCCGTCATGGCCGCCGCCCCGTCCGCGGCCCAATCCGCCTGCTGCGCCGCCCACGCCCTCGGCCCGGTCCACTGGCTCTCCGCCGCCTTCCTCGCCACGATGATGGCCTACAACCTCATCCGCCCCGTCGGCATGGGACACGCCAAGGCAACGCCCCCGACGGGCGCCTCTCCCCGCTGACCCGCCTCCCTTGTTGTGGGCGGCGCGCCCATTCCCGCCCTTCCCGGCGACATCCAAACCGTCTCCGGTCCCCATTCGGGGTGGGGGCGACTTGCCTTTGGTTTTATGGAAAACATTGACGTTTCCGGCGGTTTTTCCCCATCTCCCGCCCATGAACGACAAGGCTGGCGAAGGGCATCCGCTCCCGGGCGCGGGCGCCGTCGCTACGCCCCGCGTGCCAAACCGGAGATGCGTTCTCGCCTCTTCCGCCCTCGCCTTTTCCTGCAGGTGTTTTGGGCTGGATATGCGGAAGGATTTGTCGGAGAATCCGGGAATGGTTCCGTACAGCGAAAGGAAACGTCCATGAACAAAGTCTCCCGCCTTCTGATGACCTGCCTGCTGGCTGCCGCAAGCTGCGCGGCTTCCGCGTCCGCGGCCAGCCCGTACCGCGTGCCGGTGCATTTCGCGTACACCAACGACGCCGGGATGGGCTACAACTGGTTCGTCGTCGGCTCCCACCCCGACGTGGGCGGTTGGGACCCGCTCCGCGCCGCGCCGCTCGCCTGGCACGAGGGGAACGTCTGGAGCGCCGACATCGGCATCCAGGCGGGGACCGAGCTCGAGTACAAGTTCATCAAGAGGCCCATCAACGCCGCCGAATACCCCGACGGCAACAACACCGAATGGATGGAGGGCGACGACCTCTCCCTCACCGTCCCCGCCGAGCCGGACGCTCCCGGCAAGCGCGTGGTGTTCCTGTGCGACTGGCCGGAGCCGGTGGAGCTGTGGTACAGCATGCTCGACACGGAAGACCCCGAATCGACCAACGGCTGGAACGTGACCACCATGAAGAAGACCGGCGACGCCCGCTACGAACTCGATGGCGTGGGCGAGGCCGGGCAATGGATGCGCTTCACCTTCCGCCAGCCCGACAACGACTGGTGGTACCACTTCCGGCCCAGCGACGACGAGGAAACCGATTTCTGGTGTCCCCTCGACGCCTTCTGCGTCCGCGACGGCCAGGTGTTCGACTACGAACCCGTACCCACCGCCGAGGGGTGGGTCTCCGGGTCCCAAATCATTTCCACCAACGTCTATTCGACCGCCGAGGGCATCGACGGGCGCGAAATCCGCATCTACCTGCCGCGCGGGTACAACGAGAACACCAACCGCTTCTATCCCGTCGTCTATTTCTCCGACGGCCAGAACGTGTTCCAGCCGGGCGGCCCCTTCGGTTGCTGGAACGCCGAAACCGCCGCCGACCGCGAAATCCGCGCCGGGCACATGCGGGAGGCCATCCTGGTGGCGGTTCCCTGCCGCGAAACGCCCGTCCCCGTCCCGGGCGCCACCGCGGACACCGGCCGCCTCTGGGAATACCTCCCGTCCACCGACACGCTCATGACCACCGACCTCCAGGGCCTCGGCGCGAACTATGCGGACTTCCTCATCCACAACGTCAAGCCCACGCTCGACTACAACTTCCGCACCCTTTCCGACCGCGAGAACACCGCGCACATCGGCTCCTCCGCCGGCGGGCTGCTCTCGCTCTACCTCGGCACGGCCTTCGGGGACGTCTTCGGGCTGGTTGCCCCCATGTCCGGGGTCTACAACGAGGAATACATCCCCAAGTTCCGCCAGTGGTGCCTCGAACACCCCGACGCCGTGGCCAAGCCCAAGCGCGTATGGCTCGACACCGGCACTGAGGAAACCAACATCGACGGCCTCAACCTCTACGAATCCAACTGGGACGCCCTGACCCTCCTCCTCTACGCCGGGCACGCGCCCAACAGGAGCCTCCATTTCGGCGTCTACAGCGGCTGGCAAGGCGAGCACAACGAGCCGGCGTGGGCCGACCGCCTCGACAAGGTGTTCGACTTCCTGCTGCCCGTGACCGACGAGGTCAACCCGCTCCGGCGTCCGGAAATCCAGCTCGACGGCCTGAAGATGGACTTCCAGCTCTACGGCGGGGCGACGTACGAAGTGAAGCGCGCGGAAAGCCTCCTCGGACAGGACCAGGCGCAGCCGGTCTGGAGCACCCCCGCCGCCGTGGACCGCCCCTGGACCAACGCGAGCTATACGGTCGACGAGCCCGGCTTCTACTGGATCGAAGGGCAATAGAGCGGCTTGCGAAATAGGGGGGCTTTCCAGCGCGGACGCGCGGAAGCGCGTCCCTCCCCTTGGAGAGCGGACCGGGAGGGTCGCGCTTCCGCGCGACCATGCGGTGGAACAACGTCTGGAGCGGGTTGAGAAATACTGTGGCCGCTCCGTGGCAGGGACGAGCACTCCGTGCGAGCCGCAGAGGCGCAAGGAACGGCTCGCTCGGAGAGCTCGCCCCAACAAGGTCTGGAAGGCGAAACAGAAGCTACACTCTTTCTTGAATCGTTCTGGAAAGCTACGGAAAAACGCAACCCAATCGAGGGGTGGCGTTCCAGAGAGGACGCGCGGAAGCGCGTCCCTCCCCGAGGAGAACGGGACGGCCGCGACCATGCAGGGGAATGCGGCCGGTGCGCGACGGAATTCCTGAGCCCGCTCCGGGGCGCCATCAAGCGGTTGCTTTCGCCTGAGCTATTGGGGCGGGGCGGCGGCCGGGTGGGGGCAGAGATGGGAAAGAGGCATGATTTGGTTGGAAATGCCCATGTTTTCCATAATCTCACGGCGGGTTGTGGTCGGCCGGCGGGAGGATGGGAAGGCCGGTCAGTGGGCGAATTTGCCGAAGGCGGTTTCGAGGGAGGGGAGGTCGGGGTAGGGGAAGGCGGAGAGGAGGGCGGGGGTGGAGGGGGAGCCGGTGGCGACGGCGGTGAAATAGGCGTTCCAGCAGGCGGGGGCGTGCTTGAGGCGGAGGAAGCCGACGAGGTATTTGGCGGTGCGGTAGTAGGTGAGGACGACGGTGTCGGGGGGATAGGTGGGGAGGGCGAGGAGGGTCTGGAGGGGAAGGAGGTTCTTGGTCGCCGGGAAGGCGGAGGATTTGCTCTGGCCCATGCCGCGGACGGCGCGGTAGGCGAATTCGCCGTAGTATTCGGCAAGGCCTTCGTTCAGCCAGAGGGGGATGGGTTTCTTCAGGAAGCGGTTGATGACCAGGTGCGTCATTTCGTGCGCGAGGACGGACATCTTGTCGGAGGAGTTGTCGCCCCATTCCTGGAGGTACATGGCCTGGTTGCGCACGAAGGAGACGGTCAGAGGGGTGAGGCCGGGCGTGCCCGCGAGGACGGTCGGCCAGTCGCGGGCGTCGGCGAAGACGAAGATGTGCGAGAGGCGGTCGCCCAGGCGGTCGGGCAGGTCGGGGGGCAGGTCGGCGGAGATGTAGTCGTAGAAGGATTCGGCCAGGCGCGCGACCTTGGCGGCGAAGATTTTCTTTTCGTAGTGGATGACGAAGTGGGCGGTGCGCAGGTGGTGCCAGGCGTGGCCGGAGGCGTCGAGCCAGGAGAGGTCGGCGGGGAGGAGGGTGTCGCGGGGAACCTCGTCGGCGCCGATTTCGGCGCCGACGGGAGTGACGGGTGACGAGTGGCGAGTGACGAGCGAGGCGGCGGATGTGTTGGATGGGGAAGCGGAAGGGGCGCCGGTGCGGGCGGCTTGCTGCTGCTGGAGTTGTTCGAGGAGTTGCTGGCGGGTGGGGTGGGGGGCGGAAAGGGAGGAGAGCGGGAGGAGGAGGAGCAGGAGGAGG
>JAFXQI010000034.1 GCA_017527155.1 Kiritimatiellia bacterium
CGGGGAAGCGGATGCCGAGGTCGGCGAAGAAGGCGGGCCAGCCGGAGTGGACGGAGGGCGGGTAGTATTCGTGGTTGCCGGTGCAGGCGTAGAGGCCGTCGGGGGCGCGGAGGTCCGCGAGGGGGGCCAGGGCCGGGGCGAAGCGGGCGCAGGAGCCGTCGGCGAAGTCGCCCGTGATGCAGACGAGGTCGGGCGCGGTTTCGTTGGCGCGGCGGACGATGGCACGGGTGCGCCAGGCGCCGGCGATGGGGTCGGCGTGGAGGTCGGAAAGGTGCAGGATGCGGTAGCCGTCGAGGTCGGGCGGAAGGCCCACGACGGGGAGTTCGCGGACGGCCGTGCGGGGCGGGACGACGGCGTTGGCGAAGGCGGTCGCGAGGAGGGCGGCGTTCGCGAGAAGGAGGGCGAGGGCAAGGCGGCGGGCGGGGCGGGGAGAGGGGGCGGGAGGGCGTCGGAGGCGGCGGGCGAGAGCGAGGATGGGCCAGAGGAGGATGGCTTCGAGGAAGAAGAGCAAGGCGAAGCCGCGGAGGAGCTTGAGGGCGGCATAGAGGGGCCCGGGGAGATCGGGCATGAGGTAGCTGTCGCCGAGGTATGAGAGGATCGGCGCCTGCGCGGCGTCAAGCGCGAGGAGCACCGCCAGAAGGATACGCCAGGTTCGCGACGGCCGCAGGGCGCGGACGAGGAGGAACCAGAGGAGGATGTCGCAGAGGAGCGGCCGCACCCAACCGATGAAGTGCCAGAAGAACATGGGAGGGAGGAGGGAGAGGAGAGTGGCCGACGGGGCGGCCACTCGCTGGACCTGCTTGGGACGCCGGGGGACGGTGGGCGGGTCAGCCGCGGATGAGGGCGAGGACTTCGTCGCGGCGGGCGGCCATGGCGGCGGGGGTCTTGGCTTCGAGGTTCAGGCGGATCAGGGGTTCGGTGTTGGAGCGGCGGACGTTGAACCACCAGTCGGGGTACTCGAAGGAGAGGCCGTCGAGCTCGCTGATCTCGGCGTCGGAATAGCGGTCGCGGAGGCGCGCCAGGACGGCGTCGGCGTCCGCCACCGAGGAGTTGATTTCGCCGCTGGCGCTGTAGCGGCGGATCGGGGCGATCAGCTGCGAAAGCGTCTTGCCGGACTGGGAGAGGAGGTTCGCGATGTACAGGACCGCCAGCGCGGAGGACTCGGCGAAGGAGTTCTCGCGGAAGTAGTAGTGGCCCGAGAGTTCGCCCGCGAACAGCGCCCCGACTTCGCGCATCTGCGCCTTGATGAAGGCGTGGCCGACGCGGCTCTTGTGCGGGATGCCGCCCGCTTCTTCGATGGTTTCGCGCACGGCCCACGAGGAGCGCAGGTCGTAGAAGATGTGGGCGCCCGGGTTCTTCTTGAGGATGGTCTGGGCGATGAGGGCCGTGATCATGTCCATGGGGATGATGGCGCCCGTTTCGTCGAGGAAGCCCACGCGGTCGGCGTCGCCGTCGAAGCAGGCGGCGAAGTCGTACTTGCCGGCGCGGACGGCGGCTTGCGCGGAGGCCAGGGTCGGGGTGTTCAGGGGGTTGGCTTCGTGGTTGGGGAAGGTGCCGTCGAGGGTGTCGAAGAGCGGCGTGACGGTCAGGTTGGGCAGGCCGAGGAAGACGCCGGCTTCGTAGATGCCCATCGCGTTGGCGTAGTCGCAGAGGATGTGCAGCGGGGACTGGATGTCGGCGAAGGCGCGGAAGTGGGCGATGTAGTCGGGGCGGATGTCGTAGGCGGTCAGGGTGCCGGGCGCGGCGGGGGTGGGGCCGTAGGCGCCTTCGTTGACGATGCGCTCGATGTCGAGGATGCCCGTCGCGCCGGAAAGCGGCACGGCACCGGCGCGGCAGATCTTGAAGCCGTTCCACGGGCCCGGGTTGTGCGAGGCCGTGATCATGACGGAGGCGTCGGCGTTGAGGAGTTTGTTCGCGTAATAGGACATCGGGGTGGAGCAGAGGCCCAGGTCGATGACGTCGGCACCCTGCTCGAGCAGGCCGCGGGAAAGGGCGTCGAAGAGGGGCTGGGAGTGCGGGCGCATGTCGCGGCCGATGACGACGCGCTTGCAGCCGAGGAAGGTCTGGATGGCGCGCCCGATCTTGTGGGCGATGTCGTCGGTGAGGGTGTCGCCGTAGATGCCGCGGATGTCGTATGCCTTGAAAATGCCTGCCATGGGTGTCTCCTTGTGGTGAATGGAGCCGATTCTAGCGGGTGGGGGGAAAAGGGAAAGAGAAAAAAATGACGGTGCGGATGGCGAGTTTGCGGGGATTTGGCGGTTTGAGGATTTGCGACTTGGGGAGGGGGAAAGAAGGAGAAGGATGGGGAAGGCGGGTTCGGGCTTGCCAGGGCGGGGAGGGGGGCGGCATAGTGGGGGCATGGGCGATTGCGAACAGGATTGGACGGCGGAATGTGCCGCGCTGGACCGGCGGTGGGGGAGGCCGGGGCGGGTGGCGTTCCGTCCGTCGGCTGTCGGGCCGGTGGTCCGGCTGTCGGGTCCGGGAGGGACGGCGGAGGTGGCGTTGCTGGGGGCGCAGACGGTGGGCTGGGTTCCGGCGTGGGGCGGCGAGGTGCTGTACTGGCCGGAGGGCAAAGCGGCGATCGGCGAGGAGGTGCATGGCGGGATTCCGGTATGCTGGCCGTGGTTCGGGCGGATGGGGCCGGAGGGTTCGCGGATGCATGGGGTGGCGCGGTATGGCCGGTTCGAGGTGGTGGCGGTGGAGGCGGCAGGGGAGCGGACGGAGGTTGGGCTGCGACTGGAGGCCTCGGAGGCGACGCGGGCGGCCTTCCCGCACGGATTCCGGTTGGAGGTGCGGATTGGGGTAGGGGAGGCGCTGGCGGTTTCGATGGAGGCGGCGAACACGGGGGCGGAGGCGTTTGCGGTGACGGCGGGATTCCATCCGTATCTGCGGGTTTCGGATGCGGCCGGGGTTCGGGTGGAAGGGTTCGCCGGGGCGCGGTATCTCGATTGGACGGCCGATGCGGATGGGCGGGAGCAGCACGCCGTGCAGGCGGGCGCGTACCGTCCGGTTCCCGGCAGCCGGGTTTTCGCGGAGGCGCGGTCCGTGTGCCGTCTGCGCGATGCGGGGCTTGGGCGGACGGTCGTCCTCGAAGCGGCGGGGCACACGCGGTGGTGCGTGTGGCGGGCGGATGCGGCGACATTGCCGCGGGGAAACCTGCTCCCGGAGGATGCGGCGGAGTTCGTGTGCGTGGAGCCGGTGGTGTTCCCGCGGTGCGATGCGGTGGTGCTGGAGCCGGGGGGGCGGCAGACGATGTCGCTGGCGTTGCGAACGGAGGGGGTACGGTGAACGCGGGCGCGGTGGAATTGGCGATCGTCGGCGGCGGGGCGGCGGGACTGTTTGCGGCGGCGGTGGCGCGGGACCGGGGCGTCGGGTGCGTGCTGATCGAACGCAAGGCGCGGGTGGGGAGCAAGATGCTGATGACGGCGAACGGGCGGTGCAATTTCACGAAAGACCTGCCGCCGGAGCGGATGCTGGCGGACATCGGCGAGCCGGTGGCATCGTTCGTGCGGCCGGCGCTGGAGGCGTGTCCGCCGGCGGCCATCGCGGCGGCGTTGCGGGACTGCGGGCTGCGCACCCGGCGGATGGAGGACGGGCGGCTGTTCCCGGCGAGCGGGAAGGCGGCGGACGTGGTACATGTCTTCGGCGACCGCTTGCGGGAAGGGGCGGTGCCGCTGCTGACGAACGCGCCGGTGTGCGGCTTGCGCCGGGAGTCAGGCGGGGGATGGACCGTGCAGTTGCAGGACTTTTCCGTGTCCGCGGCGAACGTGCTGGTCGCCACGGGGGGGATGTCCTTCCCGAAGACGGGATCGGTGGGGGACGGCCAGACGTTCGCCCGCCAGCTCGGTCTGGCAATCGAGCCCTGCCGCGCGGGCCTGGTGGGGGTCGAGACGGACGAGAGGACGGTGCAACGTCTGGCCGGACGGCGCTACGAGGAGGGGGCGACGGCGGCGGTGGTGCTGGACGGGCACGGGCGTGTCCGGTGCGCCGGAGAGGTCGAATTCGAGCCGTGGGGCGTGTCCGGGGCGGCCGTCTACGACTGCACGCGCTGGGTGGCCCGCCACCGTCCGCACGCCTGGGAGCTGCGGTTGGAGACGGCCGATGGTGTGTTCATGCTGCGCCATCCGCGTCCGCGGCCGCTGAAGGAGGCCATCGTGACGGTCGGCGGGGTGTCGCGCGACGCGGTGGACCCGCGGACGATGGGCGCGCGGGGGCTGCCGGGACTGTACTTCGCCGGGGAGGTTCTGGACATCGACGGGCCGACCGGAGGGTACAACCTGACGCTGGCTTTCGCGACGGCCTCCCTGGCCGTGGAGGCCATCGCCGGCAGGCGGGGTGGGGGACGACGGGCGTAGCCAGATCGGTTTGCGGAATGGGGTGGCCGCCCCGCGGGGAG
This sequence comes from Kiritimatiellia bacterium, assembly GCA_017527155.1. Taxonomy (GTDB): domain Bacteria; phylum Verrucomicrobiota; class Kiritimatiellia; order CAIQIC01; family Lenti-01; genus CACXEY01. The sequence goes on from JAFXQI010000034.1 coordinate 4,397, forward strand.
CCCACGACGCGCGGGGAACGCGTACGTTCTCCCCGTCCTCACCCGCCCAGCTTCTCGCGGACCGTGTTGCGCGAGATGCCGAGGACGCGGGCCGTCTCCGTCGCGTTCTTCCCGTGGCGTTCCCATACGCCTCGGACGTGGGCGCGGACGATTTCGTCCAGCGGTACGTCTCCGCCGATTGCGGGGGCGTCCGTCTTGGTTGACGCGGTGAGGCCGGAGCGTGTGCGTTCTTCTTCCAGCAGTTCGGGGATCGTCCGGTCGGGGAAGAGCGCCGCCCGTTCCAGGACGTTGCCCAGTTCGCGGACGTTGCCGGGCCACGACCACGCGGCCAGCGCGTCCAGGTCGGCGGCGGAGAGGGACTTGCGGCCCGGGGCCATGACCCGCCACATCTCCCGTGCGATCGGGCGCAGGTCCTCCGGCCTTTCCCGGAGGGGCGGCACCCGCAGCTCGGCCACGGCCAGGCGCCAGTACAAATCTTCCCGGAAGCTTCCTTCCCGCACCCGCGCCGCCAGGTCGCGGTTGGTTGCGGCGACGACGCGCACGTCCACCGCGATTTCCCGCGCGCTGCCGACGGGCTGGATGCGTCCCTCCTGCAGCACGCGCAGGAGGACGCCCTGGACTTCCGGCGGCAGTTCGGCGATTTCGTCGAGGAACAACGTCCCGCCGTCCGCCTCCCGGAAGAGGCCCGGGCTGTCCGACGCCGCTCCGGTGAACGCCCCCCGAACGTGGCCGAACAGGCGGCTTTCGAGCAGGTCGCGCGCCACGGTCGCGCAGTTGAACGCCAGGAACGGCCCCTTCCGCTCCGACTGCACGTGGAGCTGCTGCGCGACGGTTTCCTTGCCGACGCCGCTTTCGCCGGTGACCAGCACCCGCATCGCGCCGCTGCGCGCGACGCGCCCGATGTCCTTGCGCAGCCGCCGCATGGCCGGACTTTCCGCCACCAGCCGCCGGTATCCGAACGACCGGTACGACGCGACCAGCCGCCGCGCCGCCGCATCCCACGCCTCCGGTCCCCGGCCCGCCGCGAGGTCCCGCGCGAGGCTTTCCAGCGGTTCGAGTCCGCGCGTGTTGGCGAAGCTCCACTCCGCCGCGGCCATCCGTTCCCGCCAGGACGCCGCCGCGCCGCCGCCCTTCCCGTCGTGCAGGGCCAGCAGGTCCGGGGCCTCCGCGCCGGCGGTGCGGGCGGCCACCCGTACGAGGTCCTCGTCCTCCCCGCCGACGCGTGCGTCGAAGAGCCGCCGGATGTCGTCCGGCAGCCCGGCCGGGACGCCGATGCCGTACGCGCTCAGCCATTCGATTCCGGCGCCGGCCTTTTTCGCCGCCCGCAGCGCCTTCCGCAAGCGCTCCGGCTCGGCCGACAGCCCCACGCCGAGCAGCAGGACGCGGCGCCACTCCCGCCCGTCCATCCGCCCCTCCAGCACGTCCGGCAGCATCTGCCGGCTCGCGAACGCCAGCTCCGCCCCCGGATGCCGCCGCAGCACCGCCGCCGCCGCCACCAGGTATTCCTCCAGGGCCCCGAGCCCCGACACGACCAAGATCCGTCCGTTCTTTTCCATGCCCCTCCCTCTACCCGGCCCATTCCGCGCCGTCAAGCCCCATGTGCCCAGTATTTGACCTGCCGCTCAATTCTTGTGCGAAATCCCGGCAACCTCCGTGTCTCCGTCCTCCGCGCGCTCCGTGTTTGGCGCCGCCAGCCCGAGGCGGAACAGCCCACTTCCCTTCCACTCCCCTTCCACTCAAGCGGGTCTGCCGAGCCTTTTCTTCGTTCACTGCGCGCCCGCAGGCGCGCCTCCTTGCGGTGTCACGCAAACGGATCGGACAGAACCCTGAAGCCGGCATCCCGGAAATCGCGGACATTGCGGGTGTGGAACTCGTCCACGCCCCAGTACTTGAGCGTCTCGGCGAGCCGCATGTCATGGATGCGGCGGCGGGCGAACCCGGAGGCGGCGGCGCGGCGCCACACGGCGTTCATGGCGGATGGCGAGGGCGGAACGTCCACGACCGTCCACGCCGGATTTCCCCGGTACGCGCCCACCACGGCCGCCGCCTCCCCCGCCGAAAGCGGATGCTTCTGCACGACCGGGTTGCGCAGCAGGCAATACAGCTCCACGAGCACCTGCTCCGCCACCGCGAACTGCGGATCGTCGGCATGGGCGGCGATGAAAGCGTATGCGGCCTCGTGGTTGGCGTCATCGGGGTTGCAGGCCGCGAAGAAAACGTTGGTGTCGCAGGAAACCATGCCGCCTCCGTCAATCGTCCCGGTCCGCGTAGATGCGTTCCCGCCAGTCCCCGTCCGCGAACGGATCGGCGGCGAGCCCGGTGGGGCGGCAGAGCGGCGGCTTCCAGCGTACGGGTTCCTCCCCCACGCCCTCGACGGCATGGACGGTGATGTACAGTTCCAGCGCGTTGCGGCAGACCTCGGCCACGCTGCTTTCCCGGCTTTCCGCAAAGCGGCGGACCCGGCTGAACAGCGCATCGGACAGTTGGACTTGCGTGCGTGTCATGGTGTAAAAAATACATCGCCATCGTTTTGATGTCAATCGCCCATCCCCGTTTCCCGCCCCTGCCGGCGCGCGGGCGCCCGCCTGGGCAGGTTGAAAGGTTGAAAAGTTGAAAGGTTGAAAAGTTGAAAGGTTGAAAAGTTGAAAGGTTGGTGGAATTTGTTGAACGGCCATTCTTCAACTTTTCAACCTTTCAACCCTCGCGGCGGCCACCGTGCCGCGCGCGCGTGAGCGCACCGCACACTCGTCTCTCGTCACTCGTCTCTCGTCTCTGTGCGCCACTTGTCACCCATCCCATTCTTTACAAAACCAAAATTGGACTTTGATTTTGTAAATAATTGCCAAAGACCTTTCTGGAGAAGTATTGCAAGCGACATTCAACAAATGTGTTGAAGAGGCCTTGGCTGGCATCCATTAATCCTTGGGATTTTCCCGGTCATTGGGAACCTGGCGCCGCGGCGTCAAGCCAGCGATTGTGCAAAACCCGCTGGTGTTTTCGACAGGATTTACAAGATTCACAGGATTGGAATCCATGTTTTTTCCCCTCCAAGCAATCCTGCCCATCCAGTAAATCCTGTCCAAAACTCCTCCCGCCACAGGCTGCCCAAAAACTGACCACCCCGCCCAAAAACTTCCCACGCACCTCCCTCCCGCCCCATCTTCACCCGGCTGTTCCTCCCCCGTTTCCGCCCCCATTCCCCCGTAAATCCTGCCCATCCTGCAATCCTGTCGAAAAAACTTTCCGCCGTTGGCACGCCTCCTGCTTCTCCGTTGTCGGAACCAAACGACAACACAGGAGACACCCCATGCCCATAGGCGAACCACTCGGATTCAGGATGACCACCGGCAACCTCTGGCTGCTGCGCCAGGCGCTGCGCCTCTTCCGCAACGCCATGCGCTACTGGAAAAACGACGTGGAAGACGACGACTTCTTCGCCCTCTTCCGCGATCCCGTCCTCACAAGCGTCCGGGAAGCGAAAACCATGCTCAGACGGCATTTCACCCTCGACGAACTCGCCGTCTGCCGGGATGTGGAAGTCGTGCGTGCCAAGGGCAAAGGTGGCGACCGCATCACCGATGTCACTATCTCGGGAACCGTTTCCAAGGTCATCCGGGAACTCTGGAACCGCGGCAAGAAAGAGCGTTCCCGCTGCCTCCGCATGCTGGAGGAATGGTGCGATGCCATCGCGCGGAACAAATTCCGCCCCCGGAAGCACAAGGACCCGATGGAAACCCGCATGGACGAAATCTGCCACCTGTTCCAATTCGACGAAACGGCCCGCGGCATCTTCCTCTTCGCCGTCCTGCGCGACCAGAGCCTCTTCTACCACCCCCACTGCTACAGCCGCAACCGGCGCCAGTGCCAGATGACCATCGCCATGGCCATCGACCGCCCCTTCCGCGCGGTGGAGCGGGCGCTCACGGGGGACTCCCCCCTGCTCCGCTACGACGCCGTGGATGGCGACGGCGACCTCTCCTCCCGTGTCTACCGCGACTACCTCTTCGGCGGCACCCGCAAGATGCTGGAGGACAAATTCTACGGCCAAGTCCCCACCGCCGACGCCCTTCCCCCCTCCTACTACGGCAAACTCGAAGAAGACCACGGTTCCCTCCTGCGCGACATGATCAGCGCCTCCTCCTCCGGCGGCCGCGGCGTGAACATCCTCTTCCATGGCGCCCCGGGCTCCGGCAAGACCAGCTATGCCAAGACCCTCGCCCGCGAACTCGGCCTCTCCCTCTACGAAATCCGCCAGAACGACGCCGGCCGCGGCGACTGCGACTCCCCCCAGAGCCGCATGGCGGGCCTCCGCCTCTGCAACGAGCGCCTGCCCCGCGCCGAGAGCCTCGTGCTGGTGGACGAAGCCGACCAGCTCCTCCGCACCGGACGCACCTTCTTCTTCCCCGGCTTCGGCGCCCCCGCCTCTTCCGGCTCCGAAAAAGGCGTCATCAACTCCATCCTCGACGACACCGTCGTCCCGACCATCTGGATATCCAACGCCCCCGCCTCCGAGATGGACGAATCCGTCCGCCGCCGCTTCGACTACTCCGTCCGCTTCGGCCCGCCCGGCGCCCGCCAGCGGCGCGCCATCTGGCGCAACTGCATCGAAAAACTGCGCATGGGGCGCCTCGTCCCGCCGGACATGGCCGACCGCCTCGCCGCCCGCTACCGCACCAGCGCCGGCGGCATCTCCATGGTCCTCGCCAACGCCAAGCGCCTGCGCCCGCGCCCCGGCGAAGTCGAGGACCTCGTCGCCCGCCTCATGGCGCCCCATTGCAGCCTGATGGGCGGCGGCGCCGCCGAGGGGCGCTTCGCCCCCACCCGCGACTACACCCTCGACGGCCTGAACATCCGGGGCACCGTACCGCCCGCGAGCATCCTCGAAGCCCTCCGCCGCCACCGCGACGACCCGCCCCCGTCCACCGAGCCCGATCCCTTCCACGCGACCCTGCTCCTCTGGGGCCCGCCCGGGACCGGCAAGACCGAGTACGTCAAGCACCTCGGCCGGGCCCTTGGCTGTCCCGTGAACGTCCGCATGGGCGGCGACCTCCTCTCCATGTGGGTGGGGGGCACCGAACACAACATCAAGGCCGCCTTCGAAGAAGCCGAAGCCGACGGCGCCATCCTCTTCCTCGACGAAATCGACGGCCTGGTACAGGACCGCGCCGGCGCCGCCCGCAGCTGGGAAGTCACGCAGGTCAACGAACTCCTCCACCGCATGGAAGACTACCGCGGCATTCTTGTCGGCGCCACCAACACCCTCGACCGCCTCGATCCGGCCATCCTGCGGCGCTTCACCTACAAACTTGGCTTCGACCACCTCGACACCCGTGGCAAGCGCCTGTTTTTCGAGCGCATCTTCCGCTCCCCCCTGACCCCGGACGAAGCCGCCCGACTCGACGCCATCCCCGCCCTGGCCCCCGGCGACTACCGCACCGTCCGCCAGTCCCTCGCCCCCCTCGGCCCCGACGTCACCAACGCCATGCGGCTCGACGCACTCGCCCGCGAAAGCTCACTCAAGAAAGGCCTCTCCCGCCCCATCGGCTTCTGACCCCGACCGGCTTTGGGCCAATCCGCTGGCTCATCTGCAAACGGCGGTTTTTCAAACGATTGGCAAAATATTTCGCCACTATTCCAACGATTGGAAAAAATTTTCAGAGTCCCTGCCTCCCTCTCGACCGCCCCCAAAAAAGGAAGACCCCATGACCTCCCACCCCCTGTCCCCCCTGCAAACCGCATACCGCGCCCTGCATCCCCACAGCGACTGGATTCCCCTGTCCTGGAAGGCCCTGAGCGCCGACGACTGGAGCAACCTGCTCCCCGACCACCCCGAATTCGCCCCGCATTGCCCCTGGCACCGTTTGGATGGCGACGCCTGGTTCTGGATCCTGAAGGAGCAACCCCAATTCGCGGACAGATGCCCATGGTCCCGCTTGAAGCCATATCACTGGCCTTTGTTGTTGCTCCGCCATCCGGAGTTTGCCGACCGCTGCCCATGGCCGGAACTGACCCCCGCGGACTGGGCACTCCTGCTGGCCGACCATCCCCAGTTCGCCGACAAATGCGACTGGTCCAAGATGCGAGCCGAAGGCAAACGCCCCATCAGCGATCTTTGGGTGTATCTGTTCAAGGCCCAGCCGCAATTCCTGGATCGCATCGACCTGGATTCGCTGGACATCGACAGTTGCATACTGCTGCTCGCCCACCTCCCCGAAGCGGCCGCGCGCTTCACGCGCTGGGACGAAATCACGCCCGAAGCCTGGTTGCAGGACATCTTGCCCCACCAACCCCAATTCGCCGACAAATGCGACTGGACCAAACTCGCCCCGCAGGATTGCTTCACCCTTTTTGACACCCCCCACGCCCCCTCCCTCGCCGCCTACTGCCCCGAAAACATCCTCGCCTACTGGCGTCAGCGCGGCTTCGCCCTCAAGGGGCGCACCTGAATCGGAGCTTTGGACAGGATTCACAAGATTGGCAGGATTCTTTTGGAGAGCCGATGGGGGCGCCTGTCCGGATTCCAATCATTCCGAAGTGTGGGCAATCGGGAGAAAATGGGTACGGCTTTTCCTCTGGTTTCCCAATCCTGTCAATCTTGCAAATCCTGTCCAAAAAATTTTACAACCCCGCCCCTCCCCGCTACACTTGCCGCAAATCCAAAAGGAGCCCCATCCCGTGACCATCGACGAACTGACCCATGCCGTCATCGGCGCCGCCATGACGGTCCACACCCGCCTCGGCCCCGGCTTCCTCGAAGAAGTCTACCAGAACGCCCTCCTCCTGGAACTCGCCAAACAAAACCTCCCCGCCCAAAAAGAAGTCCCCCTCGACGTCCGTTACGACGGCGTCTGCGTCGGGCATTACCAGGCCGACATCATCGTCGAGCGCCGCCTCATCCTCGAACTCAAGGCCGTCAGCGACCTCCACCCCCGCCACGAAGCCCAACTCGTCAACTACCTCGCCGCCACCGGCATCGACGACGGCCTCCTCCTCAACTTCGGCACCCCCTCCCTCCAAGTCAAACGCAAATACCGGCTCTACAAGAAAACCAAATGAATTCTTTCGACAGGATTTACAAGATTCACAAGATTTCCTGTCCCCCCATCCCCCCAAGAAAAATCCTGTAAATCCTGTCCAAAAACACCCCCTCCAAGCCCATGATCAAAATCATCCACTCCGACATCACCACCCTTCCCGTCGATGCCATCGTCAACGCCGCGAACGAGCGGATGCTCGGCGGCGGGGGCGTGGACGGCGCCATCCACCGCGCCGCGGGCCCCGACCTCTACAAAGCGTGCCTGACGGTCCCCGAAGTCCGTCCCGGCGTGCGCTGTCCCACCGGCGAAGCCCGCATCACGCCCGGCTACCGCCTTCCCGCCCGCTGGGTCATCCACACCGTCGGCCCCGTCTGGCGCGGCGGCACCCACGGCGAACCCGAAAAGCTCGCCGCCTGCTACCGCAACTCCCTCGCCCTCGCCGCTGAACACGCCTGCCGCTCCGTCGCCTTCCCCTGCATCTCCACCGGCGTCTACGGCTATCCCCTCGAACCCGCCGCCCGCATCGCCATCCGCGAAGCCCGGGAATTTCTGGCTCACACAGAGGCACAGAGGCACGGAGAGAGGGAGATGGAGGTGGTGATTTGTTGCTTCTCGGAGAGGGACTTCAATGTATACAACACATTGCTAACACAAGAGGTGTCTCATGACTATTGATAGGGATACAATCATTCGATGGATTTCCGGATGGGCAAAATCAGTTGGGCTCCATGTGGCGGATGAAACGGATGCCTCAAGGCTGGGTAACTATGTTCAGGTCATCCCCTGGCAGGGAGAAGATCCTTATCAAGGGTATGTTCATTACGAGGTTATCAAGCATAATGAACTGTGGTTTGCCGAATTCCATATGGAGCTTTACAAAAGCCAAGGGCGCGACGCTTTGGAAAAGAAAATAGACGATGTCCTGTGGAGACACGATTATAGCCGAAGGATAATTCGCGATTCCTCTTATGCCAGTCGTTATTGGAAAAGTCGTTGTCCAATACTCACGGAAGACGATTTGAAAAACGATCTTGCACTTCTCAAGAACTTGGTTGATGAGTCGAAAATACGGGAATCCAGTACCGGCACGAGGAAGAATGCTGATGAAGAGGCACCTGTTTCCATAAAGACTATGCCACTTCTTGAAGTGCTTGCAGACAATTTGAAAGTGCCAAACTATCAACGAGGATACTGCTGGCGGATGGAAGATGTTCGGCGCATGGTGATTGATATCCATGCATGGCAAAGCAAACATCCCGTCGGAATCTATAACATGGGCACCATTGTCCTGAAACGACAGGCATCAAAGAAAGAAGTTTATACTATCATCGACGGGCAACAACGTCTAACAACCTTTGCTATCTTGTCCAGATTGCCACAACAAACAAGGCCAGAAGAACTGGGGGAGTTTGACCTTGGCGAAAACAATACACAACAGAAATCAATAGGCTTCCTTGTACGAGCAAGAGATATTTTGCGAGCACTTATCGGAAAAGGCCGAAAAATAGATTTAAACAGGATATCCGTAAATGTTGTTCGTTTGAGCGCCGCTGCATCAGACGATTTGGCTTATCTGTTTTTCAACCACACAAACTCCTTGGGGCGAAAGCTGACAGATTATGAATTGCTCAAGGGACATCATCTTCGATTTGTGGATACCACAAGCCAATCGGTGGATTGCAGTGTTGCGGCGCAGAAGACGGTCGAGATTTGGAATAGACTGGCTCGACCGCTCGAAGTTTCCAAATCCAGCAAAAACGGACACTCGGCAATCGTTGGGAAAGGGACGGAAGAAGTGTTGCATAAATTGCTATTCCGTCTGCGCAAATGGGGCGCTGGAGAAAAGTTTTCTCCGTGGGCAGATGACTTGCCTACCCACGACTTGTTCCATCATTTTTCAATGGAGGACGAACCTCTGGACGGGGTCCTTTCGTCTGCCCGTGCCGTCGATTATGACTCGATTGTACGGGACGGCCCTGAATTCTTTAACTATGCCGAGACATATCGATGGAAATTCGCGGCGTATCTTCAAACGGCTGCCGTCGGCTTGTTGTATGAAAACTTGAAAGGACACTCTAATGATGTCTTGTTCGATATCATCAATGCGTTGGGATTCTTGTTTTACGACAAATTTGGGGAGAAGTATTTGCCAGAAGCTTTGTACTGCATAACTTACCGGGTTTCCGAAATTCGCAACAAGTCACGCGTAATGCAGAAGTATGTTGGAGTCACCGACATCCCCGATATTTCCCAATGGGCAATGCCCAGTCTCTTGTCTTCACAAATTATTCGTTCAAATCATGAGAGCATTCTCTTCCCCATCCTGACGGATCCTTCTCGTGATTATGAGCTGCTAGACAATCCAACGCCTAGGATGAAGGCATATTGGAATTCAATCATAAGATTGTGCGAGGCATTGGAAGGAAAGATGGAAATTGAAGCGGTGAAGCGGCGTGTCGAAGAACATTTGTCGCAGATAGGCCCGAAACTCAAGTAACCCAAAACTCAAGAGGCCATAAATGAAAATGGATGGTTTTAATTCCCCTGTCACTCCTGCAAAGATTGTCGGAGACAATTGGTGTTTCTCAATTCCAATTTATCAACGGTTGTTTGTTTGGGAAAGCGAACAGATCGATCGCCTGCTGGATGACCTGTGGGCGGCAAGTGCTTCAAGTACTCCATATCATATCGGTGTGATTACGACTGTTGAAGGCAATGATGAAAAAAGCGGACGCGTTTTCAGCGTGGTTGATGGGCAACAGCGCTTGACCTTCTTGTTGCTCTTCTTCTGTGAGCTCCTTTCCAGAAATGAATGGCCTGAAATGGCTAAACGATTTGTTTTCCTTGATCGTGCGGCACAGACTTCAAAAGATCTTCGCATAAGATTCTTGGGGAGAACAGATGACGAGAATGACATTCGGAACTATGCAACAATTGCTGGAGCTAAGAAATGGGATGAGATCAAGAATTCGAATTTTCTGCAATTTCATTATCGAATGGAATCATTTATCAAGAAGCACAAAGATAAATGGGAATTCCAAAAAGGCTCTTTCATTGAGTATGTTTTCAATCAAACATCCTTTTTAGTGAATGAATTGGTTGGGTATTCCAATTCTGACCTTAACTTGTACTTTGAGAAGATGAACTCTACAGGGCGTCAACTCTCGCCGCTTGATCAGTTGAAAGGATGCTTTGCAGAATATGCATCGGACTGGAATGATTGTTTCAACTTTGAAAAAGCCAGAATAGAAACAAAGACAGCACATTCAAAAGAAACAAACACTTCCCTGCCACCCGACACGAAAATTGATATTCGGGTAATAGTCGATTGGAATGCCGAGGTCGAAAAAGAGCCACCTCAAAACCAAGATTCCAATTTGTTCTCCCGGCTCCCCATGCGCCCAGAGGTTTTTGCGTTGCAGACCTTGCGCTTGGCCGTAGGCAAGGAAAAAGGAAAGGAAATCGACTTGTCTCCGCGGCATCTATTGGATTCATTCAAATCGGTACTGGATTCGAAAGAATTGCAGGATCCTGCCAAACGGAAAGAGTTTCTTAAGCACTTTGTGGCAGAATTGAAAACCTATCGTGACTGGATTGACAACAATATCATTTACTTGAAGGGGGAACTTGAAGGTGATGACGGAGAGGAGAGTGACTCTTCCGGACTACGATATGCCTTTCGAGGCATACAACTTCGGCAATACAATGAAGAATATTTCAAACTCAATAAAATGTTGCAACTTCAGTCGATGCTTTATGTTTCATCAGGGACAAGTCAAGATTGGATATTGGATGCGTATAATGAACTCAAGGGGGCTCATTTGCACCTTGAGGCCTTAAGGAAAATCGCCATGTCCCGTTTGGAAAAGGTTAGACAAAACGTGGATGAGCTGTTTTACAATCCAGGCATGGACCGACTCCCGTTCTGGATGCTCGACTACCTCCTGTGGGAGAAAGTTTATGAGGCAAAACAGCAAGGCGGTGTTTCCAATATTTCATTTTGTGATGGTGTGGAGCTAGAGTTGTCCAAGGAACAGATTGATGCCATAGCAAATTACCGTTTTACTCAAAACCGTTCTGTCGAACATCTCCATCCTCAAAACCCGTCTGAAGAAAGCAAAGCTTGGGAAGAGGATCGCAAGAAAGGGGACGTAATCCGTAATAGTTTTGGAAATCTATGCATGATTGCCCAAGGGGCAAATTCATCGTTGGGCAATGATCCAGTTGACGTCAAGTTTGCAAAAGTTCGATATGCCCTTCAAGGCCATCCGTTGCAGAGCATAAAACTCTTGCTCATGTTTGCCGATTGTGGGGGACAGGATTCCAAATGGACACCAGCGCAAGCGATTAAACATGGTTGTGAAATGCTGCAACTTCTGGGGTTTGGTGCGAGTACAATCGAAGAATGGAAAACGTATTTGGAGACTGGTTCCAAAGGCGAATAATCCTCCCTCCTGTCCACTCTGGCACACGAATAGAGCACAAGTTTCCGCCGTTGGACAACCGGGGGCGTTTCCGTTTTTCGACAGGATTTACAAGATTTACAGGATTTTGGAAGACCGTCCTCCACAGGCCGCCCAAAAACTGACCATGCCGCCCAAGAATTGACCCCTCTCAATCCTCCCGCTTCCCGTCAGCATCCAGAAAACGCCTTGTTCCGCCTGTTTCCGCCGTTGGCACGGAACGTGCTATTGGGAGAACAGAAGACAACCCCAACCCAAGGAGCAAAACATGACCGACGACAAGAAACCGACGATGGCCGAACGGGCCACCTGGCCTCTCGGCGGACTCGTTCTCAAGGATTTCACGATCCGCGATCCCAGCGAAGACGACGAAGAGACATTCACGCTCGAAAAGAAGTTGGCGGACGGGAGCGAAATCGAGTGGCGAATCGCCCTCCCGCTGAAGGCCATCCTCCGGCTCTGCCAAGCGGAAGGGCTCGAGCTTGGAGACGAGTGGGAACACGCCTTCAAGAAGGCCCCGATACGCGTTGTGGCCTGGTCGGGTTCCTTCGACGGTTCATCCTGCTACGCCTATTGCGACTTCCCCGGCATGGACGCAAAGGAGACCGACTTGGACACGCTGACCCCGCCGGAAGAGCAGGAGACCGAAGCGGACGAGGACATTTCCGAAGACGACTGGCAATAGGTCTGGTTGGGTCTGGCCCCTTTTCTATGGATAACAAGAAATACAAACAGGTTTATAATGTGGGCAAGATCGCTGATGCGAACTCGCCACCGATGAGTCGCCTAGTTATGCGTCCAGAAATCCTAGCGCTGCATGCATTGTGTTGCCTCTACAAAAAGAAGGGTCTGACTGAGCCCGCCATCCAGCGTCACAAGTTGATTTCAACGTTTCAGACGGCCTTTGGGGAAAAATACGGGTTTACGCGAGAAGACTACCTTGCAGAACTTGAAGCCTACCGCAAGTGGGTGGATGCCAACATCATCTATCTTCAAGAAACTGAAAGAGAGTTGGACTATGCATTTCGTGCTAAGGCCGCTGGTGGGGACGAGAATGAGCGAACCCGAATGAAGCAGTTCCAGACCATGCTCCATGTTTCATCAGGAGAATCACAAGATTGGGTTCTGAAAGCCTATTTCGAATCAAATCATGGTCCCTTGACCTATGATGCTTTGCGCAAGATGGAAAAAGATTGGCATGGGAAGGATTCTCTGGACTCGAAATCTCTGATGTACGGAACGATTTCTCGATACTGGTTTTGGAAGCTGGACTATCTGCTTTGGGAAATGCATGAGCTGGATAAGAACAACAAGCTTTTTGCCGGCTTGGACAAAAACGAACATGATGCCATTCATGAATACCGCTTCCGGGACAATCGCTCTATCGAGCATTTGTATCCACAAGCCCAAGGCAATGCAACGTCACCGTGGGAAAGTCGTGAAAATCCCGCTGCGGCCATGCATTGCTTTGGGAACGTGGCCATGATGTCGGTAGAGGGGAATTCCTCCCAGCAGGACGATCCCTTTCAGGTTAAATTTGCACGAGTGAGAGTGTGGTTGGAACGTGGGCGATTGGAGAGCATCAAAATGCTGCTTATGTTCCATCTCGCCGACAAGATGGCGGATGGTTGGACAGTCAAAGCGGATGGTTGGACAGTTGAAAAAGCCCTGACTCATGAAACAGCTATGATTTCTCTCTTGCAAGAGGATCTAAAGAAGTTTGAACCATAAGACGAAGTGAAATTCTCTGTTCTGCAACCATTGGAAACATTTTTTCCAATCGTTGGAAAACTTGCGCCGCGCCGGCGGGCCAGCGGATTGTGCAAAACCCGGGGGCGTTTCCGTTTTTCGACAGGATTTACAAGATTTACAGGATTTTGGAAGACCGTCCTCCACAGGCCGCCCAAAAACCGACCATGCCGCACAAGAATTGAACACTCTCAATACTCCCGCTTCCCGTCAGCATCCAGAAAGCGCCTTGTCTCCGCCTGTTTCCGCCGTTGGCACGGAACGTGCTTGATGCTTGGGGTGTTTGAGTTGTTGCCAAAACCGGAAATCCTGTCCATCCTGTAAATCCTGTCCAAAGGAAAGGTCCCACCATGAAGAAGTCCCCTCCGTTAGCCATCCGCTCCATCCGGCTCGACCTCGGCGAAGCGCTCGGGGAGCTGGAAGAACTGTGGGCGCGCATCCAGATTGCCGCCTTCGGGAAGATCCTCGCCAAGGAACTCGAACCGCGCAAGGAATACGCCGACCGGCTGGCCAAGCGGCTGCCCCTGACGGACAGCGACCTCTTCTACTCACTGGACCACGCCTACCACCACCTCAACTTTGCCTGGAACTGCCGCCGCGCGCCGGAAGAGCGGGTCCGGGCCTGTGCGGATGCCGACTTCGTCCGCTGGTCGCGCTTCCCCACGGGCGCGCCGTTCCTCGACCTCCAGCCCCTGCCGCGCCGCGCCAAGGGCCCGCCGCGCGAAGCCGGTCTGGCCCTCGTCCGCCCCACCTGCATCCTGCATGCCTACGCCCAACTGGCCGTGCGGCACCTCGGACTGCTCCGCGACATGGCCACCGCCGCCGCCGGGGAAGGCTCCATCCTCGGATGCAAACCCGCGGTCCCGCTGCTGGAACCCTTCACCGAGGAAACCTTCGGCCGCCACCTCCACCGCATCTACCGCGACCTGGACACCCTCTGGGCCTGCCGCCGCCGCGCCGACGCCGCCGTCACCCGGCGAACCCACCTCCGCCGCGCGCGCTTCCCGTGGGTTTTCGTCGTTGCGGCGAGGCACCGTTTGGGGTGATGAAGCCCGAGCGAAAACTCCCCTCCGCCGGGCGGAGTTGTCTGCCCGGCGCCCTTGAAAAAGTTGTCCCGGGTTGTCCAAGTTGTCTCCAAAAAACAATTGTCGGAAATTGTCATAATGGCCTGAAAGATTCCAAGATGAAGAAACACAAATGCAACCTGGATTTGCTGTGGTTCCACGTGAACGAAGCGAAAGAGGAACTGGAATCCCTTCTGCGGGACATCCGCTGCGCGCAAGGGGAGAAGCCCGAGGGGGACGACATGTGTCTTCTGCCCCCGCAGGGCTTCACCGAAGAGCATCTGGCCGGGAGCCTTTCCCATGCCTACCACCATCTGAACTTCGCCTGGAACGGCCGGAACAAGACGATGCTCGAAGCCGATTCCCATTTCTCCCGCAACGAAAAATTCCCCCGCCATTTCGTCCGCTACTGGCCCCGCACCGCCCAAAACAAGCGGCAGAAATCCAGCCAAGGACTTTGGTGACAGGCATTGCGTTCCGGAACTCCGATTTGTCCTGATTCCTGCGCCAAAGTTCCTACAAAGTCTCCTTCTGGATCATCCTGAAAGCAAAATGAGCAACCTGCTTGCCTTTACTCCCCTCCAACAATCCCATCCGCAGGATTGTCCAAGTTGTCTCCAAAACCATTGTCGGAAATTGTTGGTATTGTCTGACAATCTCTTTCCATCCGCATCCCTCCCGCCTTTCCATGTCCGCGAAGCGGTTTTCAGGGTTTTCAATGCAGATTCCATCCCACGCCAAGCCGTTCAAGTCCGCGAAGCGGGGTTCGAGATGTTCTTGTAGTTTCCCTCCTCCCGTTTTCCTCCCGCTTTCCCCTCCTTGCCAAGATGCCGGTCATCTGTCCGTTTAGGCTTGAAGCCACCTTTCACACGTATAGAATGGCAGAAGAAAATACGTACAACGGAGCCTTGATCCATGAGCACCATGAAGCTGACCCTCAGCATCCCCCGTCCTGTCCTGGAGAATGCCCGGCGGCTTTCGAAAAGGCGCCGGGAAAGCATTTCGTCGATGTTTTCCCGCTTTGTCGAGGCTGCGGGGCGTGAACTGCCGGCGGAACCGAGTTATCCACCGAAGACGCTCCGGGCCTTGTCATTGGCCCGCGGAGCCCGTTCCGTCCCGGGGGACCTGGACTGGCGTGCCATCCGCGATGAACGCCTGGCGGAAAGGTTCGCCCCGTGAAGCCGAAACTGTTCTTCGACACGAACGTCCTCCTCGACGTCGTGTTGCGCCGTCCGGAATTCTTTGTCCCCGCCGCCTCGGCGTGGGCCCTGTGTGAGACGGGTGCCGCCCGCGGCTATGTCTCGGCCATCTCCCTCAACAACGTCCACTACGTTGCGGCGAAGTTCATCGGCCGCGAAAACGCGCTCTCGGCCGTCCGCCTGATTCTCGGCATCTTCTCCGTCGTTCCCCTCGACGCCCCCATCCTCCGCGAAGCGGCCGACATTCCGCACAAGGACTTCGGGGACGACATCCAGCTGGCCTCCGCCCTGCGCTGCGGCGCCACGTGCATTCTCTCGCGCGACCGCGCCCATTATCCTCCGGGCGTGCTCCCCGTACTCTCCCCCGCCGATTACCTTGCCTCCTCCGGCTCCCCCGGATGAGGTTGTTCCCCGCCGCGGCTCCAAGTCGGTCCATTCCATCCGCTTCCCTCCCGCTTTCCATGTCCGCGAAGCGGTTTCCATGGTTTTCAATGTTGATTCAAACCCCGTCCATACCAAACCATTCGAGACATTCTTGTAGATTCCCCTGCTCTCCTCCCGCTCCCTTGGCGGCCTTGGCGGACTTTGCGTGAGACATTCTTCCGCCCTCCTCCCGCTCTCCATCCGCTAGGCGCGGCAAGATGCCGCACCCCCGGAAGCGGCGCCGGACCCACTGAACAACCATCGCGCTACTTCCAGGAGGTGCGGCTTCCAGCCGCGCCCCGACGGCTGGGAAGCGGGAGTCAAGCGTCTGTCCTGCAGCACCGCGGGCACCCCGCCCGCAGGGCGCACCGCAAACTCGTCACTCGTCTCTCGTCACTCGTCACTCCGCCCGCAGGGCGCCCTCGTCACTCCAGCGGGCAATCCCCGCAGAAGCCCCGCCTCCCGCAGCCGGGGCAGAAGTCGCCGCGCCATACCGCGTCGAACTGGCCCGCCAGCGGCTCCACCAGCGACGGGTCGTCCGTCAGGATGCCGTTCTCGAAGTTGCGTTTCCGCACGCTCTTCGCGCCCATGCCCGCGCCCGTCAGGTTCGCGCTGCCGAAGTAGGCCCGGCGGCCGTCCGCGATGACGCATTTGAAATGCACGCGCGGGCACAGCATCCGCTCCATCCCGCCCCACAGGGCCGGATACCGGTCGAAATCCTCCCGCCAGTTCGGCCCCGGCTCCTTCGCGTGGACCAGCCGAACCTCGACGCCCCGCTCCACCAGCCCCGCCAGCACCCCCAGGAACGGCACCATCGCCCGCCCTCCCGCCTCCACGTGCAGATCCTTGATGTCCGCCGTCGCGATCCACAGCCTCTTCCGCACCTCCGGCACGAGCCCGCACACCACCCGCTCGTAGATTTCCCGGTCGCTGACGAATTCGATCATGTTGCCGCCCGCCTTGTTTGGTCCATTGCTTTCATCCCGGCCATCATACCGCCCATGGCCTCGAAAACAAGGACACGGAATCCTCGTGTGGACAGGGAATCATTGGCACAAAAGAACAGAAAGCTTTTGGCCCGGCATTCGCAAGGCGCCCGCCGCCTTTGCCCGGCCTTTGCCTGACTTCATCACCCCAGGCGGCGCGTGGCCGCCGTGACGAACCCCCACGGGATGCGCACGCGGAGGAGGTGTGTCCGCCGCAACATCCCGAATGCCGCTCCGCGGACTCGAACGGCTTGGAAGGGGAAGCAATCAACATTGAAAAGCATGAATTTTTGTCCTTTTGTGCCAGTGATTCCCTGTCCACACGAGGATTCCGTGTCCTTCGTTTTCGAAGGCATGGGCGGTATGGTGGCCGGGATGGGAACAATGGGCCAAACAAGGCGGGCGGCTGCATGATCGAATTCGTCAGCGACCGCGAAATCCAGGAGAGGGTGGTGTGCGGGCTTGTGCGGAGGTGCGGCAGAGGCTCTGGCGCGCGACGGCGGACATCGAGGATCTGCACGTGGAGGCGGGAGGGCGGACGATGTGCCGGCGGGGCTGGTGGAGCGGGGCGTCGAGGTGCGGCTGGACCACGCGAAGGAGCCGGGCCGTCCCCTTCGGCAATCCGCTCCCCGCTGGCGGTTGCGCCTTGTGTTTTGCCGCGGGGCGGGGTACAAGGGGGCATGGATCGGGTCCGCGCGGGCGCGCTCCGGAAAAGAAGCACACGGAGGATCATGCATGAAGGACAAATACACCAGCGAGCTTGAACCCGGCTTCACGCCGGTGACCATCGGAGGGGAGGCGGCACGCTGCCTGCTCTGCCACGACGCGCCTTGTTCCAAGGCCTGTCCCGCGGGGACCGACCCGGCGAAATTCATCCGGTCGGTGCGGTTCCGCAACTTCAAGGGCGCCGCGGAAACCATCCGCGAAAACAACGTGCTCGGCGCGGTCTGCGCGCGGGTCTGCCCCCAGGAGAAGTACTGCCAGATGGGATGCTCGCGCAGCGGCATCGACCGGCCCATCGAAATCGGGCTGATCCAGCGGTACGTGACGGACATGGAGGCGGCGCTCGGGATGAAGGTCCTCGAAAAGGCCGCCCCCAACGGCAAGAAGGCCGCGGTCATCGGCGGCGGGCCCGGCGGGCTCGCGGTCGCCGCGGAGCTGCTCAAGCGGGGGTGGGTGGTGGAACTCTTCGAGAAGGACGCGAAGCTCGGCGGGTACCTGCGCTACGGCGTGCCGGAGTACCGGCTGCCGTCCAAGGTGCTGGATTTGGAAATCCAGCGCATCCTCGACCTCGGGCTCGTGGCGCACACGGGCGTGGAGGTCGGCAAGGATGTCACGGTCGACGGGCTCAAGGGCCAATTCGACGCGGTGGTGCTGGCGATCGGCCTCTCGGCCGGGAAGTGGCTGCCGATGTTCGAGGGGAATCCGGCGGTGGAGACGGCGGTGTCGTTCCTGCGCCGCGCGAAGGAGGCCGGCGGGGAGATCGACATCCCGGCGAACGTGCTGGTGGTCGGCGGCGGCGACGTCTCGATGGATGTCTGCACGACGCTCAAGCTGCTCGGCGCGAAGAACGTCACGGCGGTCGTGTACGAGGAGCTCTGCGAGTTCAAGGCCAGCCGCAAGGAGCTCGCCGGGGCGCGCGAGGCCGGCGTGTCGATCCACGACGGCTACGTGCCCACCGCGGTCGACGGCAACAAGGTCACGTTCCGCCACCGCAAGATCGACGCGGAACTCTCCTACACCGCCGACCGGATCATCCTCGCCATCGGCCAGGAGGTCGCCGCGGGCGGCCTCGGGCTCGCGTTCGAGCGCAACCGGATCGGGGACGAATCCCTGAAGGCCGGGGACAAGCTGTACGTCGTCGGCGACGTCTCGGCGGACCCGGAGAAAACCGTGGTCGGCGCGGTCGCGGGAGCGAAACGCGCGGCGGCCCTCATCGACGAAGAGCTGGGAGGAAAGTGAGATGATCAAGAAAGATTTGTCCGTCGAGTTCCTGGGGGTGCGTTTCGAGAACCCCTTCTGCCTGTCGTCCTCGCCGGTCGGCAACTGCTACGAGATGTGCAAGAAGGCCTACGACACCGGCTTCGGCGGCGTGGTCTTCAAGACCATCGGCCCCAAGAGCTACTTCATCGACGAGGTCTCCCCCCGCTTCGACAAGCTCGACAAGGAATGCACCCCCTTCGTCGGCTTCAAGAACATGGAGCAGATTGCCGAGCATCCGCTCGAGCAGAATCTCGCCGACATCCGGCGGCTCAAGGCCGAGTACCCGGACAAGGTCCTCATCGCCTCCATCATGGGCAACGACGAGGCCACCTGGGAGGAACTCGCCCGCCTTGCCGAAGAAGCCGGCGCCGACATGCTCGAGCTCAACTTCTCGTGCCCGCAGATGACGTCCCACGCCATGGGCTCCGACGTCGGGTCCAACCCCGACCTGTGCCGGAAGTACTGCGCGGCCGTCAAGCGCGGCTCCAAGCTGCCCGTCCTCGCCAAGATGACCCCGAACATCACCGACATGGTGCCCGTCGCCATCGCCTCCCTCGAAGGCGGCGCCGACGGCATCGCGGCCATCAACACCATCAAGTCCGTCTGCAACGTCGATCTCGCCCGCGAAATCGGCATGCCGATCGTCGACGGCAAGTCCTCCATCTCCGGCTACTCCGGCAAGGCCGTCAAGCCGGTCGCCCTGCGGTTCATCCAGCAGATGCGCGCCGACCCGCGGCTCAAGGACCTGGCGATCTCCGGCATCGGCGGCATCGAGACGTGGGAAGACGCGGCGGAGTTCATCCTGCTGGGCGCCACGACCCTGCAGATGACGACCTCCGTCATGCAGTACGGCTACCGGGTCGTCGAGGATCTCAAGAACGGCCTGATGCACTTCATGGCCGAGAAGGGCGTCGACCGCCTGCAGGACCTCGTCGGGCGTGCCACCGCCAACATCATCCCGGCAGAGGAACTCAACCGCGACTACATCGTCTATCCCGAGATCGACTCCGACGCGTGCGTCGGCTGCGGGCGCTGCTACATCAGCTGCTACGACGGCGCGCACCAGGCCATGAAGTGGGACGAGGCGGACCGCCGCCCCTTCTGCGACCACGAGAAGTGCGTCGGCTGCCACCTCTGCGCCCTGGTCTGCCCCGTCGGCGCCATCTCCAAGGGCGAGATCGAGATCAAGCCCGGCCGCGCCACCAAGGCGGAGAACGTGCGGGTGTAGACCGGACAGGCATGGAATTGCCCGAGGGCGGCCGGCTTCCGGCCGCCCTTTTCCGTACGGGAGGGTAGGGGAGGGACGTGCCCCGCTCCGCGTCCGGAGCGCTCCCCTTGGGAATGGACCGACGGGGCCCCATCATTTTTCAAGTGCGGAAAGGCCGCAAGTCGGTTATAACCGCATGCGATCAAGGAGACGGCGATGAAGACCATCCATTTTCTGCTCGGACTGTTCCTGTATCTGGCGCTCGTGGCGGCCGGCCTCGGGCTGATTCTGGCCCACCAGTTCCCCGCGCCCGCGCACACGGCGCTGGACTGGACGTGCGGCCTCGCCCGCTGGCAGCACGTGCTGCTCGGCGCCGGCATCCTCGTCTGGCTCGCGCTCTACTTCGTCACCGGCCTCCCGCGCCGCCGCCCGCAGTTCATCCGCTTCGAGAACGAGACCGGCAGCATCAACGTCAGCACCGACGCCGTCCGCAAGTACATCGACGGCATCCGCTCCGACTTCGCCGCCCTCGCCTGGCTCAAGTCCGCCCTCCGCGTCCGCCGCGGCGCGCTCGAAGTCGGCATCGTCGTCGGCGTCAAGTCCGGCACCCAGATTCCCGAACTCTGCCGCATGATCCAGAAGCGCGTCGGCGAAGTCCTCGCCGAGCACCTCGGCACCTGCGACCTCGCCGGCATCGGCGTCGAAGTCAACGAAATCCGCCCGCGCAACGCCGCGGCCGACTGACCGCCCCGGAGGCTCCGCGATGGACTGGGACCGCTTTGCCGAAAGCCACCTCGACGTGGCCAACGAAGTCTTCACCCGCCTGCGCCCCGCCGTCGAGGCCGTCGCGGAGCGCATGGCCGACCGCCTGCGCGCCGGCGCCAAGATCCTCGCCTGCGGGAACGGCGGCAGCGCGGCCGACGCCCAGCACTTCGCGGCCGAGCTGGTGAACCGCTTCCTCCTCGAGCGCCGCCCCTACGCCGCGCTCGCCCTCACCACCGACTCCTCCGTCCTGACCTCCATCGCCAACGACTACCGCTACGACGAAGTCTTCTCCAAGCAGGTCGAAGCCCTCGGCCGCCCCGGCGACATCCTCCTCGCCATTTCCACCAGCGGCAACGCCCCCAACGTGTGCCTCGCCGCCGAAGCCGCGAAGAAGGCCGGCGTATGGAGCGTCGCCCTCACCGGCGGCGCCGGCGGCCGCCTCGCCGCCCTTGCCGACGAAACCCTCCGCGTCGCCTCCACCACCGTGACCGCCCGCATCCAGGAGGGCCACGAAATGATGATCCACGCCATCTGCCAGCTCGTCGAGGAGCGCCTCGCCTCCTCCAACGCCTGACCCAAGGAGCCCTCCCATGACCGAACCCTCCGCCCCCGCCCCCGCCCCCTCCGTCGTCGTCGTCGGCTCCATCGCCTTCGACACCGTCGAGACCCCGAAAGGCCGCCGCGAAAAACTCCAGGGCGGCTCCGCCAGCTATTCCGCCATCGCCTCCGCCCTCTTCGCGTCCACCGGACTCGTCGGCGTCGTCGGCGACGACTTCCCCGACGCCTACACCGCCGCCTACGCCCGCGCCGGCATCGACCTCGCCGGCCTCGCGCGCGCCCCGGGCAAGACCTTCCACTGGGACGGCACCTACTCCGCCGACATGAACTCCCGCCGCACCAACTGCACCGAACTCAACGTCTTCGCCGACTTCTCCCCCGACCTCCCCGACTCCTACCGCACGGCCCCCTTCCTCTGCCTCGGCAACATCGCCCCGTCCCTCCAGGCGCGCGTCCTCGACCAGATGTCCTCCCGGCCCTTCACCATGCTCGACACCATGGAACTGTGGATCGACACCGCCCGCGCCGAACTCCTCGACGTCGTCAACCGCGTCGACCTCCTCACCGTCAACGAACACGAAGCCCGCGCCCTGACCGGCAAGACCTCCCTCCTCGAAGCCGCCCGCGCCATCCTGCGCCTCGGCCCCGCCTGGGCGCTGGTCAAGAAGGGCGAACACGGGGCCTTCCTGATGGGCCGCGATGGCGGCGACCCCGTACTCGTCCCCGCCTGGCCCCTCGAAGACGTCACCGACCCCACCGGCGCCGGCGACACCTTCGCGGGCGCCCTCATCGGCTCCCTGGCCTCCGGCGGCGCCGTGGACCGCGAAGCCTTCCGCCGCGCCCTCCTGCGCGCCACCGTCGCCTCCTCCTGCACCTGCTCCGCCTTCGGCCTCGAAGGCCTCTCCGCCCTCACCCGCGCCGACCTCGACGCCCGCTCCGCCCGCTTCCGCTCCATGCTCCCCTAGTGCACCGTAAAGCTCATTCTTTCGCATCTCTTTTGGGTAGGGCGGCGAGTCCCTTCGCCGCCGGGTGTCTGGCAAGCGCATGGACAGCTTCCCATTTGCCTTCTTTCCACGTACCTTTCGCACGGCGGGCAGGGGACTGCCCGCCCTACCCGGGCCCTGCAAAGACGAATGTTTTGACCTTGTGCTGTACTCGGGCGGCTCAAGGAACAGAGAGTCTGCTGTCGGTTGTGTTGCCCTCCATGAACGATCTTCTCCATAGCGGACGCGCAGAAGCGCGTCCCTCCCGGTGCGTTCTCCACGGGGAGGGTCGCGCTTCCGCGCGACCATGCGGCTGGGCAGCCTCCGAAAAGCCACAGCATCTCCGCCAGCCACCTATCCCGTCCACCCCCCTCCCCATGCCCCTCCCGTCCTTTGCGCCCTTTGTGTCCTTTGTGGCTGAAACATGACCCCCATGCCTTCCCCCCCCCTCCGCATCCTCTTCGTCAACCGCATGGCCTGCCTCGAACGCGGCGGCGGCGAAACCTTCGACCTCGAAATCTCCCGCTGCCTCGCCTCCATGGGCGTCCAAGTATCTTACCTCTCCGGCGCCCCCCTCTTCTCCGCGCCGCCCCTTCCCCTCCCCGACGCCACCTGCCTGCACACCCCCTGGCTCCGCCGCTTCCCGTGGGACAAAGTCCGCGGCGGCTGGCGCGTCCGCCAGGCCGAATTCGACTGGTTCCAACGGCGCGCCGCCCGCTGGATCGCCCGCCGTCCCGGCTGCTGGGACGTCATCCAGATCTGCGAACTCCCCGAACTCGTCTGCCACCTCAAGCGCGCCGCCTATCCCACCCCCCTCGTCATGCGCCTCACCGCGCCCAACTACTACGACCCCCACGGCGGCGTCGAAAAGGCCGACGCCCTCATTGCCAGCGGCACCAGCATCCAGAAAATGCGCGCCAACGGCCTGACCCGCGTCCACGACATCCCCAACGCCGTCGATCCCGGCCTCTTCAAGCCCCAACCCACCGCCTTCCGCGCCGACCACGCCATCCCGCCGACCGACACCGTCGCCGTCTACGCCGCCCGCTTCCAGGCCTTCAAGAACCACGACATGCTCCTGCGCGCCTTCGCCCTCCACCTGCGCGACTGCCCCGACTCCCGGCTCGTACTGGCGGGCGACGGGCCCCTGCGCCCCCGCTGCGAAGCCCTGGCCGCCGAACTCGGCATTGCGCCACGCGTCCACTTCCTCGGTGCCGTCCCCTATCCCGACCTCCCGGCCATCCTCGCCGCCGCCGACCTGGCCGTCGTCTCCAGCGACTACGAATCCTTCTGCTTCTTCGCCATCGAAGCCATGTCCACGGCCCTCCCCGTCCTGACGACCGACTGCGGCTGGGTTCCCCGCCTCGTCGCCGACGGTGCCGGCCTCGTCACCCCCGTCTCCGACCCCGCCCCCTTCGCCGCCGCCTGGACCCGCCTCGCCACCGACGCCCCCCTCCGCAACCGCCTCGGCGCCACCGCCCGCACCCTCGTCCTCTCCCGCCACACCTGGACCTCCTCCGCCCAGAAACTCCTCGCCCTCTACCAATCCCTCCTCCCCCGCTGACCCCTTTTTTTCCCCCCCCGGTTCCGCACCTCCGCCAACCGCAAGTTTTCCAATGATTGGAAAATATTTTTCCAATGGTTGGAAAACTTTTGCCGCGCCCACTGGGGGCGCGGGAGCCCCACCCGCGGGTCTTCCCCCATGCAAAACCCTTCAGAAAAGTCCACTTTTTCCATAATCTCACGCCAGCCCCCACCTCACCCGCCTCCCGCAACACTTCAGGAAAAACTTCCGCGTCACTTCCGGGGGTGCGGCATCCTGCCGCGCCCTTGCGCTGGACGGACGCGGTGCCCGTCCCAAAAGAATCCATCCGCTTCCCTTTCTCGCCCCTCCCGCACGGCCAATCCCCTCCCATTTCCTCCTGACAAACGTTTGCCGGATGTTTCCGTCGCGCGAAGAAGAATTCTTGTTCTCGATTGGCGGACCGCCTGCGCCCCGGCATTGGGGATGGAGCGGCGGATGCCGCCTACGGTTCCGTCCTGGCGTAAAAGCGGATGCGCCGGCCGCCCGTCTCGGGGTGCAGGAAGCCGGCGCGGACAAGGCCGGCACACCAGTTGATGATGGTCCGGTTCGTCACGCCCAAGGGCTTGGCAAGGTCCACCGGGGCGAAGCGGCGGATGCCTTCCGCCTCCAGGTGCGCGAGGAACGCCCGCTCGCGTTTCCCCAGGTGCGAGAGGGCGACGGCCCGGCGTTCCCCGTCCGAGGCCTCCGCGATGCGCAACGCCCCCGCCGCGTGGAGTTCCATCATGCGCGCGAAGTAGGCGAACCAGATTTCCGGGTGGGGGGGATTGTCGCGCCCGTCGTAGTAGAGCGCGGGGAGGCCCATCTGGAGGGAGCGGTAGTATTCGTCGGCGTCGTAGGCGAAGTATTCTTCCAGCGAGCCGATGCCCCCGAAACCGTAGCCGTTCGCGCCGAGCACGAAATCGGAGAGCAGCCGCGCGGTCCGTCCGTTGCCGTCCTCGAAGGGGTGGATGGTCGCGATCTGGTAGTGCACGACGGCCGCCTTGATGACCGGATGGTCGTCGGATTCCGCCACGTAGGCGGCCAGTTCGTCCACGAGCCCTTCCACGTCCTTCGCTTCCGGGGGGATGTATTCCACCTGCCGTGTCGCGTCGTCGTAGACCGCGAAAAGGACTCCCGGGGGCATGGGGCCGCGGAACCCGCGTTTTTCCGCGCTCTCGCCCCGCACGACGATGCGTTGCGTCTCCAGGACCAGCCGTTTGGAAAACGGCCGTCCCTCCGCCACGGCCTTCTCCAGGAATCCCAGGGCATCGAAATAATTGCGGATTTCCTGCTCGGGTTTGAGGTAATGCCGGCGCGAGGACTCGACCGCCGCGTCCGCCTGGACCTCATCCAGCGGGTTTCCCTCGATTTTGTTCGAGGCGTAGGAACTCTTTTTCTTCGAACTTTTCCGCAACTTGCCCGCCATGGAAGGAGGCAAGCGGATTCCCCCGAACTGGCCCCTTGCCCGCTCGATGGCCAGCAGGCGGGCGAGGATTTCGTTGTTCAAGACGGATTTGATCATGTCGGCATCCTACACCTTCCGACGGGAAATTTCACTATGATTTCCCTATTGTTTCACTATGTGTCGCAGCCCAGGGCATGGCGGGGGATATTCGTGCGGTAGAAGGCACGGAATTCGATGTCGAAAACACGACTTCATGCACGAAATCCACTCTTCAAAACAGATTCTTTTTCACAGAAATCAATCTCAAGGAGAACAAGAAACCGGCAACGCCCCCCCCCGCTACCGCCCCCACGTACCCTCCTCCCCTACGCCCCGCGCCCCGGTTCAATCCACGAACACCTCGTCGAAGCCCGCCGCGTCCAGGCGCGCAAGGCACTCCGCCAACGCCCCGAGCGAGACATCCGCGTCCACCCGCAGCTCCACCGGCGCACGCTCACCGGACAGCACCTCCTCCAGCGATGACGCGACCGCCAGCACCGTCTCGTTCTCCGCCAGCCCCCATCCCCTCTCGTCCAGATCCGACGGCGCGAACGTCCGCAATCCGCCCGCCAGGCCCCCTTCCCGCGACAGCCGCAGAGCCCAGTACGGCGTCCCCGGCCGCAGATGAACGTCGGGCGACCGCACCGCCAGGACCCCCTCTGAACGCGGACGAATGGAGTGCATCACCCCGCGCCGGATGGGCAGCAATCCCTCCGGCGTCCGGAAAAAATACCCGCCGTAATGCCGCATCAGCGCGCTGTACGCCATCGCCGCGCCCACCTCCGCCTCCGGGCCCGCCGCCAGCGGCACCACGAACACCTCCCGCCCGCCCGTCCACGGCAGGTCAGACCGCTTCCGCAGCGCGCGCGCCGAAGGCGAATCCCCCAGCCGCGTTCCGAACTCGTTCCTCCCGTCCGTCCAGAACCACAGCCACGCATCCTCCCCGCCCACCTCCGGCCGCTCCACCCAGAGGTCGTACCACGCCAGCATCGCCGCATGCCGCCAACTGCGCACCGCCGGGAGCGGCTCCTGTCCCGACCACAACCGCTGCCCCGCCCGCGGCGTCTGCCCGTCCCACCCCATGAACACCCAGAGCGCGACCGCAGCCGGCGCCAGCAGCAGCTTCCAGCCCAGCCGCCACCGCCGTCCGTCCAGCCACGCCGTCCACGCCGCCGTCAACACCCCCGCCAATGCCACCGTGGCCATCAGCACCCCATCGTCGGCCACGCTCGAAGTCTGCCACACGTCCCTCCCTCCCGTCACGGTGCCCACAATCCACAGCGCCCCGCAAGCCACCCCATACGGCGCGAAAAACCACAGCGACCGGAGCGTCCTCTTCCCCAAACCCGCCCCGTCCGGCGACTTCTTTCGCTCCGCTGCCATCCACAGCGTCAGCAGCCACGACGCCACGACCAGATACACCACCCCCGCCAACGCCACCGACGCATACATCGCCCCGCCGCCCTCATCCGTCCCCCCTTGAAGGAACGGCATCCACTCCGCGTGCGGCCCCGTCTCCGCCGGAATCCACCCCGGCCCCGGCCAGCTCCCGGCCCGCCCGGCCCGTCCGGCCACCCAAGCCACCCCCATCAACAGCACAAGCGCCGCCAGCCCTCCGACCACCCCCAGCTTCACCAGCCCGACCGCCCGACGCACCGCCCCCGTCTCCTTCCGTTTTTCCGTCGCATTCATGTCCCTATCCTGCCCATTCACCCTCCCCCTGTCAACCGCTGCCCCGTCCCGTTCCCGACCCGGCTCCACCACTCGCGAGATTATGGAAAATCAAAGATTTTCATCCGGTTTTCCGTCACATCTCCCTGCATGAAAAATACAAGAGGGAATCAGCGGCCAACCAGCCGTGCGGCAGCCCCATGCAGACGGGAATGACGCGGTGACAACGGGAAGCAGGGCGGCCGCCGCAAACGGCGGAACGCTCCGGCAAATGCTTTTACGGAAGGGTCGTCTTGAGCAGACCGAATCCGCCGGTGGAGAGGATGCCGGGAATGGTCATGGTGGGGGTGCCGGGACCCAAGTCGAGGACTTGTCCTTGCGCCTCGGCATCTTCCACGGGGGTACCGCTCCGGAATTCGTCCCAATGCACCCACCAGTAACGCCGGTTCGGGCTGGCCAACGGCACCGTGAGCACCAGCGAGCCGTCGGCGCCGGGTTCCATGTGCGTCACGTCGAGGGTGTTCTCGTTCGTCGGCGAGATGTCCCAGACGTAATTCTTCCAGTTCTCGCAGCCGTTCGCTCCCAGGGAGGCGGCCGGATAGTCCGCCGCCGACAGCGGCGGATGGAACCCCGCCAGCCACGTCGCGTAAGGGTCTTCCGGCGCCTGGGGGCCCGACACCGTGAAGGTCTGGCTGGCCGAGGCCGGACGCCAGGCCTCGTTCCCCGCCTGGCTGGCCGTCACCGTCACCCGGCCCGGGCCCGTGAAGGTCAGGGTGTCTCCATCCAGTTGCGCAATCTCGCGGCCGCCGGCAATCGCGAAGGTCACGGGCAAGCCGCTGCTGGCCGTTGCGTGCAGCGTAACCGTGTCGGTCGTGAGTGGGGCGCCGATGGGGTCGAACGCGATGGTCTGGTCGTTCTGGACCCGGAAGGTCTGGCTCGCCGAGGCCGGGCGATAGGTCGCATTTCCTTCCTGAACCGCCGTCACCGTCACCATGCCCGTGCCCGTGAAGGTCAAGGTCGTCCCGGACAGTTGCGCGATGTCGTCGCCGGAAAGCAGGAAAGTCACGCCCTGGCCGCTGCTGGCCGTCGCTTGCAGCGTCACGCTGCTGGTCGGATTCTGGTCGCCGATGGGGACGAACGCGACGGTTTGCACGGTCTGCGCGGAATTCACCTTCTTCTTGTAAAGTTCGAGCAACTTGTTGCCGGTCGTGGTGTAACAGGCAAAACGTTCAGCCCCCGTGGTCGCGTAAAAACGAAGGGTCCGGTTGGTGACCGCGACGTTCCGTACCTCGAAAAGACCGCCGTTGACGGCAAACGTCCAGCGGGTGTTGGGGGTGACGACATTCGTGATTTGCGCGGAGTTTTTAGTCCCGTAATAGCCCACGTATCCCGCGCCCTCGTTGAAGATCGTCCAACCATTGGCGCCATCCTCGGCCAAGGTCCACACGATGGAGGAATCCGACGTGAGAATGCGCGTGTTCGCGGGTGTCACGCCATTGGTCTTGATGTAAGGCTGTGTCCCTCCCTGGAATTGGTTCAGCATGGCATATTCTTCGCCGGAAGTCTTCTTCCCGGTGATGATGTACTCGCCCGGTTCCAGCGCGGCCAGTGTCGTGATCTTGGCAAATTCCGCGTCCGCGGTGTCGTTGACGGTGAAGGTGGCGGTCGTTTCGGCCGGTTCCCAGAGGTCGTTTCCGGCCTGGGTGGCCGTCACGGTGACCGTTCCGGGGACGGTGCAGGACAGCGTGCTGCCCGCGAGAACCGCCCCCGAGACGGAACAGACGACCGGCAACCCGCTGCTGGCGGAGGCCGACAGCTCCACCGTCGCGCGGACGGGCTGGTCGCCGATGGGATCCGGATCCAGCGTGATTTCCTGTGGCGCCTTCGACACCTCGAACGACACGGTCACGCTCTGGGCGGGGGCATAGGTTTCGTTGCCGTCTTGGGCGGCCCGGACGGTCACCGTGCCCGCGCCCGTGAAGGACAGCGTGTTGCCCACGAGCACTCCGGGGCCGTCGCCCGCCAATTCATACGTCACCTGCAAGCCGCTGCTGGCCGTCGCTTCCAACGTCAACGGATACGGCGCAAGCTGTCCGGCAATGGGCGGGAAGGTGATGGTCTGGCTCCGCCGCCCGCTTTCGTCGGCATCGGTGGAGACGAACACGGCCGCGCACCACGGGCCGGCCTCGCCGGCCGCCGTTTTGCCGCGCACCGCGACGGCGTATTCCGTTCCCGGCGCCAGCCCCGCCGCAATCCACGAATTGCCCGGAGCCGTTCCCGCGAGCACGGTCGGACCGGCGGTTTTGACCACCACGTCGTCCAGATGGCGTTGGGCCACGCCGCTGCCTTCCCGGGCGTCGCGGAGGCGGACGAGGACCGTCCGGTCGCGCCACGCCGAGAGGTCGGTGGAATGGGACTGCGCATTGGCCTTGGCGTCGGAGACGCTGTCCACCGCCAGCTCCCAGGTCGCCCCGCCGTCCGTGCTGACGTCGATGGCCAACGTCCACTGGTTGGTGTTGCTCGATTGCTTGTATTGGAACTCCAGAGCGGAAGGGTTTTCCACCGGCGGCGACACCAGCCACGCGCCCTTGGCGGAGAAGGTCAGACCGTGCGTCCCGCTCGCGGCCGCGGTGGTCCGCACTTCCGCCCCCGCCGGCGACACCACCCAGCCGGAATCGACGCCTCCGCTTTCGAACCCCGCCGACGCCGCTTCGACCGCCGCCGCCGAGCACACGACGGCGCGGTATCCGGCGTATCCGTCCCGCGGTTCCCAGGCCAGCGTGAAGCCTGTGCTGTCCGTCGACGCCGCCCGCAGGCCCGTCACCGGACGGAGCACGGCCGCGGCCGGGTCGGTCCCGTTCGCGTATTCCTCCCAGTTGAGAATACCGTCGCCGTTCCAGTCTTCCTGCTCGGCCGTGTCCCAGTTCCCGCCCTGGACCGACGGCCGGCCGGCGCCGTACTGTTCCAGCCACCACAGCGGAGTCCCCTTCGCGGCCACCATGGCCGTGAAATCCACCGCCAGCGTCGAATTGGCGGTCACCTCCGGCGATTCGTAGGAACAAGATTCCTCCGGGTTCGCGGGATGCACCGGGTCCTCGTCGTTCCACTGGATGCTTCCGATGCGGTGATGTCGGGCTGGTGCGACGTGGAACGTCTTCGTCAGGCCGCGTGTCACCTCCTGCACGTACGGAGCGGCGTTCGAATCCACCGAACCCGCTCCCTGCCACGTCACGTTCACGTTCCACGCAATGGTTTCGTTCGTGAAAGCCGTCGGATCGAACACCGCGCGGACCCATGTCGGGTGGTCGATGAACGGGTTGCGGTTGAACTGGTAGGTCGAGTAGATCAGCTCGTTGCGCCGCCGCTCGAAGTCGTCCGGCGGATCGAGTTCGTTCCACTCAATCAACGTGGCGAGATTTCCCAGCTGGTTTGCGCCCGGGTTCAAGCCATTGGTGAGAACCAGATCCACTTTCGTGTTGCAGGTGTTTTCGTAGCGCACGTCCATGTAGAGCACCGCGCGGGCCACGTCGCCCTTCGCGGAGTCCGGCGGCTCCCAGGCGTCTTCGGGCGTGGTGGTGTACCAGCATCCGTTCATCTCCACCGCTCCGGCCACGTTCCGCCGGTAGTCGTAGTTCTTGTTGTTGCGGGTGCTGTTCATGGTGCTGTCGCACGCCCGGATGTGGTGCAAATCCCCCTGCGCGGGAGCATTCTGGCAACCGCGCGATTGCGGCCAGATGTGTTCCTTGTTGAAACTGCCGATGCCCCGTTGCAGATAGATGCACTGCACCAGCGAGCTGTCGGACGGGCACTCGTCGAGCTTGGCCAGGATGGGGTTGAGGGCGGCCCCGTACTCGTTGACCTTGACGTTCTCGTTGAGAATCATGCACAGCTTCGCCCGGAGGTCGGTGTCCGTCAGCAGCGTGCCGCCATCGGTATAGCATCGCGTGTAGTAATTGGCGTCCTTGTCGTCGTCGACGATGGTCACCGTGCACGTCTCCGCCGCCCCCAGCGTGGCCCCTCCGAGGGGAGAGGTGAGGGTGACGGTGAACGTCTTGTCATGGTCTTCGGGAAGGATGTCGTCCAGCAGCGGCACCGTCAGCGTCGCCTCCGTCTGTCCGGGGGCGAAACCCAGAGTCCCGCCCGATGCCACGTAATCCACTCCGTTCGAGGCCGTCCTGTTGGCCGTTTCCCACGACACGGAAACCGCCCCCGCCGCGCCGCCCGTGCGCAGGACCGCCAATGTCACCTCCCGCGAACTTTCCCTGACCCGCGCCCCTTCGCTCTCGAAACCAAGGACTCCCGGTCCCTCCGGCACCACCGTGAGCGTCACTTCGACCGTGTTCGTGCCGTCCTTGTCCACCGCCGAAATCGCCATCGTGCACGTCCCCGTCGTTTCCGGCGTCCACCGGAAATCGCCCGCCACGCTTCCCGTTCCCGGCCCGTCCGCCGTCCACGAGGCCGTTTCCGGAACCCCGGTAGCCGACAGCGTGATGGTGTCCCCGTCGTAATCCGTCGCCGTTGCTTCCAGTTCGAAGGGTTTTCCCGCGACCAGCGTCGCTTCCGTTCCTTCGGGCGTGAGGTCGATGGTGGGCGGCTGGTTTTCTTCCACCATCCACGGGACGTACAACTTCACGTCATCGAGATAGAAACGGAGGTTTTTGTTGGTGTTGGACCACTTGAAGGCCACCGTCTCGCTCGCCGGCACGTCCACGCTGTAGTATTTCGCCGAAGGCTCCAGGCCGGAATACGTCGCCAACGGAAGCCAGTTCGTTCCGCCATCCACGCTCCGCTCCAATTTCACCGATGCCTTGCTGTCGTGGTACCACATCCAAAACTCCAGTCTGCCCGTGGTACCTGCTCCCAGGATCGCATTCGTCGATGCCGCATGCCCGTTCGTGCTGCCACTGCCGATTCGCAGGGCATGGTCGACGTGGAACCATGATTGTCCGGTCCACCCGTGGAACTCCTTCCCCACGGAGGTGCCGCCGGTCATGTCCAGTTCCGAGAAATCCTCGCCCCAGACCAGCGTCTCGCCGATCTGGATCGCCTTGGCGCCCTTCCCCGCGGCGCCTTGGGCCGGGGCCACGCGGAAGCGGATTTGGCCGGTGTACACGCCGTCGGTGCCGTCGCTGGCCCCCGTGGCCTTGACCCAGTAGAGGCCGGGCACGCTCGTGTCGAGGACGAACGACTCATGGTTGGGGCCCGTCACGCGGCCCCCGTTGTTGCTCTCCCAGCGGTCCTCCAGGAACCAGATGCCGCCGCTGCCGCCCGCCAACGTCGCGCTGAGCGTGGCCTCCTCGCCCTGCCGCACGGTGAAGCCGCCCGGACGGTCGAACACCACCCGCGGACGCACTCCTTCCGCGCCCCATGCCAGGCCGGGGCCAGTCATGCACAGCATTCCCGCCATCCATCCCATCCACCAGCTTGCGCGCTTCATGTCCTGTCGCTCCTTTCCGTCCAGTTTTGCTTCACCATCGCCCCATCCGCCTCACGGCAGACCCAAATCCGCCTTCCGCGCCTCCCCGTCGTGCACCGCGCCCGTCGACAACCGGAACCGGACCCTCACCCGCCCCGCCGCCGTCGCGTCGCCGTGCACCTGTACCGCCATCCCCTCCTTCAGGCGCCCCATCGGCGCGGCCGCCAGGGAAGCCCCCGCCGGATAGATGTACAGCGGCTTCGTCGTCCGCACCTCCAGCGGATAGCCCGCCGGCGATGCGGCGGCGGCCGCCCCGGTTGCCGCCGCCGCCGCCCCGAGTCCCGTCGCCAACCCGCCACCGTACGCCGGCAACGGCGCCCGCAACCGCGGACCGACCGTGCCACGGCCGTGGAGCGTCCGCGCCCCGGCGTCGCCCGCGGCGATGCCGATTCCCCCGGCGTCCCCGGCCGCGGCCCGGGCGCCCTTTTCGCCCGAATACGCCCAGCAACCTTTCTTTTCCCGCTTCGCGAGCGCCTCCGCCTGCCGCAGCTTCTCCCACCAGGCGTTCGCCGCCGCCGACCGGTACTCCTTGAGCCCGTCCAGGTCCGGCCCCTTCCCGTACACCCGCGCCAGGCCGTTCCGCACCAGTGCGCAGCCCAGATCCTCCCCCTCCACCGACAGCATCGCATAATGGCGCCCCATCTTCGTCCGCCCCATCGCGGTCTCCCAGCGCGTGTGGATCTCGAAGCGGCTCCCGAGGAAATGCTTGGTGAACTGCTTCGCCTTTTCCCCGCATTTCACGACCGTCTGGACGTTCGGCAGATTCCAGTACGCCCGCTGATCCTCCAGCCGTTCCGGCAGCGACTCCTCCGATTCCGGCGTGTCCACGTAATACAGCCGGAACACCTTCAGGATGTCCTTTTCCGGCTTCAGGTCCGGGCACTTGATCAAGAAACTGTCCCCGTCGTTGCCGTCCCACGCCTCCAGCGAACAGCCCCCGAGCGTCACCCACGGCGAAACCGCCGATGCCGCCGCCGCCGCCGCCAGCCAGACCCCCAGGGCTGCCGTCAACGCCAGCGCCGTGCGTCCGCGGGGCCCATGCCGCCGCATGCCGCCCGGCCCCGCCTGTCCGACCGATTTCCTGTCTGTAGTCATGGTGTTCTCCTGTTTGGGTTGTGTTCGAAATCCACGTCTGCAGGGCGGCCGGACATCCAGTCCGCACCATCCCTCACCCGAATGCTCGCTTTGCCCTCCCGGAATCTTTCACCTGCCCCCGGAAAAATTTCTCCGTCCCCGCCATCGCCTCCCCGCCATGCCCCACCCCAGCCGGGCTCCATACCGCATCTACCGGATTTTCCCCCGCGAAAGAAAAAACAAACTGTCCTTGTCCGAAATCCCGGGCGCATCTCCACTTTGTGCAACGGGCACCCTCGAAAGCGGACAGGGAGGGCGGGAGCGGCGGGGAAGACTCCGATTTTTCCGATTCCCTCCGCTACCGCTCCGGGTTGCGAAAAACCATGTCGTACCATGCCCGGACCCGGATGGACACTCCGATGGATCCGATTGGCCGTATCGGCGAACGGAGGCGCGTCACCGGCAGGCCCATCGGAAAAACCGGAGTGGCCATCGGCTCTCCGGAAACGGTTCCGGCATGACAACCTCCTTCCACCGCGGCAGCGGAGGGAATCGGACCAATCGGAGTTTCGTTCTCTCCCCCCCCCCCTTGTTCGGCTATACTGTTTCTTGAACCACTCAGAGCGGTTCAAGATTTTCTGTGGCCACTCGGGAGTTTCCCTCCCACAAGGTCGCGCGGAAGCGCGACCGGGACGCGCTCCACGGGGAGGGACGCGCTTCTGCGCGTCCGCAGCGGAAATGGCGAACGCGACAATGGACGGCGTCCAATCTGTTTCTGAAACCGCTCTGTGTTCTGTTTGTTTTCCGGAAGCGGTGCGGAAAAGTTTCCAATCATTGGAAAAATATTTCCAATCATTGGAAAACTTGCGGTTGGCCGGTGGGCGGGCGGATTCATGCCGGTTCGTTCCGGGTTTTGCGGAGGTCGAAGCCTTTTCCGAAGGTCCCTCCCGCTCCCTTCCCCGTCCGGCCCAAAGGTCTACTCGAGATACTCCTTGAGGAAGTCCCGCTCCATGAGTTCGCGGATCATGGGGGATTCCCGTTCGCTCCGGGGGCGTTCGCAGGTTTCCCACCAGAGGTTGTGGAGGTCCTGGAAGGTGGCGTCAGGGTGGTCGGCGAGTCGGGGTTCCCAGACCGGGACGGGTTCGCAGAGCAGGAAGACGGCTTCGGGGTACGGGGTGTCCGCGGGGAGCATGGCGATGGCGGCGCGGGTGGTACGGGAGAGGGCGGGCGCCCCATCGGGATAGGCCGGGTCGCCGGGGGCGGTCGCGGGGGTGTTCCCCTCGTCGGCGGGGACGAGGGGACAAAGGCGCCAGGGCATGGGGCCGTCCCACTCGGCCTCGGGATCGTAGGCGGGGTCGTCCGGGGGGAGGACGAGCAGCAGGGCGGCGTCTTCGGCGGTGATGGAGCCGTGCAGGGGCAGGCCGACGCGGATGCGGTCGGTGTAGAGTTGGAGGAAGGCGCCGTCTTCGGCCATGTCCCGGGAAATGTACAGGGGGCGGTTGCCGGATGGCGCGACCGGGGCGGGCGCCGCGGTTGCGGGGGCGGATGGGGAACTCGGTCCGGCCGCCCGCGGGCGGAGGACGTGCCGGAGGCCCGCCACGGTTCCGCCGATGGCGCACAGGACGAGGAGGAGGGCTGCCAGTGCCAGACGCCGCCGCCATCGGGTGGGCGGGCGGGGTTCGCGCAAGGCGCGCAATTCCCCGAGAAACGCCCCGGCGGTCTGGGGACGGCGGGCGGGGGAGGGATCGGTCGTCCGCCGCAGGAGGTCGAGCCACCGGGGAAAGAGCGGATGGTGGCGGTCGGATTCGGCGACGGGCGCGAATCCGGCTTCGCCGGCTCGGCGGCCGGTGGAGGCTTCGGCGAGGAGGACGCCGAGGGAGTAGAGGTCGGCGGGAAATTCGCCGTGCTGCTCCTTCGGGACGTATCCGGGGGTGCCGACGACGGACCCGGCCTCGCGGGTGTCGGCCAGCAGCCCGAAGTCGGCCAGCACGGGGCGCCCCTCCAGGAACAGGACGTTGGACGGCTTGAGGTCGCGGTGGACGAGGCAATGCCGCTGGAGGAAGGCGAGGCCGGAGGCCAGCGCCTCGGCGAGATCGAGGCATTCGCCGAGCGGCAGGGTCCGGCGGGCGACGAGTTCGGCGGCCAGGGTGCGCGGCCGGTATTGCGCGGGATCGTCGCGCCAGTTCGGGCGCAGGGCATCGGCCAGGGGCATGGCATAGGCGAACGCGCCGGGCCGCTCGCGGAGGTCGGCGACCGGCATGAGCGCGGGGTGGAGCGGCGCGTCCGGCGCCCCGGGGTCGGACAGGGAGCGCAGCAGGTGCAGGGCCCGGCGTTCGCGTTC
This sequence comes from Kiritimatiellia bacterium, assembly GCA_017527155.1. Classification (GTDB taxonomy): domain Bacteria; phylum Verrucomicrobiota; class Kiritimatiellia; order CAIQIC01; family Lenti-01; genus CACXEY01. The sequence goes on from JAFXQI010000034.1 coordinate 40,384, forward strand.
CGCCGCGGCGGTGTCCCCCTCCACGAATTTCACCGCCCGCCACGCATCCCCCGGGAAGCGCGCCAGCCACACTTCGCCGTACGCGCCCGCGCCGATGGCCGCCACGAACGCGGCCTCCGGGAAGAGCCCGGCGAGGGACGCGGGGACGCCGGGCGGCGTGAGCATGGAATGCGCCCCGTCCATCGGTCACCCGGGACCGGCGGCCGGCGGTGGCGGCGGCGGATCGAGTTCGGCCTGGACTTCCTGGAGAATCCCGCGCCAGAGGGGCGCGAGGATGTACTTGGCCTGGTACACGGCGGCGCGGGTGGCCCCGTACGCCTTCATGGTCTCCGCCGTGGGCCACCCCTCGATGACGGAGGCATGGAAGAGTTCGAACCGGCGCCGCGACGACCGTTCGCGGAGGCGCTCCAGCGCGACGCGTTGGACGTGGTTCCGCCACTCCTCCTCGACCATGGCCCCGAAGTCGTCGGGCGCCTGCGCATCCGGCTCCGGATCGGCCAGTTCGCGGGCTTCGCGGCGGGCGTTCCGGCGCTGCATGTCCTGGATGCGGAAGCGCGCCGCCTCGGCCAGCCAGTTGTGGAAGCGCCCCCGGGAGCGGTCGTAGTCGAAGGTCCGGATGCGGACCGCCAGCTCCGCGAACACCGTCTGCACGAGGTCTTCCGCGTCGGCGTGGCGCAGTCCGTTGCGCTTGGCCAGCGCCAGGACGTACGGCGCGTACTGCGCATGGAAACGCTCCCACGCGGAACGGTTCCCGGGGTCGCGGATGCCCTCGAGCACGCTCGAATGCGTGGAACCGGGCTGGTTGGGGAAAGTCGCCATGCCCGCGAGAGTACGGCCCCCGGACGGAACGTGGCAAGGGGAAAATGGGAACCTTCCGCGGCGGCTGTGAGATTTCTTCCTCCCCCATCGGATATACGGATAGAGGCCGTGGAGCCACCGCCTCCGGGAAGCTCCCTCCCGCTCTCCTCCATGAACCGCCATCCATCCATTGCCCGAAGGCGCGTCCCGACCGCCGACCGCATGCAAGCGCTTTTCGCTTGCTCCGGCGGCGGGGAGGCGTGCTACAGTCGTGTCCATCGGGCCGCAAGGCCCGGTGACACTCGAATCCCGAACGTTTCTTCCGTCTGGAAACCGCCAAACTTTGGACTGGGAAGAAGCCTCGCGTCGGGCGTGCCCCCCGGGCGCGCCTTCGGCTTGCTTTCTTCCCACGGCGCTTGGCGGTGCCTCAGACGGAGAGCCCGGAAGCGCGCTTTTTCTTTCCCCGCGTTGCCGGCCCCTCCACCCTGGGAAGGAAAGACAGTCCACCGCCACGCAACAAACCGCCAAAATCATTTTCCCCCTTCCCATGCCGGAGACGCTTCCGGGAGGAACCGCGGAACATTCCGCTTTCCACCGTGGCGCAAATGGGATAAGAAAGAGTTGCCAACGGATTGCGCGCCATACGGCCTGCAAGCCCGCGGCAGACAACTTCGATCCCTGTCTGACAAGGCTTCCCATGAAGAGAAACGGCCAAACGTCGCCCGCGAGGGCTACGGTTTCGCATTGGAAAAGAGCCTGTCGGAATGCGCCCCCTGGCGCGTCTTCGGCATGTTTCTTTTCCAAGGCGCTTGGCCGTGCCTTCTTCATGGAACATCCAACGGGCGCGCCTTTCCTTTTCCCCGCGCCCCGCGGATGTACCGACACCCGGGAAAAGGGGAATCAAGGAAACGCGCATGAAATCCAACGTCGTTGACCAACCCGCGAAAGCCGAAGGGGACCGCCTCAACATGAAGGCGTATGCCGCGGCCCTGACCGATTTCGTGAAAGAGGCCGAAGCCCCGCTGACGATTGCCCTGCAAGGTGAATGGGGGAGCGGCAAGACATCCCTGATGAACTCCCTCAAGGCCAGCCTGGTGGATGCGCCGGACGCCCCTTATCTCGGCATCTGGATCAACACCTGGCAGTACGCGCTGATGTCGAATCCCGAGGAGGCCATCCTCAACATCCTCATGGGCATCTCCGGGCAAGTCTCCGTCTTTGCCAAGACGTCTGCCGAAGACCGTAAGCGCTTCCTGGGCAAGCTCGCGACCTTCGCCGGAAGCGCCTGCTCCCAATTCTTCACCAAGCAGTTCGGGATCGATTTCAAGAAGAACATCGAGGAATGGAACGGCCCGGATGCCGAGACGGCCAAGTCCGGGGTGGAAAACCTCAAAAGCGAACTGGCCGCCGCCGTCAAGAAGGCACTGGAAAACGCGAAGGGCAAGCGCGGCTTCCTTTTCTTCATCGATGACCTCGACCGCATCGACCCGCCCGTGGCCGTGCAGATCCTCGAACTGCTGAAGAACGTTTTCGACCTGGAAAACTGCATCTTCATCCTCGCCATCGACTACGGCGTCGTGGTCAAGGGCCTCAAGCCCAAGTTCGGCGCCATGACGCCCGAGAACGAGCGCGAATTCCGCTCCTTCTTCGACAAGATCATCCAGCTGCCCTTCGCCATGCCCGTCAACAGCTACAAAATCGACGACTTCCTAATGGATTCCCTCACCGACATCGGATATCTCGACGACAAGGACAAGGATGACAAACTCCGCGAAGCCCTCACGTTCTACTCCCAGCATTCGGTTGGGAAAAATCCCCGCTCCCTCAAACGCCTCATCAACTACCTTTCCCTTATCCGCCTCCTTATCGAGCGCACCCCGACCCAAGAGGACGACGACGATTTCAAAACCTGGAAGGACGTCCTCTTCGCCCTCGTGAGCCTCCAAGTCCAGTATCCGAAGGTCTATGAAGCACTCCTGGCTGACCCGGATTTCCCCGCGTGGAGCGAGGCATTTGAACAGAAGTGGCGTCTCCCGGCTTTGAAGGAGGACGAAAAAGGCAAGCTGGAGAAGATGGAAGAATTCGACGAGCCGTGGGAGCAGATGCTCTTCCGTTTCTGCCGGCGCGACACCTTCCTCGAAGCCCGCGCAATCAACATCTCCCGGATTCTCAACCGCATCAAGGCCCGCATCGCCGACGCCAAGCAGCCGGTTGGCGACACCGTCGAATGGCTCTCGCGCCTCTCCGCCGTCACCAGCGTCAAGAGCGAGCCCGAACAAACGGCTGCCCCGGAGGAGTTCAACCGCTCGGAAACCCTCAAGGAGTTCCGTTGGCACACCCTTGGCTTGCGGCCGATTCCCGGCAAGAAAGGCTGGGAAACGCTTCTGTCCGACGGTTGCTACCTCTCCTCCTGGCAGGCACGGGTGCAGACGAATCTCCTGTGCGAACTCTGGGCCGGAAAGAAGACCTACAACGACAAGGCCGATGACGGATTCCTGACCGAACCCCACTTCCACGTCTGCCATGACGGGAAGTCGTTCCAACTGAAAATCGGGGGCGAATTCTGGGGCAACTGGCCAAAGGAGAAGTATCGGGGAATCGACTTCTCGTCCGAGTCGATCCAGGCCGATCTCGCGGCGGCGGTAAACGCCTTCTGCGCCGCCTGGGCGCCTCTGGGCATCACCCCGGCCGTTGACAAGAACATCGGCCACTGGAAAGAAGACATTTGGTACCACGCATCAATCCCCTTCAAGAATCTCGACGACCTCGTTTCGGACGATTTCTCCCGAAAACTCCGCACTTGCCTCTCCGCCGTGGCAGCCGCCTTCGCCTCGCTGTTGAAGTACCGAATCCCCGTGGATTCGTGACCATCAAGGAAAGAAAGGAAAACAACAAATGTTCAAAACAATGCACAACACGATATCGTTCACATTGAGCGACATTGCAGAATGGGCGCAAGGAAAGGGCTTGGTGGAACTTCCCGCATTCCAGCGCGGGCTGGTGTGGAACGCGGCCCAAATCGAGGTGCTGTGGGATTCGCTGATGCGCAACATTCCCATCGGCACTTTCTCTCTCCTGCCGATGCGCGGGAACGAGCGCTATTCGAAGCAAAGGGCAACAGATGGGGGCAAGGTGGACGGGGAGCGGTATTTCCTGCTGGATGGTCAACAAAGGGCCAACGCGATTTCCCTGGCGTTCCAAGCGTTCCCGGAAGTCGGGGATACGGAGTCCTCCATTCTCTGGGTTGACCTTTTGCCCGCGACCCAGCGGTCCAATCGGAAAACCTTTTTCTACGCAACGACGCCTGCTCGTCCGTGGGGTTACCGGATCGACGATGCAAACGGAGAAAACCGTTCGGGGAACGTCCCCGTGGCGCAATGGAGGGCGGCACTGGAGGAAATCGAGTGGCCCGAGGAAGCCGGCACAAAACCCTCTCCGGCACAACTCTGGCCGGTTTGTGCGCGGTTCCCGGTCCCCGTGGCGGCATTACGCAAGCACGGGAACCTCCGCGATGCGGTGTCGGATGGCGAGAAAAACGCCCCCTGGGCGAAGCATCTCTTGTGGATGGCTCAAACTGTTTCGATGGATGAACTGGACGTCACCGCCAAGGAGCTGGCTGAGCGGTTGGAGAGCGTGATCAAGAACACATGCGTCACGGCGACCGTCGCGCCAGACGGTCTGTCCACCGACCGAGGGGACGGCGAGAATTCGGAAATCGCCCTCTATTTCACCCGCCTCAACCGGGGCGGCACGACGCCTTCGCGGGAGGATCTGGACTATTCCATCCTGAAGAGCATCCTGCCGGAACTCCACCAGATCGACGAATGCGCGAAGGGGCGGATGCATCCGGCACGGCTCGCGAACCTCGCGATGCTTTCGTTCCTCTCCAACGGGGAAAAGGACGGCTGGAAACGCACACTGTCGCAACACGACATCTTCGGCCTCAAGGACAAGGCGGACTTCGCCCGTTTCGTCGCGGAGGGACTCGCTCGGGACGTGGACACCGTCGATGCCTGGCTGCTGGGAACAGGCAATGGCATGGATTACGGCCTGCCGCCATATCTCAGAACACGACTGGCGCGTTCGCAACCGAACCTTTATCGCTTCCTCTTGATGCTGGCCGCACGGATGCGGGCGAAAGGCACAACCGGCAGAGAGGGATTTGCCAAGACACTGGTGGCTTTCTGCACGGCGCTGGCGTGGTTCGGCAAAGATGGCGGAATGGACTTTGCGCCGTTGGCGGGATGCCTTGGCGAACTCGCGTCCAATGCGGGGGACGTTGCCGCGGCACGCAAGATTCTGGGCGGATGGATGGCCGCACAGATGGAAAACGGAGTGCTGCTCGTTCCCCCGCCGCCGTCCTATTTCGAAGGCATTGAAAGGGCAACGGAGAGCGGAGAGATGGATGCCATCAAGAAGGCATGGTCGGACCCTTCGCATGTGACGGGTGCAAACGCCATCTGGAACTGGTACGACAAAGCTGAGGCGGGGCGCGGACTTGTGCTCTACGCATGCCGTAAATACCTCTCCAAGACCTTCGGAAGTTACGACCCGGCGACCGCCGTCTGGAACGAAGATGCACGTCCTTGGGACTACGACCACATCGTTCCGCAGTCATGGCTGAAGGGAACCTATCACGGCGATTGGCATGAACTGGTCGCGGAATTGCTGAACTCCATCGGAAACATCGCCCCGATCCCCTTCGGCGCAAACCGTTCCAAGAACAACGTCCCACCCGGAGAAGTCGCACTCTACGCCGATGCGGGAAAGGCAAAGGATCTGTTTGTCGATTTCGGATTCGGCGGACGGACGCCTCGCTTCGTACACGAGTATGTACTCCCGGAGTGCGACAAGGAGGTCGCCTTCGACTTCGCCCGCGTGATCGCGCACCGCCTGGACGTACTTTACCGGGAGTGGTGGAACACGCTCGATATCGGTTCGTTGCTCGCGGAATGCGTTCCCGTGCGGCGGAAGAAGGACATCGAAGCGCTCGCCGAAGAATTGCGGCGGCGTTTCCCCTCTGTGGCCAAGGTCGTCCGGATTGTGTACAACGCAAAGGACGGAACCCAGAGGGATGTGGCGGCTCCGTGGGATTGGGCGCGGCCCTGGGTTTCTTGTGGCATCGCGGGGTGGTGGATTCCAAAAGGATCGGACAAGCGCATCCGCTGCTTCCTCGCTCGGACTTTCCAAGAGGGATGCTTCGAGATGGGACTTCGCCGTCACCCCAATGAAAGCACGCTTGATGGAACAGACGCGTGGTGGATTGAGCGTCAGTTCCACAACAACGGCGACTTCCTTGACTATGCCGCCGTGTTGCTCAGGACCACTGTATCGCCAGATGCAACGGGCGTTTTTGTGCCAGAGGTGTAATCCCGAAAGAAGCGAATCATGGCGGGCAGGAGTAGAAAAGAAGAGCAAGAGCGGATCCTTCGGGAGAAACGGGCCGCAGCTGAAGTAGGACAGCTGGGCGGCATGGCCGTCGCGACAGTCATCATGGGCCTCGTTTACGGCCTTTTCTTCAGCAAAAGCAAGTTCGTCCGAATCTTGACCTTGAGTGTCCTGGTGGTGGGTATCTGGTGGTTTTTCGGCGATGCCATTTCCGCAAAGATACACCTTCCCCCGGAATGGGGCCATAAGGTCTCAGTTTTCCTTTCTGGCACACGAGACTTTTGCGCTAAAGCGAACAAGAACATCCATGCATCAACTGGCCCCCTCGCGGAGGACGGTAGGGAGGGCTCTGATGCGCTTGCCGTTGACGAAGCGGATACGGAAGACGTTGCTACCGGGAAGCGTCCACAGTCTTCCATCGCTCAGGCACCGGAAATCCAACCGCTGGATGAGTCTCTGTCCCCGTCACAGGAAAAAGAACAGTCAAGAGACGGGTGGTCCGCCCCATGCGTCTGGTGAAAAACAACACAACAGGAGAACAACAAAATGGCAAAAGACAATGAATGGCAGGATGCCCTCAAGGCAATACGGGTACTCGTGGCCTTGGTGGGGTTTGTGTTCCTGCTTCTCAAATTCCTGCTTTTCAGCAAGAGCAACGCGGGTGCAATCCTGTCGTTCCTTGTGCTGGGGTTGGGGCTTTGGGCGGTGCGCGAAGTGGCACCCCCAGAAATCCATGTCTGCGATGTATGCGGGCTAGAATACACGTATACGGACTTGGCTAGGCATCCTTTGCCCACATACTGCCCGGTGTCGCCATCACACAAACATCATGGAAAGGCCCTTCCGTGCTTCGACTTCCGTCACGGTCTGAATCAGGTTCGCACTTGGATGAAGACAGACGCCGAAAGCTTGATGAAGGCATTCGAGGAAGAGGAGGAGGAAGGGAACGCCACTGGGGCCAACAGAAACGACGGCTGAAAGGAGAAACACCATGTCCAACGAAATCAGAAAAATCGCATTGAATCCGCAACGGGCCCGCTACATGGTCGCCCACTGGGACGATGATCCCATGTCAGATGATGACTCCATTCCCGTGCAATTTGATGTCTCCAACATCCGCATCAAAATCGGGGAGCTGGCCAAGGAGCGCCCGGATTTCCGTGAAGGGCTGGCCCAACTCCATCAAGCCGTCGCGACGAAGGAATTCTGGGAACAACTGGCGGAAAATATGGAAGGGACGCAGTTCAGCGCATGTGGCCTGTCCTTCAAGAAATTCACATACTTCAGCGCATTGAAACCCCTTTGGGCACTGGGGGAGGACGTGGCGGGGGAGGAGGAAAGAGGCGGTGACAAGGGAAGAGCGAAGAGAAAACGGAAAGGAGCGGGGTGCCTGGGATTCCTCTTCCGAGGGCTGCTTGTGGCCTGGCTTGTCTGGTATGCCTTCAAACTCTGGGGACCACGGCCTGGTGACCTCTCTGCCCCCGCAACCGAACAGCAAACGCTGGACAACAATCTGGAAACACAAACAGGAGACAAACCATGAGCGAATACTGCAAATACTGTGGAACATCGGCGAGGGACGCCCGTTCGTTGCTGGCTGGCAACTGCCCCAAACACCCTGCCGGGGCCTACAAGGGAAAACATGCCTTGTATGAAGGCGGCGAGCGCGCCGAATACATCTGCGTGTATTGCGGCACCCGAAACCGCTCCTTGAGTTCATTGTTGTCCGGCAGTTGCCCCAAGCATCCCGATGGCAGTTACAAAGGCAAGCACTCCGCCTACGACGGGCGTGAATCAGGCCCTTACGAGTGCAAGTACTGTGGACAATCCTATCGGGAAATATCGAGCATGGTTTCCAGTTCTTGCCCGAAACATCCCGACGGCAACTACAAGGGCCGCCACAGCCCTGCGCGGTAGCGGTAACACGCAGATAACGTGGGGACACCGAAGAGGAAGTTTTCGGTGTCCCTTCTTGATTCCGACACTTTTCTTCCCTCCCTCGTCACATTGGCAACCTTCCGCCGGGCGGGATTGTCCGCCCGGCACCTTGCAAGAGTGGTCTCGGGTTGTCCAAGTTGTCTCCAAAACCATTGTCGGGAATTGTTGGAATTGTCTGACAATCCCTTTCCATCCGCCCTCCTCCCGCCTTTCCATGTCCGCGAAGCGGTTTTCATGGTTTTCAATGTTGATTCTACCCCCCTGCCCGGTATCCGAGTCCGCGGAGCGGCATTCGGGACAGTCTTGTGGATTTCCACCTCCCGTTTCCCGGCCGCGATCTTGTCCGCTTTTGCCCTGTTTGTCTTTTTTCCCTCCCGCCCTCCATCCGCAAGAGCGCGGCAGGAGGCCGCACCTCCTTGTTTTGCCTGCGGCGCATCGGCCAAGAGGTGCATGCACGCGGCGACTTTTGCACAAAAGGACAAAAAGCGGAACCCGCCAAACGGAGCCGTTTGGAGATCGGTTCCGGCCCGGACAGCGCCAAGCCTTGCATTGTTTTTGGGGGGAATCGGGCAACCACGGCCCCTCCGGGCACATGGAAATCCCATGCCACGAAAGGGAGTTGTCAGGCGAAAAACTCGCGATTCCCCATGTGCGTGGAGGGGTAGGGCGGGCAGTCCCTGCCCGCCGGGGCCCGGGATGCCGAAGGACGGCGTCGGAAATGGGCGGTCGCCCGTTTCCCTGGGTCCTGGCCGGATGGCAACCGCATCTCCAATGACACTCCAAGCGGTGCTTGCATGGGCAATGGCTTTGGGCACGGGAGGGCTCAAAGGAACAGGTTGTTGCGGGCTCCGTTCCCGGGGGAAGGGTAGGGGATGGTGGTTCCTTGCTGGTTCCCGGCAGGGGGTGGGGTGGGGGATGCCGCGACTGTTCCCGGAAGGCGAAACCACTTTTGGAAACAGGAAAATCCTTGAATATTCCACCTGTTTCCCCCCTGCCGACGGACCATGAACATGCGGGGGCTGACCAGACAGCAGGAGACGGGAAAAACGCTTTACCCGCCCCCCTCCCCCCGGCATTGTCAAGGCCCCCTCCGCGGGGTACAGTCGGGGAGTAACGATACGAGAGAAACACGGGTCCGCGGCGTTCGCGGGCCGAACAGCAGGAAGGAAGAGGTACGGCATGGAGCAAGGGTCGCGGTCGCTGATGATCATATTGTGCGTGGCGCTGGTGCTGGGAGCGCTGGTGGTGGGGTTCCATCCGGCTTACCGGAACGCCCTGCTGTCCATCGCCGGCGGCCACCCCGAGGAATCCCCCATCTGGCAGGCCAACCGCGACTACTATCCCGACGTCTCGCTCCCGGCCGCCCCCGCCGCCGCCGGAGCGGAAGCCCCGGCCGCCCCCGCCGAGTCCCTCTGATTCCCGCCCGTTCCCCCCTGATACCCGGAGAGTCCCCATGACCCAGAACAAGCTCATCGCATTCTGCTACCTGTTCATCATCGGCATCGCCGTGGCGATGGCCTTCCCGCTGGCGGCCTCGGCCCTGGCGCCGCTGTGGCTGCTGACGGTGCTCCTCGGCGCGGCGAGCCTGGCGGCGCTGGCGCTGCTGCGCAAGTGGCGTCCCCCGGTGGAGAGCGAGAGCGTGTACGACGCGCCGTTCCGCTTCGACGGCCTCCAGACGGGCGTATGGGCGCTGGTCCTCGTGACGGGCTTCGTCTTCGGCTACACCCGCTACCTGGCGATGATCCAGTCCCCCGACCGCCTCATCGCGCACGTGACGGTGGAAGACGGCCGCGCCATGATGGAGGAGCCCCGCGATCTGGGCGAAACCGGTTTCCTGGCCATCCGCCTGGCGTCGCGGGCGGAGAGCGAAATCCGCCTGCGCCTGGTGGGCGAGACGGACGCGCTCCTGCCGGTCCCGGACGCCGCGGGCAAGCCGACCCTCGACGCCGACGGCCGCTGGGCCTTCACCCAGACGACGCTCCCGCAGCCGGGCAACGAGATCGTGATTCCCGAGGGTTCGCGCCCCGGGACGGTGGTCGTGGTCGAGCAGCCCTACACGCGCCTGAAAGGCATCGAAGTGGTGTCGGCTCCCGCGCGCGCGCGTTTCGATATCGTGAAGCCGGTGAACACGGTCTCCCTCTTCGCCCGCCACGGCCGCAACGTGGTGCCGGTGAGCGTGTTGGGACGGATCACGGCGGACCCGTGGGTGTACTCGTTCAAGACGGTGCTCTCCATCACGCCGGCCTTCATCCAGTACCAGCCCGACGGCCCCTACCTCCCGATCGACCGCCAGACCATCCGCGTCACCGTCGAGCCCGACCTCCCCGGCTACTCCGAAATCGCCCGCAGCGCCGCCTACGGCTACGACGTCGCCTTCGGCGGCCAGCTCATCTCCCCCTCCGGCGCCGCGACGGCGGGCTCCTTCGACCAGGCCAAGTACCTTCGCAACTACAACATCGGCGGCCAGGTCACCCTCAAGGCCACCCAGAACGCGTTCGACGTGATCGTCCCCCGCGGCGCGACCGCCCCGCGCGAAGGCAACGGCCTCGTCGAGTTCTCCCTGTACCTGCGCGACGAAATCGTGCGGGTGATCAAGCAGACGATGCCGCAGCCGAACAGCGCCTTCCTGGGCGCCCTGACCCTCGGCCTCCGCTACGGCATGCAGAACACCCGCTCCATCGCCTCGGGCGACTACGACGACGCGACCGTCGCGCCCATCCTGGACTTCGGGTCCGGCAGCGACGAACTGATCGCCGACGAATTCAAGGCGTCCGGCATCAACCACGTCCTGGCCGTCTCCGGCCTGCACGTCACCATCATCACCATCATGTTCATGGGCATCTTCACCCTGCTGAAGATTTCCAAGAAGGTGTACGTCCCCTTCGTCGTCTTCGCCCTCGTCGTCTTCGCGATCATCACCGGCGCCCGTCCCTCGACCCTGCGCGCGGTCATCATGAACTCCCTCTTCCTGCTCACCTGGGGCTACATGGGCCAGGGCGTCCGCTCCTCCGCCCTGCTCGGCGTGCCGGTCGCGGCGTTCATCATCCTGATCCAGAACCCCGCGATGGCGGTCGACCCGTCCTTCACCCTCTCCTTCGGCGCCATCCTCTCCCTGGCGCTGCTCACGCAACCCTTCTTCGACCTCTTCAAGAAGGCGCAGGGCAACGACTTCATCGCCCTGTGCATCCTCGTGGCGGTCCTCACGTGGGTCTTCGCCGCGCACTGGCTGCTGGCGACGACGGTCCGCTTCTGGATTCTCTTCGCGGTGCTGGCGGCGGTCCTCTTCGGGCTCTCCAAGGCCCTGACGAAGCACGGCTTCACGCCCATCGGCAACTACGGCTTCGCGGACATCCCCGTCGGCATCTCCGGCTTCATCGCCGCCCAGTTCGGCATGCAGATCGGCATGATGATCCCCCTGAGCGCCTACTACTTCTACCGCTGGCCCGTCGCCGGCGCCTACGCCAACCTTCTGGCCATCCCGCTCGTCGGCGTCGTCCTGCAGCTGTCCATGCTGGCGGGCCTCATCGGCCTGATTCCGGGCATCGGCATCTACATCGCCCTCTTCCTGAACGCCGCCAACTGGATCTTCTCCACCGGCTTCCTCCTCATCGGCCGCTACTTCTCCAGCTGGTTCGTGTACCCCTTCGTGACCAAGCCCACCCTCGCCTGGCTCTTCGCCTACTACGCCTGCTGCGCCCTCTTCGTCTGGTGGCGTCCCCTCTGGTACCGCCACGCCCGGCCCGTCTGGCGCCGCGCCTCCGCCTCCGCCCGCGTCTTCTCCGTCGCGGCGCTCCTCGCCGTCGTCCTGCTCGCCGCCTGCGGCCTGCGCGCCCAGAAGACCGCCATGCTCGACGAAGGCCGCCTCGACGTCGCCGTCCTCTCCGTCGGCTACGGCTCCGGCATCTACGTCGGCACCCCCGACGGCAAATCCATCCTGATCGACACCGCGTTCGTCCAGACCGACCGCGGCCGCCGCAACGACGCCGAGCGCACCATCATGCCCTTCCTCTGCTCCCGCCAGATCAAGCGCCTCGACGCCCTGATCGTCACCTCCGGCGCCCCCGAGCACACCGCCGGCCTGCCGACCCTCCTCGAATACCTCGACATCGACGAACTCCTCTATCCCGCCTCCGCCGCCACCGCCCTCGAGCGGCCCGAAATCGTGTCCATCCTGACCGAGCGCTCCGCCTTCCGGCACCACCTCTCCGACACCGAGATCCCGCGCCGCGTCCTGGCCGCCGGCGAACGCCTCTTCGAGACCGAATACGACGGCAAGCCTTTCGCCATCGAAGTCCTCGGCCCGGCCGCCGGCGACGCTTCCGCGCCCCTCACCCTCCGCCTCGTCTACGGCGACGCCTCCCTCCTCCTCTGCGGCGAACTGACCTTCGCCCAGCAGCAGGCCCTTCTCGACCGCGTCCCCGCCGACGCCCTTGCCGCCGACGTCGTCATCGCCCCCGCCCACGGCACCGCGGGCCTCGACGAAGTGACCGTCGGCATGCCCAACGACTACGACACCCGCCTCGCCACCGTCACCGGCGAACTCCTCAAGCGCAGCGGCGCCGGCACCGTCATCTACGAATTCGGCAACCCGCGTCCCGTCGTCCAGGACAAATACAAGATCGCCGTCCGCCTCCACGGCGCCGCCAAGCGCGCCGCCGAAGAAGCCCTTCCCGAGGCCGACATCCTGGCGACCGACATCGCCGGCTCCATCACCCTCCTCACCGACGGCACCGCCTGGACCGTCTCCACCCGCTTCCTCACCGAAGCCGGCGACACCGACGCCCCCACCTCCCTCGAAGTCGGCTGGTAGTTCCCCCCCCCGCGACTTGCGACGGGCGACTTGTTTGTCCCCGAACCCCCTCCAAGCCCAAGTCGCAAGTCGCAAGTCGCCAAGTCCTTCCCATCCCATGCTCCCCCTCCCTCCCCCCGCCTACGCCATCGCCTCCGCCTTCGTCTTCCTGACCGGCCTCTGCATCGGCAGCTTCCTGAACGTCTGCATCTGGCGCATCCCCCGTGACGAATCCATCGCCTGGCCCGGCTCCCACTGCCCCGCGTGCAACCACCCCCTCTCCGTCCTCGACAACATCCCCCTGCTCTCCTGGCTGTTCCTGCGCGGACGCTGCCGCTACTGCAAGGCCCCCATCACCCCGCGCTACTTCCTCGTCGAACTCCTGACCGGACTCCTCTTCTTCCTCCTCTGGTGGACCCGCGGCATCACCTGGACGACCCCCGTCTACATCCTCTACGCCTGCGCCCTCGTGGTCGGCGCCTTCATCGACATCGAACACCTGATCCTCCCCGACCGCATCACCCTCGGCGGCATGGTCGCCGGCCTCGTCCTCTCCCCCCTCTGTCCGCCACTCCAAGGCGAAACCGCCCGCCTTCCCGCCTTCTGTTCCTCCCTCCTCGGCCTCGTCCTCGGCTACGGCCTCCTCTGGCTGGTGGCGGTCCTCGGCCGCGCCGCCCTCAAGCGCGAAGCCATGGGCATGGGCGACTGGAAACTCCTCGGCGCCATCGGCGCCTGCCTCGGCTGGAAGGCGGTCCTCTTCACTGTTCTCGTCTCCTCCCTGACCGGCACCCTCACCGGCTTCTCGTTCATCCTCCTCGGCCGCAAGGAATGGCAAAGCCGCATCCCCTACGGCCCCCACCTCTCCCTCGCCGCCATCCTCTGGCTCCTCTGCGGCCCCGAACTCCTCTCCCTCTACCTCTCCTGGGCCCTCCCCCCCGCCCCCTGACCCGTCCTCCACCCCGAACGGGAAAACGGGCCCGCTACTCCGGCAAGGCCACGCGCACCTGGAAGAACCTCCACCCTTCCGCGACCCAATCCCCGGCGTCCGTCACCTCCGTCCATTCCGTGCTTTCCATGACCTTTTTGCCCATCACCCGGTATGCGCGTTTGTCGGATGCCCGGCTCAAATCCGGCGTCCACTCCAGGCTGGCCGCCCCGCCATGGGAGACCAGACGCACCTTGAAATCCGAAGCCGGGTTCGTCGGATCGAGCCCCGCCACATAACACTCCCAAGCCGGCCGCTGGTTCGCTGCCGCCCCTGCCGCCGCCTTTTCGTAATCCCCGTCGCGGGCCAGATCGTATTCATCCAGCCACACCACCGGCACGTTCCCCGTTTCCGTCCGCTCCTGGGGCACGGCCTCCCCGCGCTCGGCATACTCCGCCGCCCCCCATCGCCGGATGGAGCGTCCCTGCCAGGTTTCGGGCAATGCCAGACTTCCCGCATTCCCGTTCCATCCCGTGCTGCCGCCTTCCACCCAGCTCGTCAGGCCTTCGGGTGTCCCCTCGTACATGTCCCGCCCCGCCGTCGGTGCATTCCCCGAATACGATACATGGGACAAGACCGGACACCCGGCAAACGCCGCCGCGCCGATGGCCCTTGCGCTGTCCGGCAACGTCACCTTTTCCAACCTCGGCCAGAAAGCGAAATATTCCCCCGGTATGCTCCTCGCACCCCTGCCGAGATGGAAAGACACGATGTTCGGATGTTGCCCGAATGGATGCCCCTCCACGGAGCCAAGATCCCGAATCCCGCCCCCGACCATGACCGTTTGCAGGTTTTCGCATCCCTCGAAAAGCCCCGCCGGCAACGATTCGACCCGGCAATCCAGTCTCGCTTCCCTCAGGCTGCTGCACCCGGCGAACGCGCGGACGCCCAGCGATTCGATCGACTCGCCCAATTCC
>JAFXQI010000075.1 GCA_017527155.1 Kiritimatiellia bacterium
TTGTTCGTTCCCCCCTTGTTTTTTGGTGGTGCGAGCTCTCCGAGCGAGCCGCCTGGACAAAGCCAGTTTCATCCCCCCTCCCCATCCCCCCTCCCCATCCCCTCTCCCCCTCCCTCTCCCCAACTCCCTCCACTCCCCCCTCCCGTCTCCCGCCCCCTCCCCTGCCCCCGTCAGATCCGTTCCGGCGGCGTGAGCGTGGCACGGCGGCCTTCCCGCCATCCCTCCAGGAACGGCCGCACCCCGTAGCGGTGCCCCTCCACCACCATGCGCGCGAGAATGTACCCGAACGCCACCGGCCCCGTCAGCCAGCGGTGCTTCGCGTGCTTGCGGAACAGGATCGCCGTGCTCCGGCCGTACTGCTTCCAGAAGAACGGATTCGGCGTCCCCACCCCCGTGCTTTTCGACACCTTGTGCCACATCTTCGCCTCGGGCACGAACCGGATGCCGAACCCGGCCTCCCCCGCCCGGATGCACAGGTCGTAGTCGTCGCACATGATGAAGTAGTCCCCGTCCAGCAGCCCCACCTCCTCCAGGAACCGCCGCGACAGCAGCAGCGCGCACGACGTCGCGTACTGCAGCACGCGCTCCCCGTCGAAGCTCCCGTCGTCCGGATGCCGCGTACCCCGCATCACAACCGCCGGCGGAAACGCCCGGAACCGCGACCCCGCCGACCAGATGACGCCCCGGTCCGCGTAGTACAGGATCTTCGGCACCCAGATGCCCGCCTCCGGATGCGCCTCCGCGTCCGCCAGCAGCGCCTTCACGCACCCCGGATCGACGATCGTGTCGTTGTTGATCATGAACACCGCCAGCGCCCCGTGCGCCACCGCGTACTTCAGCCCCTCGTTGAACCCCTTCGCGAACCCCAGGTTCGCCCCGTTCTCCAGCACGTGCGCCTGCGGAAACGCCGCCCGCACCTTCTCCGGCGAGCCGTCGCCGCTCGCGTTGTCCACGAACAGCAGCGTGTACGGCCCGCCCTCGCCCGCGGCGAGGCTCTGCAGGCATTCGAGCGTGTCGTCGATGTGGTTGTAGCCGAGGGTGACGATCCAGACGTCGGACGGGTTCATCGCGCGTTCTCCTTCTTTTCCGCTTGCAGCCGCTTCCAGATGCACGAAAACCACGGCGTGAAGGCCCCCGACGGCGGGTCCGCGGCCATCGCGGCCTCGATTTCCCGCTCCGTCCAGAACCGCACCTCCGCCACTTCTTCCGGATTCGGCCCCAGCGCCGCGCCATCCGGCAATGTCCCGACCAGCACGTGGTCGACCTCCCACTCCGCCAGCCCCTCCGCCGGCGACTCCGCCCGGTACTCGAACACGAACCGCTCCTCCAGCGGCACCGCCACCCCCAGCTCCTCCCGCAACCGGCGCGCCGCGGCCGCCGCCACCGGCTCCCCGGGCCGCGGATGCGAACAGCACGCATTCGTCCACAACCCCGGAAAATGGTACTTCCCTTCGGCCCGCCGCTGCAGCAGCCACCGCCCCTCCACGTCGAACAGCAGGATGGAGAACGCCCGGTGCCGCCGCCCCCCGTCTCGGTGCGCCTCCAGCTTCTCCATCCGCCCGGTCTCCCGGTCCGATCCATCCACCAGGACCACCCATTCTTCGTTCTTCTCGTTCATGTCCCCCACCCTACCATGCCCCCGCCCCCCCGCCAAACGCAAAACGCCCCCTCCGTCCCCCGCCCTCCGCCCCTCCTCCCCGCTCCCGCCCCCCCTCCCCCCGCTCCCGCCCCCCCCTTCCCCCCGTCCCGCCCCCAGCCCCCGTCCCGCCCCCGCTCCCAGCCGGTCCGCACCCTTCCCTCCCCCGCCCCGGCGCTTCCCCTCCGCCATTCCCGCCCCCGTCCCACCCACTCGCGATATCAAGGAAAACACGCGGTTTTCCAAAGGAAATCACCCAATCCTCCTTCCCATGAAAACCGTCCCGCTCCTCCCCCGTCCCCGCCCGAAAAAAGTGCTGGACAAACCGCCCCGCGGATGTTTCTATTCGTAGAAACGATGTTTCTGCCGAAAGAAACAATGGAGACCCCACCATGACCATCCAACCCAGCCTGGAGACCCTGCAAGCGCTCGCCGCGGACGGACGCCACGACATCGCCCCGGTGCGCCTCGACGCGCTGGGCGACTTCACGACGCCGGTCGAGGCGATGCGGCGCCTCAAGGCCGTCTCCGCGCACTGCTTCCTGCTGGAGAGCGCGGCGGCGCCGGGGCAGTGCGGCCGCTACTCCTTCCTCGGCTACGACCCCACCCTCCTCGTCACCTGCCGCGACGGCCGCATGCGCGTCGGCGACCGCGAATTCGAAACCCGCGACCCGGTGGCGGCCATCCGCGAAGTCCTGGCGACCCGCCGCAGCCCGTCCCTCGACGGCTTCCCGCCGTTCACGGGCGGCCTGGTGGGCTACTTCGCCTACGACTTCTACCAGTACGCCGAGCCGACCCTCCGCTTCCGCGCGCCGCCGGGGCCGGAGGGCTTCAACGACCTCGACCTGATGCTGTTCGACAAGGTCATCGCCTTCGACCACTACCGCCAGACGGTCTCCCTGATCGCGAACGTCCGCCTCGACGCCCCCGACCTCCCCGCCGCCTACGCCCGCGCGCAGTCCGACCTCCGCGCGATGCTGGACCTCCTGCGCTCCGGCCGCCCCGCCGACGGCCTTTCCGGGCGCGCGACGTCCCCCTTCCGCCGCGAATTCGCGCGCGACGAGTACGCCGCGGTGGTCGAAGCGGCGAAGCGCCACATCCGCGAAGGCGACATCTTCCAGGCGGTCCCGTCGAACCGGCTGGAAGCGGACTTCGAGGGCAGCCTTTTCGGCGCCTACCGCCTCCTCCGCACCCTGAACCCCTCCCCCTACATGTTCTACTTCTCGGGCACCGACATCGAAGCCGCCGGCGCCTCCCCCGAGACCCTGGTGCAGCTCGACCGCGGCGTCCTCCGCACCTACCCCATCGCCGGCTCCCGCCCCCGCGGCGCGACGCCGGACGAGGACGCGGCCCTCGAGCGCTCCCTCCGCGCCGATCCCAAGGAATGCGCCGAGCACGAGATGCTGGTGGACCTGGGCCGCAACGACCTGGGCAAGGTCTGCCGCTTCGGGACCGTCGAGGTCGAGCGCCACATGGAAGTCCTCCGCTACTCCCACGTGATGCACCTCGGCTCCTCCGTGCGCGGCGGACTCCGCCCCGACCGCGACGCCCTCGACGCCGTCTCCGCGGTCCTCCCCGCCGGGACCCTCTCGGGCGCCCCGAAACTGCGCGCGTGCCAGATCATCGACTCCCTCGAAAAATCCCGCCGGGGCCTCTACGGCGGCGCCGTCGGCTACCTCGACTTCACGGGCAACCTCGACCTGTGCATCGCGATCCGCTTCGCCTGCAAGGCGGGCGGCAAAGTCTACGTCCGCAGCGGCGGCGGCATCGTGGCCGACTCCCAGCCCGGCCCCGAGTACGAAGAAACCGTCAACAAGGCGGCGGCCGTCGTCCGCGCCATCGAACTCGCCGCGAAGGAGGAACTCCCGTGATCCTGATCGTCGACAACTACGACTCCTTCTCCTACAACCTCTACCAGCTCATCGGCTCCATCGAACCCGACGTCCGCGTCGTCCGCAACGACGACCTCGACCCCGCCGGCATCGCGGCGCTCGCCCCCGAAGCCCTCGTCCTCTCGCCCGGCCCCGGACGCCCCGAAGACGCCGGCGTCTGCATCGCGGCCGTGAAGGAGCTCGGCGCGCGCATCCCGATCCTCGGCGTATGCCTCGGCCACCAGGCCATCTGCGCCGCCTTCGGCGCCACCGTCTCCTACGCCAAGACCCTCATGCACGGAAAGGCCTCCCCCGTCCGCCGCGCCGCCCCCTGCCCCCTTTTCGACGGACTCCCCGAAACCTTCCCCGTCGCCCGCTACCACTCCCTCGCCGCCGTCGCCTCCACCCTACCCGGCTGCCTCGCCGTCACCGCCCTCGCCGACGACGGCGAAATCATGGCCGTCGCCCACCGCACACACCCCATCTACGGCCTCCAATTCCACCCCGAATCCATCCTCACCCCCCAAGGTCCCCAAATCCTCCGCAACTTCCTCCACCTCGCCCACGCCTTCCACCCCCAACTAACCGACTAACCGACGAACCGACCAACCGCCCGCCCCAACGGTCCAACCGTCAAACCATCAAACCATCAAACCATCAAACCATCCCACCATCAAACCATCCCACCATCAAACCATCCCACCATCAAACCATCCAACCATCAAACCATCCAACCATCAAACCATCTAACCATCTAACCATCCAACCATCAAACCATCCAACCATCAAACCATCCAACCATCAAACCATCCAACCATCAAACCATCCAACCATCAAACCATCCAACCATCAAACCATCCAACCATCAAA
>JAFXQI010000050.1 GCA_017527155.1 Kiritimatiellia bacterium
CAACAGACTTGGGACTTCTGCTCGACGGAGACCACTTACAGTCTGCCCTCAACCTCTACAACTGCCGTACGCACACGTGCAGGAGAAGGCAATTTCACTTTTACCAAGGGCGAGATAGAAGTTGAGAAAACGGTGCTCGATTGGGTACACGTGAATATGCCGAAGGGCAAGAACAATCAGCAGAAGGGTGATCCCTTCAAGATGATAGTTCCCGGCAACTCATTCTCCATTGCGCCTCTCTACCAGGGTAATGCCACCTATTACTGGCAACTGTGGATGTACGTAGAAGGTCTTGGCGACATCATGATCTGGGAGAAAGGCAAAGACATCTACTACAGGGCAGATGCTGAGTCTGACTGGACGGAGTTAGGTGTAGGCCGTGACGGTCTTGGTGATGGCGGATTCTATTCCGTGAAGGCTCCCACCTATACTTTCACAAATCTCCCAGTAGATAAGGAGATATACTTCTATTTGAAAGTATGGAAGAACGGCAGTTATGACTTAGGATATGACGCCTATCTGAAATATCTGGAAAATCAGAATCAAAACAAGCCAGACAATTACACTTCTTTGGAAGGGATGATGATTTCGCTGGAGAGAGCCGAGAAGCCCACAGATGTGCCCTCCGACTATCAGGTAACGATCATTGGCTGTGAGGATAAGAAAAGCGGCGACAACGACTTTGAGGACCTGGTGTTCATGGTCTATGGCAAACCCGTGCCTCCGACAGAGCGCGTAGAGGAAGTTGAGACTGCTCGTACGAAGCGCTACTTCATGGAAGACCTGGGTACCACCGACGACTTCGACTTCAACGATGTCGTAGTTGATGTACAGTATGACAGGAAGAAAATCACTTATATCTATGATAATTCAACAAATAAGTTGATTGGCCAGACGGAGGAGAAACTTGACGATCAGGCTATTGTCCGTGCTACTGGTGGTACAATGGACTTCACCCTGACGATTGGCAACACCACTTGGACCAAGATCGCCGCGGCTCCCGCGCCCGCCGCCGATCCCGCCACCGTGGCCGCGACCGTGAACGGCCACGACATCACCGAAGGCGAAATCCAGGACATGCTCGACCGCTTCATGGCCCAGATGGGCGGCCGGATTCCCCCGGGGCAGCTCGAAGCCGTTCTCCCGCAGATCCGCGAGAACATCCTCAACGAACTCGTCATGCGCCAGATCATGCGCGATGCCGTCGAAGAGGCCGGCATCGAGCTGACCGACGAGGATTACCAGCACGACCTGGGCGAACTCGCCGAGGCCCTCCCCGAAGGCATCACCGTCGAACAATACCTCGAAGAAAGCGGCGCCACCGAAGACGATCTCCGCGAGCAGATGAAGATGCGCCGCCTCGTCCTCCGCCAGGTCGAATCCGCCGGCGAACCCGACGAAGCCGAAGTGCGGGCCTTCTACGACGAAAACCGGGACGGTTTCGCGCAGCCCGAGAGCGTGACCGCCAGCCACATCCTCATCGCCTTCGAGGACGGCGACGACGATGCCGCCAAGGCCGCCAAGCGCGAACGCCTCGCGGGCATCCGCCAGCAGATCCTCGACGGCGCCGACTTCGCCGAACTCGCCGCCGCCAACTCCGACTGCCCCAGCAAGAACAACGGCGGCGACCTCGGGTCTTTCGGCCGCGGCCAGATGGTCCCCCCCTTCGAGGATGCCGCGTTTTCCCAGGAACCCGGCCAGGTCGGCGACATCGTCGAGACCTCCTTCGGCTACCACCTGATCAAGGTCACCGACCACCAGGAAGGCAAGACGCCCGACTTCGACGAAGTCAAGGACCGCATCGCCGAACTCCTCTCCGCCCAGCGCCAGCGCATGGCCGTCGCCCAGTACCTCGAAGGGCTGCAGAAGAGTGCGCGGATCGAACGGTTCGGCGACTTTGCCGTCCCGGAAACCGAAGAGCCCGAACTGCCCATCGACGCCCCCGCCGAAGCGGAGGAAGCCGCGCCCACCGCCGAAGAACCCGCTTCCGCCGTGGTGGAAGAAACCGTCGCAGTCGCGCAGGATGCCGACGGCAACGCCGTGGCGGCCGTCGTCGAGACGGTTGCCGATGTCGCGGAAGAAGCCGCCGGAAACGCCTCCGGCGCCGCAGATGCCGCCGCGGACGCCGCCGCGGACGTGGCCGAGGCCACCGCGGATTCCGCGGATGACGCGGCCGATGCCGCCTCCGACATCGCCTCCAAGGCCGGCGATGCCCTCTCCGATGCCGCGGACAGCGCGAAGAAGGCCGCGGCCAAGGCCGCCGACGCCCTTTCCGCCGGCATGGACGCCGTCCAGGAAGCCGCGTCCGACGCCGCCGATGCCATCGGCGAATCCGCCGGCAAGGCCAAGGACGCCGTCATGAAGGCCCTCGACAAGGGCTCCGACAAGGCCGAGGCCGCTGCCGAGGCTGCTGCAGAGTGACATTCAGGACCATCTTCTTCCCGGCGCCCGGCGGCTTTCCCGCCGGGCGTTTTCGTATCCGGGGGAGGGACGCGCTTCTGCGCGTCCGGCAGCACTCCGTGCAAGGCGTACAGACGGGAGGGACGGCTCGCTCGGAGAACTCGGCCCACCGGTGTCCCAGGTCGTGCTGGGCGAACAGTTATGACAGGAGGGAGCGGTAGAAGGCTTCCCAGCGGTCCAGTACGGCGGCGGGGGCGTGGCGGGCGAGGACGAAGTCGCGGGCGGAGGCGCCGAGGCGCTTGGCGAGGGCGGGGTCGCGGAGGAGGGCGAGCCAGCGGTCCGCGGTCTCGCGGGGTGTGGGATGGGCGGGCAGGAGCAGGCCGCGGGCGGAGTCGCGGCCGAGGAGTTCGGCGTTGCCGCCGCAGTCGGTCGCGATGGCGGGGAGGCCCGCCGCCATGTATTCGAGGAGGGTGTTGGAGGTGCCTTCGTTGGAGGTCGGAACGAGGGCCCCGATGGAGCACAGGGGCAGCAGGGCGGGCACGCGGTCGAGGTCGCCGAGGAAGGCAATGGCGTCGGGACCGAGGCCGAGGGCGGCGGCGCGGGCTTCCAATGCGGGGCGTTCGGGGCCGTCGCCGACAACCACGAGGGAGGCGTCGGGGACTTCCTTGCGGACGAGGGAAAGGGCTTCGACGAGGAGACCGGTGTTTTTTTCGGGGTCGAGGCGGTTGACGACGGCGAGGCGGGGGCCGGGTGGAAGGAGGCGGCGCCAGGCGCCGTCGGCGGGGAGGAGGGTTGGGCCTTGTTCGTCGGGGAGGGGAAGGAGGTTGGGGATGAGTGCCATCTTGTCCGCGGGGAGGCCGCGGGCGGCGAAGTGGTCGTGGATGGCTTGGGCGTTGACGACGACGCGCACGGCCTGGCGGTCGGCGCGGTCGAGCATGCGCTGTTTCCACGGGGGATAGATGGCGCCGAGGTCGCGGCGGCTGGTGACGAGGGGGATGCGGGCGAGGCGCGCGGCGAGGGCGCCGAAGATGGCGGCGTCGGCGTCCCAGGTGTGGAGGAGGTCGATTTTTTCGGCGCGCAACCAGCGGGCGAGGCGGAGGATTTCGGCGAGGGTGGAGGGGCGGAGGAGGTGGCGGATGGGAATTTCCTTCACGGGGCCGCAGGCGGCTTCGACGGGGGAGAGGAAGTGGCCGGTACGGCGGAAGACGAGGACGCGCTGGTTCCACCCGCGCGCGGCGAGGCCGATGGCGCAGCGGGCGCACTGGCCTTCGGTGCCGCCGCGGATGAGGTGGTAGACCCAGTGGGCGATCTTCATGGTGCGGTGCCGATACGGTCGGCGGCGGCCAGGCGGCGGAAGTCGGGAATGCGGCGGCAGAGGATGCGCCGGCCGTCGCGGTCGTTGCGGCTGGCGGGACCGCCGGCGCGGCATACGGCGACGAGGGAGCCGCCGCTGAAGGCGATGGCGGGGTCGGCGCGCAGGCCGTCGGGGGTGTCGCCGCCGGCGAAGAGGGTCCCGAGGGGGCGCCAATCGACGAGGTCGTCGGACGCCCACAGTCCGATGCGCCGACGGGTGGCCGCGGCTGCGGCGCGCGCGGGCCAGGCGGGGCCGGTGGGCTGCTGGGCGGCGAGGGCGTAGAGGCCGGACGCGGGGTCGCGGGCGACGGCGAAGGTGTCGTGTCCGCCGGGCCACGGGCGCCAGTACCAGGGTTCGCCGTCGGGCGTGCGGACGGGGGCGGCGCGGAGGGATACCGGATCGGTCTGCATCCAGACGCACCAGCCGGCGCGGCCGCTCGACGTCGCGCCCGGCACCACCACGAGGGGCTCGCCGGCGACGGAGGAGGGTACGAAGACGGGCACGGGATTGCGCCAGCCGGGCTTGGCGGAGCCGACGGGCACCGCGAACCCGGCGTCGGGACGCCACGCGCCCGCGGGCGGCATGGAGTCGCCGGCGGGACCGGCGGTCCAGGCCTTGCGGTTCATGAGGCTGGCGCCGCGGGGGGCGCGGTAGAGCTGCAGGCCGAGGCCGTCGCCGGAGGGGACGCGCACGGCCAGCATCCACGAGGATTCGACGGCTTCGATGGCGCCGGGGGCCAGCAGGAGGCCGCGGTCGGCGGAGGGGGAGGTCAGTTCCATGGGGGCCGACCAGCTGCCGCCGCCGTCGGGCGAGCGCATGAGCTGGAGGGCGCCGGAGGCTTCGCCGAGGAGGTAGACGTCGCCGCCGTCCCGGAAGAGGGTCGCGCGGCGGAAGGGGTACGTGGCGGAGAGTTTCCAGGTGGCGCCTTCGTCGGAGGAGGCGTAGACGCGGCCCTGCATCCAGCGGCGGCGGTCGTCCTGTTTCTTCTTGCCGGGCTGGTCCTTGACGTCGGGGCCCGTCTGGTCGAAGGAGACGAGCCACTTGCCGTTCGGCAGCGCCAGCACGTGCGGGCACTCCAGGGAGAGGCGGGCGGCGGCGGGGACTTCGCAGGCGGTTGTTTCGGCGGCGCTCACGGGCGGTCTCCTTTCGGGCGGAGGCGGCGCCGGGCGACGTAGAGGCCGGCCAGCACCTTGGGATCGATCTGGAAGCCGAGGCGCTGCATGCGCCCGAGCCATTCCTCGACGCGGCGGAGGGGAACGGCGTGCACGCGGATCTTTTCGTTGCCCACTCCGCCGCCGCGCGCGGTGCGGACGCAGTCGGGTGCCCAGTAGAGGGTCACGACTTCGCTGGAAACCCCGGCGCTCGGCGGACCGGACACGACCGGCTCGACGCGCGCGGCCTCGAATCCCGTCTCTTCGAGGAGCTCGCGGCGGGCGGCGGCGGCGAGGGATTCGCCCTCGAAGGCGTCCTCGTCGCCGGCGAGTCCGGCCGGCAGCTCGACGACGCGTCCGCCCACCGGCTCGCGCGGTTGCGTCACCAGCAGGAGGCTCCCGGAGCGGGTCGCGGCGATCAGCACCACGATGCCGCTGAGCTTGCGCCGCTCCACGTATTCCCATCCGTTCCGCACCACGAAGCGCAGGAAGCGGCCTTCCGCCACGACCCGCGCCCCACCGTTGTTTTCGTTCCCTTGCATGGCCCCACGATATACCGCCGCGCCCTCCGCCGCAACGCTAACGTTCGGGCGGGCGCAACCGCCGGAGCCCCCTGTCGTTCATGGCGGGGAGAATGGCCTCCAAACCACAGGAAATCGCCACTTTTTTCCGTAATCTCAAACCACCTCCAGCCCCAAGTCGCAAGTCCCAAGTCGCCAAATCCCCTCCCCCCTACCCCGCCCTTCACACGGGCAGCCGCCCGTTCCCCGGCAGCGTGAACGCGTTCTCGATGTGCCGCACCACGGGTTCCGTGGGGAGCTGGGGATGCCCCACCACTTCCACGACGTCGAACCGGACGTACGCGGGCCGCTCGCGCAGTTTGCGGAGATAGAGCGCGGCGGCGCGGACCAGGGCGCGGCGTTTCGCGTCGTCCACGGCGGCGAAGGGGCGGCCGAGGGTTTCGTCGGAACGGGTCTTGACTTCGACGAAGACCAGCGCCGGCGGTTCCCCCGCGCGGCGCGGGGTGCGCGCCACGATGTCGATCTCGCGCTCGGGGCCGAACCGCACGTTCCGCCCGAGAATGCGGTATCCCGCGCGCCGGAGGAAGTCTTCGGCGAGGTCTTCGCCCCAGGCGCCGGTGATCGCGGCCTCGGTGGGCGGCTTCTTCGCTTTCGTCCTGCGCGGGAAAAGCGGCCGGCATTCGGGGAGTCCGAGGAACAGCCAGATGCCCTGGAGGATGTGGCGGAGGCGACTGGGACGGGGACGGCGGCGGGACATGGCAATGTCAGGACCGTTCGGAAAACAGCGTGGCTTGTGGAGACGAACCATTGCATCCGCGTGAATCGGCAACGATGCATCGGAATTCCATGGACGCGGCGGGCAGGGGACTGCCCGCCCTACCCGACGATTGCAAGGGTATCCCATCGCTTGCGCTCAGCGCGGGTAGGGCGGCGAGTCCCCTCGCCGCCGGGCAAACAGTGGGTGCATTCTGGAAAATGGGTTTCACGGATGGACCTAGAAGGGGAGCGTCAGCTGCGACACCGGGCCGAACGACCGCCGGTGGATGGGGCACGGGCCGAGCCGGCGGAGCGCGTCGAGGTGCTGGCGCGTGCCGTAGCCCTTGTGGCGGGCGAAGCCGTAGCCGGGCCAGAGGGCGTCCTGCTCGTCCATCCAGCGGTCGCGCGTGACCTTGGCGACGATGCTGGCGGCGGCGATGGAGAGGCTGGAGGCGTCGCCCTTGACGATGGCGCGGTGGGGGATGGGGAGCCCCTTGACGGGGTTGCCGTCGACGATGGCAAGATCGGGCTGCGGGTCGCCCAGCGCGGCGACGGCGCGGCGCATGGCGAGATAATTGGCGTTGAGGATGTTCAGCGTGTCGATTTCGTCCACCGACGCGACGCCGAGACCGATTCGGGCCGACGGACAGGCGGAAAGGAGGGCGTAGAAGGCGTCTCGCTGCGCGGCGGTGAGCTGCTTGGAATCGGTGAGGCGGACAAGGGACGCCGTGGCTTCGCGTTCGAGAAACCCGCGCTCGAACACGACCGCCGCCGCGTGCACGGGTCCGGCGAGGGGGCCGCGTCCGGCTTCGTCGATGCCGCAGACGCACGAAAACCCGTCCTCCCATGCCGCGCGCTCGTGGCGGAGCATGGAGGGGACGGGGTCCAAGGGAGGGATTTCAGGCGGGCTTACTTGGCCTCTTTGAGGCGGGCCTGCTTGCTGGTGCGGTTGCGCAGGTAGTAGAGCTTGGCGCGGCGGACGAGGGAGCGGCGCTCGACTTCGACCTTGACGACGTAGGGCGAGTGGATGGGGAACACGCGCTCGACGCCCTCGCCGTAGGAGACGCGGCGGACGGTGAAGGTTTCGTTGGAGCCGCCGCCGTCGCGCGCGATGACCACGCCGGAGTAGACCTGGATGCGTTCCTTGTCGCCTTCCTTGATCTTGACGTGCACGCGGACGCTGTCGCCGACGTTGAACTGCGGGACGGCTTCCTTGTCCTTGAGCTGGCTCTGTTCGATCTTTTCCAAAAGGGCTGTCTTCATGTTGGTACCTTCTCTTTCACAAATGTCGGCGCATGATAGCGGTTCGGCGCGCCGCGTCAAGCCGGAAAGCCCAGAAAGCCCGGATTGGCGAAATCGGCCGCGCGGAGAGGAAGGGCGGGAACGGGGGAATGGGCTGGCGGGATGGGCGGGAATGTGGTATGGGGGTGGAACGAGATAAGGATACGGAGGAACGGTGATGGAACACAAGTGGCTGGGCGCGGGTTTGGTGGCGATGGGGGTGGTCGGGTTGTGCACGCTGCTGGCGGGGCCGGGCGGAGCGGAACGGACGGCCCCGGCGGGGCCGGAAGCCGGTGTGGTGAGGGTGTTGCCGTTTCCCGGGCACGATGGGGGGATGGGGGTGTACGAGGCGCTGGCCATGCGGCGGGCATCACGGGATTTCGACGGGGGCGAATCGTTGCCGGACGAAGTGCTGGGACGGATTCTCTGGGCGGCGGCGGGGGTGAACCGGGACGACGGCCGGCTGACCATCCCGACGGCGCTGGATTCGCGGGATCTGCGGGTGTTCGTGCTGGACGGGAAAGGAATCTGGCTGTACCTGCCGGAAAAGAATGCATTGCGCTTCCTGAAGGCGGGGGATTGGCGGGCGGCGAGCGGGAAGCAGGGGTTCGCGGGGGAAGCGACCGTGAATCTGGTGTATGCGGTGGATCCGTCGGTGCAGGCGGGCAAGGGGGTACCGCTCGAGGCCATTGCCCGGAACGGTGCGTTCGAGGCCGGATGCGCGGCACAGGGGGTGGCGCTGGCTTGCGCGTCGGAAGGCCTCAAGAACGTGGTGCGCGGGTCGTGGCCGGCGGAGGAACTGGCGGCGGCACTGGATTTGCCCGGGGGGTGGTGGATCGTGATGGCCCAGTCCGTCGGGAAGTAGGGGGCGCCGGCGGCGGGGACGGAATTTTTTCGCCGGGCCTGTAACCCGGCGGAAGGGTCATGCGACTGGATGGGGCGAAAGAAAGGAATCCGAAAGGAGACATCGCATGGAAAAGAAAACGAACAGCAAGTGGTTGGTCCGGATGGTGGCGTTCCCGGTGATCGCGGCGGTCATGCTGGCCGCGGCGCCGTCGGCGGTCGCGGGGCCGCACGGTCCCGGCCACTGGCACGGTCCGCCGCCGCCTCCGGCCCATTACCATCACCACCACCACCGCCACCACGGCGGGGACTTCATCGCGGGTGCCGCGATCGCGGGGCTGACGTTCGGGGTCGTGGACTCGGTGTTCCGGTTGGCGAACCCGCCGCCGCCCCCGCCTCCCCCGCCGCCTCCGCCGCGGCCGGTGGTGGTCTACGGCACGCCGGGCGCCACCGTGACCTACACCACGTACTCGCCGGCACCGGTGGTGTACGGGTACCCGCCGCCCCCGCCGCCTCCTCCGCGCTGGCGCTACGGGTACTGAGATCCGGCGAGAGAGTTCGCCGATGATAAGCCCGCCCCGTCCGGGATTGGTACCGGACGGGGCGGGTTTTTGTCACGGGAACAGGGTGGTTTTCATGGGGATTGCGATGATGGAAATCCATTGGATTTCAATGGGTTTTCCTTGATATCGCGAGTGGGTGCGAATGGGGAGGGGATGGGAACGCGGGAGGATGCGTGCGGGCCGTCCGCGGGAGGGAGGGACGAACGATCCGTCAACGATCCGGGCCGCGTCGGGGCGGTTGACAAAACGGGGGGGGCGCGCCAAAATCGGCGGAAAACGAAAAATCCACCGATTCCCGGAGTAGACACCATGAGCAATCCCAATGCATCCGCCAAACCCGCCAAGGGCGCCCCGCAGCAGGCATCCGACGGCATCACCCCGCGCGTCCGCGACTACGGGCAGTGGTACCTGGACGTCGTCAAGCGCGGCGACCTCGCCGAGCATTCGTCCGTCCGCGGGTGCATGGTCATCAAGCCGCACGGGTACGCCATCTGGGAGCGGTTGCAGCGCGAGCTGGACGACCGGTTCAAGGCGACCGGGCACTCGAACGCGTACTTCCCGATTTTCATCCCGCTCTCCCTGCTGGCGAAGGAGGAGGAGCACGCGGCCGGGTTCGCGAAGGAATGCGCGGTGGTCACGCACTACCGGCTCAAGGCCGTGGACGGCAAGGTCGGCGTGGACCCCGAATCCAAGCTGGAAGAGCCGCTGATCGTGCGTCCGACGAGCGAAACGATCATCTGGAACCAGTACAAGAACTGGATCCAGAGCTACCGCGATCTGCCCATCCTGGTCAACCAGTGGGCGAACGTGGTGCGCTGGGAGATGCGCACGCGGCTGTTCCTGCGGACGGCCGAGTTCCTGTGGCAGGAGGGGCACACGGCACACGCGACGGAGGCCGAGGCGCGCGAGGAGGTCTCGCGGATGCTCGAGGTCTACGCGGACGTGGCGGAAAACGTCATGGCGGTGCCCGTGGTGCGCGGACACAAGACCGAGGGCGAACGCTTCGCCGGCGCCGTGGACACGCAGTGCATCGAAGGCATGATGCAGGACGGCAAGGCCCTCCAGATGGGCACGAGCCACTACCTCGGGCAGAACTTCGCGAAGAGCGCCGACGTCAAGTTCCTCAACAAGGAAGGCCAGCTCGAATACGTGCACGCGACGAGCTGGGGCGTCTCGACGCGCCTGATCGGGGCGCTCATCATGACGCACTCCGACGACAACGGGCTGGTGCTGCCGCCGAAGCTCGCGCCGGTGCAGGTTGTCGTGATTCCGATTTACAAGACCGCCGAGGAGCAGGCCGCGACGACCGCCGAGGCCAACGCCGTCGCCGACGCGCTCAAGGCCAAGGACATCCGCGTCAAGGTGGACGACCGCGAAGGCATGCAACCCGGCGCGAAGTACTACGAGTGGGAGCGCAAGGGCGTGCCGGTTCGCATCGAGGTCGGGCCGCGCGACCTGGAGAAGGGGTCGCTCTGCCTGGTGCGGCGGTTCGTCATCGAAAACGACGGCGAGACCGAGCAGGAGCTCCGCAAGCGCAAGAAGCAGTTCGTTCCTCGCCAGGAGGCCATCGACGGGCTGCCGGCGTTGCTGGACACGCTGCAGAAGGAGCTGCTGGAGCGGGCGCGGAAGATCCGCGAGAAGAAGACGCGCGTCATCGACACGCTGGAAGACTTCGAGAAATTCTTCAAGGAAGAAGGCGGCGGATTCGCCTGGGTGCACTGGGCGGGCGGCCGCGCCGAAGAGGAAGAGATGGCCAAGCGCTACGAGACGAGCATCCGGTGCATCCCGTTCGACGACCAGATCCCCGAGGCCGCGCGCGGCGCGGGGACCTGCATCCTGACCGGGAAGCCGAGCGAACGGCGCGTCCTGATGGCGAAGGCGTACTGACGCGGTTCCAGCCGCGAGGTCGTCCCTTGTGCCGTCGATGGGCGGCACAAGGGATTTTTTGTTTTCCGCGTGCCCGACGGGGTGGCCGACGGAGCCGCCACGGCAGCCCCCTACGGGGTGGAGCTTCAGGCGCGGGCGTCGAGGAGGGAGAAGGCTTCGGTGAGGAGGGCGCGGTGGTGGCCGGGGGCGAGGACGAGGTGGTTGCCGAGGGGGCGGGAGAGGAGGAGGTCCAGGGCGTCGGAGGGGATGCGGACGAGGGCCTGGGTGCGGCATTGGCCGTCGTCGTGGGTGTCGGCGAGGAGTTCGCCTTCGGCGCACCAGCATTCGCCGAGGTCGGCGCCGCCGAGGCGGAGGAGGGTGACGGGGCCGCGCGGGAGGGTGCCGTCGATGCCGAGGCCGAGCCCGGATTCGAAGTGCGTCTTGAAGGCGTAGGAGCCGACGAGGCCGAGAGGGATGGTGCAGTGGGCGAGACGGAGGTCGCCGGTGGCGGGGTCTAGGGCGGCGGGGTTGGCCATCCAGGCGGGGCGGCCGGTCAGGTGCCAGAGCCAGCGGAGGGCGAGGATGGACGGGATGTCGCCTTCGCATCCGGCGCTGATTCCGGAGTCGGCCAGCAGGGCGAGGGCCAGGCAGCCGGTGGTGCCGTCCTGGCGGACCCAGTCGAAGCAGCGGACGGTGATGGCGGAGAGGGCGTACTTGGCCACGACGGCCTTCAGGGCCCGGTGGAGGGCGACGGCCTGGGCGTAGGCGGATTCGGACACGCCGTCGCGGGAGGTGGCGCCGCGCCAGGGGGCGAGTTCGGACGGAGTGGGCGGCGTCGCCTGCTCTTGGCGCATGAGGGTGCGGACTTCGTCGAGGGTGACGGGTACGAGTTCGGCCCCGAAGCGGCGGCGTACGGTGGCGGCGTCGTGGGAGCTGGCGACGAGCCAGTCGGACGGGGCGCCGATCTGCCCGATGCGTTCGCCGGCGAGGCGGCGGTTGGCGTCGAGGGCCTTGGCGGTACGGGCGATGGCGGAGAGGGTTCCGGCGTCGTCGGGGGCGCGGAGGAGGTGGAGGCGGCCCTCGCCGCCGAGCTGGCGGACACGGGCGAGGATTTCGATGGAGGCGGGGAGGGAGTTGTGGCCGGGATGGGCGACGACCAGTACGGGGCCGCGGCCGCCGGCGGCGCGCCAGGCGTCGATGCGGCGCAGGACTTCGCCTTCGACGCCGCCGGTGAGGACGAACCAGAAGGGGGTGTCGGCGGCGGCCGGAACGGGGTCCGGGGCGGGGGCACCGCCGATGGACTGGAGGGCGCGATGGAAGGCGCCGGTGGCGGCCTCCAGGGAGGCCGCGTCGTGCAGGGGGGAGGCGACGGGAATGCAGGGGAAGGACATCGGAAAACCTCGCTTTCGTTTACGTCTCCAGCCTAGCGGGAATCCGGTGCGGAAGCAATCCCGGAAGAGAAGGCACGTTCATGGCGGGCGTCGTCGGCGCGCAAGAACCACCGGGGCCGCCCAGGACGCCCCGCCCCCACCTCCTGCCAGCCGCAGGAAAGGTGTTTTCCGCCCCCCTTTCCGCTTGCGCCCCAACCCCCTTTTGCGGTATGAATTTCCAAACGTTTTACGGAGACCCATCCATGAACCAAATCCGAACCGTTCTCTTCCTTTCCGCCGCCCTCGCCGCCGCTTCCTGCGCGTGGGGGCAGCTGGCCTCTTCCGGCATGGCCGGCACCTACGCCGACATCGAAGCCGCCACTCTCCGCAAACGCCCGCAGGACGCTTGGGCGCGGTCGATCGCCTTCCGCGACGAAATCACCGCCGCCGCCACCGACAACAAGCCCCAGCGCCTCGACCGCCGCACCTACATTCCCATCGAACTGAAGACCGCCGGCACCGCCTGGGTCCGCGAAGACCTCTCCGCCCCGTTCCTCGCCCTGCCCGCGGACACGGAATACACCTTCGGCGGCACCGTCGACCAGTTCAACCGCCGCTACTACCTCATCCTCGACGCCGCCTACAGCGTCGAAACCCTCCCCACCCAGGAGGAACGCTGGACCGACGTCCTCGCCAATCCCCCCGTCCCCCCCGCCCCCGAATACCTCGCCGAAGACGACGTCGACCTCCCCTCCCCTCCCGCCGAAGAAATTCCCGACGAACCCCCGTCCTGGGCCGACGTCATGACCGGCATCGTGGACATCACGGAGCCCGCGCCCGAGCCCGATCCCGAGCCCGCCATCCCCGAGGACATCCCCGAAGCGGTCGAGGCCATCGAAACCACCGACGACATCGACGACATCGAAATCCCCGAAACGCCCTCCGAACCGGAACCGGTCGCCGAACCCGAGCCCGAGCCTGTTGCGGAACCCGAACCCGAAGCGGAAGCGGAAATCGAGCCTCCGCCGGCCCTCCCCATCGAAATCGCCGCCGTGCCGCCCGCCATCGAGGACCTCTCCGACTTCGACTCCCTCTTCGACGGCCAGGAAGAGGAACCCCTTCCCGCGGAAGAGCCCGGAGAAGCCGAAGACACCCTCTCCGCCGAAACCGACCCCCTCGTCCTCGAAGAAGAGGAAGTCGCCGTCGCGGAAACCGAAATCGAACTTCCGGCCGAGCCCGAAGCCGAACCCGAGCCAGAGGCCGACGTCACCGAAACGGTCGATTCTCTCGAACCCATCGATGACATCGATATCATCGAGTCCCCCGCCGAGCCCGAGCCGGTCGCCGAGTCCGAGCCGGTCGCCGAAGCCGAACCCGAGCCGGAAGCAGAGCCCGAGCCGGAAGCAGAACCCGAGCCCGAGCCGGAGCCCGCCGCCTCCGACAGCTACCACGTCGCCCCCATGGACGAACAGGCCCCCGTCGCCCTCGTTCCCCTCGTGAGCCTGCAACCCACCAAGGCCGAGCTGGCCGCCCAGGAAGCCCGCCGGCGCGAGGCCGAGCGCCAGGAAGTCCTCCGCCGCAAGGAAGCCATCCGCGAAGCGAAGCGCCAGCAGGAAGCCGAAGCCAAGCGCGCCAAGGCCGAAGCCGCCGCCCGCAAGAAGGCCGAAGCCGAGGAACGCGCCCAGCTCGAACGCGAACGCCGCGAAGCCGAGGCCGCCCGCCGCGCCGACGAGCAGCGCCTCCGCGAAGAGGAAGCCCAGGCCCTCGCCGCCATGGAAGCCCGCGAGGAGCAGGAACGCGAAGCCGCCGCACGGGCCGCCGCACGCGAAGCCGTGCAGAAGGAACGCGACGCCCTCGCCGCCCGCATCGAATCCGAAAAGGCCGCTCTCGCCGAACGCTCCCGCATGGCCCGCGAAGTCCTCGCCGCCGAACAGGCCGCCCGCGAAGACGCCGAACGCGCCGCCCGCGAAGACGCCGAACGCCAGGAAGCCCTCCTCGCCGAAAAGGCGCAGATGGAAGCCGATCTCGCCGCCCTCGCCGACCAGCAGGCCGAACTCGACGCCCGTCTCGCCGCCGAACAGGCCGCCCGCGAGGAAGCCGAGCAAATCGCCCGTGAGGAAGCCGAACGCGCCGAACGGCTCGCCGCCGAGGAACGCGCCGCCGCCGAACAGCTCGCCGCCGCCCAGGCCGCCGCCGAACAGAGCAAAGCCGACGAACGCGCCGCCCGCCAGGCCGCCAAGAAGGCCGCCAAGAAGGCCCGCCGCGAACGCGAAGCCGCCGAGCGCGCCGAAGCCGAACTCCAGGCCGCCCTCGAAGCCGAGGCCGCCGTCGCCGCCGAAGTCGCCGAAGCCGCCGAAGTCGCCGAAGCCGAAGCCGCGGCCCTCGAAGCGTTCGATTCCTTCGAACCCGCCCAGGCCCCCGCGCCCGCCCCGGCAAACGACGACATCCCCGACTGGATGAAGCCCGTCGTCTTCTGATCCCTCCCCCACCCTCTCCCGAGGAGTCCGCCATGACCGATTCCGTCTTCTCCCACGCCTACGCGGTCGTGATGGCCGGCGGCAAGGGCGAACGCTTCTGGCCGCTCAGCACCGAGCGCCGCCCCAAGCAGCTGCTCGCCCTCGCCGGCGGCAAGCCGCTCGTCATGCAGGCCATCGACCGGCTCGACGGCGTCGTCCCGCCCGACCACGTCCTCGTCTCCACCAACGCCTCCCTCGTCGGGCCCATCCGCGAACTCCTCGGCCCGGACCATCCCGCCGCGGTCCTCGGCGAACCCGTCGGCCGCGACACCGCCGCCGCCATCGCCGCCGCCACCGCGTGGATCCTCCACCGCGATCCCGAGGCGGTCTTCTGCGTCCTGACCGCCGACCACATCATCGGCGACCTCCCCGTCTTCCGCAACATCCTGGCGCAGGGCCTGCGCCTGTGCGCCGCCGAAGACGTGCTGATGACCATCGGCATCCCGCCCGCCTTCCCCAGCTCCGGCTTCGGCTACATCCAGGCCGGGGACGAATGGACCACCGCCGGCGGCGTCCCCTTCTACCGCGTCCGCCGCTTCGTCGAAAAACCCGACACCGAGACCGCCCGCGCCTACGTCGCCTCCGGCGAATACGCCTGGAACTCCGGCATGTTCGTCTGGTCCGCCCGGCGCATCCTCGAAGCCTTCGACCGGTTCCGCCCGCAGCTCGCCGCCCTCGCCCGCGCCTGGGCCGCCGAGCCGGACGACGACGCCTTCGACGCCGCCCTCGCGCGCGATTTCCCCGCCCTCGAAAAGATTTCCATCGACTACGCCGTCATGGAAAAGGCGCCCAACGTCGTCATGTGCCGCGGCACCTTCGCCTGGGACGACGTCGGGTCCTGGCCGGCCCTCGAAGCCCACCTCCCGCTGGACGGCGCGAAGAACGCCACCCTCGGCGACGTCGAACTCCTCGGCGCCTCCTCCAACATCGTCGTCGGCGGCGACGGACGCCTCACCGCGCTCGTCGGCGTCGAAGGCCTCGTCGTCGTGCAGGCGCCCGGCGTCACGCTCGTCTGCCGCAAGGACAAGGCGCAGGACATCAAGGCGCTGGTGAACCGCCTCCGCAAGGACCCCTCCCGCGCACCCCTGTTGTAAAAGAACCCCCAACCCCAACCAAAGGAGAACCCATGAAATACGTCTGCCTCGTTTGCGGATACGTCTACGACCCCGCCCAGGGCGACCCCGACGGCGGCATCGCGCCCGGCACGGCCTTCGAAGATATCCCGGATTCCTGGGTCTGCCCCGTCTGCGGCGTCGGCAAGGATTCCTTCCAGCCCCAGGAAGACTGATCCGCGCCCCCTGCACGGATGGTGGGCGGTGAGGGGCTCGAACCCCCGACATTCACGGTGTAAACGTGACGCTCTGACCAACTGAGCTAACCGCCCGGAGAATGCCCCGTTTGTAGCACCCCCCGCCCCCCGTTGCAATTCCATTCCGCCCCGCCCTCCCCGGCGGGGCGTTTTCGACTTGGCGACTTGCGACTTGCGACTTGTTTCCCGGCGGCCTCCTCCAAGTCGCAAGTCGCAAGTCGCCAAGTCCCGCCCCCCTCACCCCTCCCGCCCCACCGCCACCGCCGCCAGCTGCCCGAACCCCACCCCCGCGTCGTTCGGCGGCACCTCCCGCTGCACGTGCACCCGGAACCCGTCCGCCGCCAGCCCCTCCATCGCCATCCGCAGCAGCAGCCGGTTCTGGAAACATCCGCCCGACAGGCATACGTCCCCCACCCCCTCCCGCCGCGCCACCGCCCGCATCATCGCCGCGAACGTCGCATGGATGCGCAGCGCAATCCGCGCCACCGGCTCCGTGCTCCCCGCGGCCTCGCGCCACATCGGTTCCCAGTCCAGCACGTCGCCCTCCAACCCGAACGGATACGACTCCGCCTTTTCCCCCTCCCGCGCCGCCTTCCACGCCTCCGCTTCGAGACGCATCGGAGCCTCCCCTTCGTGGCGGTTGACCGCGCACACCCCCAGCAGCGCCGCGAACGCATCGAACAGCCGCCCCGCGCTGCTGCACCGCCACACGTTCACTCCCGCCCGCAGCTGCGACCGCACCAGCGCCGCCTCCTCCGGCGCGAATCCGCCATCCTTCCCGGCCGCCTCCCCCAGCTCGTGCCAGATGCCCAGCGCCGTACGCCGCGGCTCCTTCGCCGCCGCATCCCCGCCCGCCAGCGGAAACTCCCGCAACGACGCCACCCGCCGCGCCGTCCACCGGTTCTCGCACGACAGGAACTCCCCGCCGCGGATCACCCCGTCCCCGCACCACCCCGTACCGTCCCAC
The DNA here is from genome assembly GCA_017527155.1 of Kiritimatiellia bacterium. Lineage (GTDB taxonomy): Bacteria > Verrucomicrobiota > Kiritimatiellia > CAIQIC01 > Lenti-01 > CACXEY01. The sequence continues at coordinate 16,898 of JAFXQI010000050.1, forward strand.
GCAATCCCCAGCGCGGGCCCCTCCACCCCGTTCTCCGCCATGCACCCCGCCACGTGCGCCGCATGGTGGGCGATCCGCACGCACGGCACGCCCGCCGACTCCGCCGCACGCTCCGCCTCCCGCGCCGACGCATATCCCGGATGCGCATCCGCCACCCACGCGCGCGGCTTCTCCACCCCGCGCAACGCCATCAAATCCGCCACCGTACGCCCCCACAGCCGCACGGCCCCCTCGTGCTCCAGGTCCCCCACGTGCGGCCCCGCCAGCACTTGTCCCCCGACGCACAACGCCGGCGCGTTCTTCAGTTCCCCGCCTGCCGCCACCGCGCCCTCCGGCCCGCCCGGCAGCGGCACCGAGTACGGCGCCATCCCGCGCCCCCGCCGCACGCACACCCGCACCTCTCCGCCGTACGCCACCACCGAGTCATCCAACGGCCGCGCAATCGGCCGGTCATGCAGGAGGAACGCGTCCGCCACCCCATCGAGCCGCGCCAGCGCCTCCTCGTTGCCGGTGCAGATCGGCTCGTTGGTCAAGTTCCCGCTCGTCGCGACCAGCGGGAACCCCACGCCCCGCAGCAGCAGATGGTGCAACGGCGAATACGGCAGGAACACCCCCAGCCACGGCAACCCCGGCGCCAACTCCTCCGCCGCCACCGAGATGCTCCCCGCCCGCCGCCACACCAGCACGATCGGCGCCTCCGGCGACCCCAGCGCCCGCCGTTCCGCCGCCGACACCGCGCAATCCGCCTCCAGCGCCGCCATCGACGGATACATCACCGCCAGCGGTTTCGACTCCCGCCGCTTGCGGTGCCGCAACCGCGCCACCGCGGCCGCGTCCCGCGCGTCCACCATCAGATGGAACCCGCCGATCCCCTTCACCGCCACGATCTTCCCCTCCCGCAGCGCCCGCAGCGCCGCCTCCAGCGCCTCCTCCCGCAACACCCGCCGCCCGCCCCCGGACTCCGCCCATTCCAGCCTCGGCCCGCACGCCGGACACGCATTCGGCTGCGCGTGGAAGCGGCGGTTTCCCGGCGACCGGTACTCCTCCTCGCACGCCTTGCACATCCTGAAGCCCCCCATCGTCGTGTTCGGCCGGTCGTACGGCAGCCGCAGCAGGATGCTGCTCCGCGGCCCGCACGCCGTGCAGTTGGTGAACGGATAGAGATACCGCCGGTCCTTCGGATCGGCCATCTCCCGCAGGCACTCCGGGCACGTCGCCAAGTCCGGCAGCACCCCCGCCGACCGCACCCCGACTCCCGGATCCGGGCTCTCCAGGATCGCGAACTCCTCCCGCGACCCTTCCGGCACCCCCGCCGGCGGCGGCCACCTCCGCTCCACCGCCTCGATTCCCGCCACCCCCGGCAACTCCCTTCGCAACTCCTCCAGGAACCTCCCGCACCGCTCCCGGTTCCCCAGCAACAGCACCTCCGCGCCCGCCGCATCGTTCCGCACCCATCCCCCCAGCCCCAACCGCCGCGCCACCCGCCACGCCGCCGGACGGAACCCCACCCCCTGCACCTTCCCCGCCACCCGCAGATGCACCCCCTCCCGCCCCGCACCGTCTTCCATTGTCGCCTTCTCGTTCATCGCCCCTCCATTCCACACCTTCCCGCCCCCGTTTTCCATCCCAAAAACACGCCCGCCCCGCCCTCTCGCGATATCAAGGAAAACTCCTGCATTTTCGCCCGTTTTCCACCATCCTTCCGCCCATGGACTTTTCCCCCGCCCTCCCTTTTCCGCCCCCCCTGCACAAAGACTTGAGGCCCCACCCGTCCCGGCGTATCATCCCGCGCCATGAAGACGAATTCCACCTCCGACTGGGCCGCCCGCGGCATCATCTACCAAGTCAACCTCCGTTCCCTGGCCGCGCGCGAGCCGCGCAACGCCGCCGAAGCCGCGGCCGAGCGTCCCGCCGAGGAATCGCCCCTGGCCTACCTCCGCCGCCAGCTTCCGCGCCTCAAGCGCCTCGGCTTCACGATCCTCTACCTCCTCCCCCCCTACCCCATCGGGCGCCTCGGCCGCAAAGGCATCGGCTCCCCCTACTCCTCCCGCGACTTCACGGCCGTCGAACCCGAATACGGCTCCAAGGCCGAACTCCTCGACGTCGTCCGCAAGGCCCACGCCCTGCGGCTGAAAGTGATCTTCGACATCACGCCGAACCACACCGCGCGCGACCACGTCTGGATGGCGACCCACCCCGACTACTACGTCAAGGCCGACGACGGCAGCGCCTTCTACGACTGCGACTGGTCCGACACCGCCAAACTCGACTACCGCAACCCGGCCCTCCGCCGCGCGATGATCGACGTCTACGACCACTGGCTCTCCGCCCTCGGCCCCTCCGACGGCCTGCCCGCGGGCGAGACCGACGGCATCGACGGCTTCCGCCTCGACATGGCGCACTTCATCAACGACCGCAGCTTCTGGGACGAAGCCCTCGCCGAGCTGCGCCGCCGCCACCCCTCCCGGCGTCTCCTCTTCCTGGCGGAATGCTACGGCTTCGGCAACAACCTCGACCTCTTCGCGCGCGGCATGGACGCCGCCTACGACGACGACTTCTACAAGATCTGCCAGTACGCCTACGCCGTCGACGCCGGAACCGGCGCCACGCGCGTCCGCCTCTCCGGGGACGCCGCGCACAACCACGACTTCCACGACCTTCTCGAAGCCTGGCAGGACGGCGGCCTCGCCGCCGCCGCGGGCCGCGCCCTCATGCAGTACGAAGACGCCGCGCCCCGCTACCCGGCCCCGCACTTCACCGCGCGCTACACCGACAACCACGACGAAGGCCGCGGCCTCTACCGCTTCGGTCCCGGCGGCTTCCGGGCCATGAACGCCCTGGCCTTCCTGTCGCCGCGGTGCATCCCGTTCATCCTGACGGGCGAAGAATTCGGGGCCCTCGACCGCCCGTCCATCCACGCCCGCTGCCAACCCTGCGACAAAGGCCGCCGGCTGATCGGCGCCGACGGCCGCGAATGGCGCACCGAAGGCGTCGAACTCGAAGGCAACCTCTTCGACCGCGGCTACGAGACCCGCCGCGCCTGGTACACCTACTTCAAGGACCTCATCGCGCTCCGCCGCAAGACCCCCGAACTGACCGACGGCGCGTGCCGCCTGGTGGACCCCGGCGAAGACGCCCCCGCGCGCGACCGCACCGTGGTGTGCTTCGACCGCATCCTGGGCCGCCGCCTCGTCCGCTGCGCGGTGAACCTCGGCGAAGAACCCCGCCGCCTGGTCCGCGCCCCCGACCTCTTCCGCGGCCACCCCCTCTACGGCGCCCTCGAAGAAAACGACACCCTCCCGCCCTTCTCCGCCCTCGTCACCCGCCTCTCCTGACCGCCCCGGCGGATTTTCCAATGATCTGTAATTCCCGGCCCTGAATTCTGACCATGGGGAGGGAGTGCGGATTCTCGAAAGATTTTGCTTGCTTCCGGGGTGAGACGGCGTATTGTAGTTAGAAATAACAAATATATCTACATCCGGGAGTCTGAATCATGTTCCTCGCTTTCGACAAAAAGAACGGCCTCAAGTACGCCAAGTGGCTTCGATCTGTCCGCACCGGCGGAACCGTCCGGCACGAATACGTCAACATCGGTCTCGTGCTCGACGAAGAGCGCAACATCTTCCGCAACCGCCAGCGCGGGGTCTTCACCTTCGACCCCAAGACCGGCGAATACGGGCCCGCACCCGCCGACTTCGTGCCGCCGCCCTCCGGACGCCGCGGCCCCGAACGCCTCATCCTCGACTTCGGCG